>CAZIFX010000068.1:0-11012 GCA_964538415.1 uncultured Halobellus sp.
AGTCGGTCTGCTATCGCGCGTGGGTTGTAGAGAGGAGTGTCGGCTTCCTCCCACGGCTAAAGTCGTGGGTTTCCGTCTCGAATCTCTATGAACTAAGTGCACGCCCGCAAACCGCCGTGTATGAGCGAGGGATCCATGGAGTCGGACAAGGGGCTCGGCGTGATGTTGGCGTTCGCCGCGGTCACGCTCGTGGGAGCGGTCGTGATGTACGGGGCGCCGACGCAGCTCGGCCGCGCGTGGGGGTTCGGCGCGGCCATCGTGTTCGCCCTGCTCGCGGTCGTCGCGATCCAGCTGTTCGAGTGAACCGGGCAAACGGGTAACCGTTAAACGCACACACGCCCTACTCGTGCGGCATGAGCGAGTACACCGAGGAGGAACAGCGGATCCTCGCGTACCTCACCGATAGCGCCTCGCGCGGCGAGCGGTACGTTCGCTCGAAGACGATCGCCGAGGCGATCGGCCTCACTGCAAAACAGGTCGGAGCCCGGCTCCCCCGCCTCGCCGAGAAGTCCGACGACGTCGAGATCGAAAAGTGGGGCCGCGCCCGGTCGACCACGTGGCGCGTCACGCAGGGCTGATCGAGCGGGCGTGTCTTCGGTTTCCGTCCTCCGTGAGTCAGCGTGCCCGCAGCGCGAACGTCGTGTAGCCCACGGCAACCAGCAGCACGGTGAACGCGACGGTCCCGACGATCGCGGGCGACGCGGTGACCAGTCCGCCGAACGGGTCGGTCAACGCTATCACGGCGCCCGCGACCACGACCGCGATGAGGATCGCGACCGCGCCGAACGCCTTGAACGCCGTATCGAGGTCGAGCCGAGTTGAGGGCCGTCGTCCGTAACTCATGTCTCACGATACGGGTGCATCACTCAAAAAGCCGGATCGGCATTCCCGTTTCGAGAGAACGGCGGACCGCGCGCCGTCGCGGCCGATCGACGGCCTTCCGACCGAACGCGTCCGACGGCCTCCCGACCGATTGCCTCGACGGAAAGCGGCCGCCGGCGACCCACGACGTTCGACCCGTCCGTCAGAGCGCGTCGACGGTGGCGCGGTCGACGTCCTCGGCGTCCATCGCCGTGCCGCCGTACGAATCGCGGAACGCGTCGACGTCGTCGCCGTCGGAAAACGGGATCAGCTCCGGGCCCATGGCACCGACCACGTCGCCGCCGGCGACGACCGTCAGCGACGACAGCGGCGCGAACGCGTCCGCACCGACGTGTGAAGAGAAGAGGACGTCGTCGCCCTCCTCGAAGACCTCGTAGTCGACCGTCGAGTAGTCGGTGAGGAAGGTCGCGACCGGGTCCCGCCCCTCGTCCATCGCGTCGAACCGATACGTGTAGGTGCAGGTGCTGCTACAGAACCGCGCCGGGCGGCCGCCCTCGGGTTCGTCGTCCGCGAAGTGGATCTGGCCCACCGGTCCGGGATGGTCCTCGACGATCATGCCGCACTGGTCGCAGGCGCGCTCGCCGTCAAGCGCGATCGGGTCGACGTCCGATCCGTCATCACCCAGACAGCCGGCGAGCGCGAGCGACGCCCCGCCGGCGACGCCGAGGAGGACCCGTCGGCGGCCGAGTCGTGGTGATCGACCGCCGCGGGCGGACCGGTCGAAACCGCGCGTTCGTTTCATGACGAGAGGCTTAGGTGGCGACCGATTTAGGGGCTCTGGAGCGGTTCAGGCGGTCGTTCGAGGAACGAACCAGACGCCATATACGGGCGGGGCTCCAACCGACTGCGTGAATCGACTCGCGTCGAGCGCCCGTCGGCGACGCGCTCTCCGCGTCGCGGTCGTCGCGATGACGGTGGTGGCGGCGCTCACGGTCGCCGGCGCCTTCCTCGTCGATCCGGCCGACTCGACGCCGGATCCCGTCCGATACGACGACGCCGTCGAACTCGGCCTCTCCGCCGAGACGGACGAGCTAATGGACGGCGAGGCGACGGTCCCCCGCGCGCAGGTGTTCTTCTCCAGCTTCCAGTACGTCGTCGGATACAACGGGATCGGCCCGCTCGTCGACGCGCTGGCCGACGACCGAACCGAGACGGCCTTCGGCCACCCGATCGCCGTCCACGTCGAGACGTTCGACGGAGCGGAGCCCGGCGTGACCGCGGCGGGACTGTTCCGTGCCGACGGAGCCCCGGGGTGGACGCCGGCGGACGAGGCGGTCTACGTCGTCGGCGCCGACGTCCGGACGCCCGCCGGCGAGACCGCGATACCCTTCGCCGCCGCCGACGCAGCCGCCGACTTCGCCGACGCACACGACGGCGAGGTGACGTCGTGGTCGACGCTTCGGACCCGGTCGTTCGACGTCGACACGGCCGCGACCGTCCGGTCGATGGCGCCCGACCGGTGGGCGACCGCGGACGCTCGCGTCGCGGACGCGCGACATCGTGCGGACCGTCCCGTGTCCGTCGTCGTCGGCGAGGACGTCGAAACGGTTTCGGCCGCGATCGACGTGGCCCCGCCGAACACGACGGTCGTCGTGCCCGAAGGGACCTACGAGGAGACGGTGAACGTGACGAAGCCCCTCACCGTCGCCGGCGAGAACGCGACGATCCGCGGCGACGGCAACGGCTCCGTGATCACGGTTCGGGCGCCCGACGTCGCGCTCTCCGGGCTCGCGGTGGCGGGAGTCGGCAACGAGACGCGCGACGAGGGGGCCGTCCAGGAGCCGCCCGACGACGACGCGGCCGCGTGGGACACGAACGTCCAGCTCGGCTACGGCCACGGCGACGCCGGGATCCGCGGGATCGACGCCCCCGGGCTCGTCGCCGAGGACGTGCGGATCGAAACGGACGCGAGCGGCGTCCTACTGCGCGAGGGCTCACACGCGACCCTCATCGACCTCGACGTCGAGGGTCCCGACGACTGGCAGGACGGCTTCATGGGCGTCGTCGCGATGGAGTCGCGGGTGACGGTCGACGGCGGGGAGTTCGTCGGCGGACGCGACGGCGTCTACGCGCACCGCGCCGACGGCACCGTGATCCGGAACGCGACGTTCTCGGGCACGCGCTACGGCGTCCACCTCATGTACACCGGCGACTCGCTGATCGCCGACAACGTCGTCCGCAACGCCACCTATGGCGGGATCACCGTGATGACCCGACCGGAGGGCAACGCCATCGTCGGCAACGACGTCCGCGACTCGCCGGCCGGGATCCAGGCGTCGGGGACCCGGGCATACGTCGGCTACAACACCCTCGCCCACAACGACCTCGGCTTCTCGACCAGCTCGCGCGGGTCGCTGTACGAACGAAACGTCCTCGTCGGCAACGAGCAGGGTGCGCGGGCGACGACCGTCGTGCCGTCGAGCCGGGTCGTGGAAAACGACTTCGTTGGCAACGAGCGCCACGCCGGCGCCGGCGCCGGGCCGCTGCGGATCTGGGCCGACGGCGACGTGGGCAACTACTGGGAGGGTGCCGACGCGCCGCTTCACGCGGCCGACCGCGGCTACGAGCCGACCTCGTCCGTGGACGTCGCGTTCCACCGCGAGCCCGCGGCGGCGGTGGCGGCGGGATCGCCTGCGGCGCGGCTGCTCGACCGACTGCGCGGAACGACGCCCGGCGCCAGATCCGGCGGCGTGTTCGACCCCGTACCCGCCGACACGCCGTTCGATCCGGACCGGATCGCTGCCGTCGAAAACGCCGACGGGGTCGTCACCGCCGACTGGCGGGAGGCGATGGAGGGCGACGCATACGAAGCGGACGACACGAATGACACACACGATGACGAGGGTGACGACGATGCCCGATGAGGACGACCGGCCCGCGGCCGATCCGCTGATCGAGGCCCGCGAAGTGACCCGTACCTACGGGGGCGTCGCCGTCCTGCGGTCGGCGTCCGCGGCGTTTCCGCCCGGGTTGACGGCCGTCATCGGCCCGAACGGATCCGGGAAATCAACCCTGCTCGGCACGCTCGTCGGCCGGGTACTCCCGGTCGAGGGGGCGGTACTGCGCCGCGGCCCCGCGGCCGGCGCCCGGATCGGCTATCTACCTCAGGACGTGCCGTTCCGCGACGACTTCACCGCCAAGGAGACGCTCGCCTTCTACGCCCGGCTGGCCGACGCCGGACCGGGAGCGGCCGACGACGCCCTCGCGAGCGTCGGGCTCGTCGACGCCGGCGATCGCCGGGTCGACGCGCTCTCCGGGGGCATGCGTCGGCTGCTCGGGATCGCCGTCGCCACGCTCGGCGAGCCGCCGGTCGTCGTGCTCGATGAGCCCACGAGCGGGCTCGATCCCGGCATGCGGGAGCGCGCGTTCGCCGCGGCCGCGGATCGCGCCGACGGAGGGACCGCGGTCGTGGTGAGCACCCACGATCTCGGACTCGCCGAGGCGCACGCCGACCGCGTCGTCGCCCTGCACCGTGGGCGGGTCGCCGCCGCCGGACGAATCGACGCGCTACGTGCGACCCACGACGTCGACGATCTCACCGGACTCTACCGGTCGATCGTCGACACGAACGGGTCACGCGGAGCCGAGGGAACGAATCGCCAGTCGGGGGACGGGCAGTCCGCGGGGGAGGCCGGCTCCGAGTCCGGATCGAAAGCCGGGTCCGCTCCCGGAACCGAATCGGAATCCGACGGCGGATCCGGGTCCGACTCGGGAACCGTCCACGTTCCGGGGGTGTCGGACCGATGATCGGGCGGCTCGCCGCGTTCTCGACGGTCTTCCGGCGGGAGGCCATCACCGTCGCACGGACGCCGGCTTACGCCCTGCTCGCCGTCGGGCTGCTCGTCGCGGTGGGCGGCGTCGTCGCCGTCGGCGGCGGCGGCGCGACCGGACTCATCCCCGCCGTCGTCGACCTGCTGTTGCCGACGGAGCTGCTCGTCCCGCTCGCGGCGGTCGTGTTAGGATATCGGGCACTCCGGACCGACCGCGCCACCGGCGAGGTCGACGTGATCCGCACCTTCGGCGTCGGCGCAGGCACCTACGTGGCCGGCGTGCTCGCCGCGCGCCTGCTCGCGCTCGTCGCCATCGTCGCCCTCCCGTACGCGCTCGTCGGCGGATACGTCTGGCTGACGGCGAGTCCCGACACGGGAATTTACGCCACCCACGCGGGCGTCGACTCGCCGCTGCTTTTGGTTCGGTTCCTGACGTTCGTCGTCCTGCTCGGCGCGGCCTACCTCGCGGTCGCCGCCGGCGTCTCGGCGCTCGCTGCGAGCCGGCGAAGCGCCATTGCCCTCGGCGGGCTCGTACTCGTCGCCGGCGTGCTCGGCGGCGACCTCGCCGTGCTCCGGTCGCTCTCGACGGGGACACCGGCCGCGGCACTCCCCGAGCTGCTCGCGCTCACGCCGAACGGCGCGTTCCGCGGACTCGTCTTCGATCACGTGGTCGGCGTCGCCTTCGAGGGAGACGGTGAGTCCATCGCCTCCGGACGCGCCCTCGGCAGCCTCCTCGGCTGGACGGTCGTCGGCATCGCCGTCGCCGTCGGGTCCCTCGGATACGCTCGGACGGCGAGCGTCGCCGCCGAGCGCGCTCGCCGCCGGATCGAGTCGTGAGAAGGTGGATGTCCCCGCTACGAGCCGACGAAGGGGGACGAACGTCACCGCCGACACGCGCCGTCGCGACGACCGCCGCGAACGGCGAGTCCGACGAGCGCGACGGCCGTCACGGAGAAGGCCGCCGTCGAGACGATCACGGGAACGCCGTCGGCGAACAGCGGGACGCCGAGCGCCGACGCGCCGGCGGCGACGACGGGGAGCACGCAGCCGGCACAGCTGAACAGGCCGAGGGATCCCGCGAACAGCGACCCGGCGCTCGCCGCGAGCGCCCGGGCGAGCAAGGCGCCGAGCACGACGTATCCCACGACTTGGAAGGGGACGACGACGAGCGTAGCCACGAACAGGTCGGCGAGGACGATCGGTCCCCAGCCGGGCAGCCCTGACGCGGCGTCGAGACCGAATCCGGTCGTGCCGACGGAGAGCGCCCCGCTTATCGCCATCAAAAGCACCACGTAGCCGACGCCCACGAGTAACGGCAGCCGGCCTCGCAGGCCGGTGGAGTCGCCCCCGCGACGCGGCATGTCGGTTCCGAACGCCGCCGCGAGACACGCCGCCGCGACGGCGAACCAGACCAGCGGATACGCCGCCCGTGTCGGGTCGAGAACCTCGGTCGGGGTCGTGACGAGATACGCCACGAGGACGGTCACGTACGCGAGCGCGGCGAGGGTCCCGCCGAGCAGCCCGCGATAGGCGACCCCGGTGGCACCCGCGAGGCGGGCGGGGCGGTCGACGTCGGTGCCGGTTTCGGTCGCCATCGCTACGAGGATCCGTCGTGTCGTGGCTCCGTGCGCCACCCGCCCTTCAGCGAGATCACCCAGACGATCAGCCCCGCCAACACGAACACGCCCGCCAGGTAGGGAACCAGCGGGAGCGGGAGGCCGAGCATGTCGAGGACGGTGCGGAGCTCGTAGGCTATCACGCCGAAGACGGCGAGCCCGACGAGCAGTCCGCCCCGGCTCACGTCGATGCTCATGCCGGGAACACCCCCGTGAGCGCGCTCACGAGGAGGGCGACCGCTGACGCGATGGCGGCGAGTGCCCGCTCTGCGACCGCGCCCGCCGCGTCGATCCAGACCGGGAACGTGCCGGCGCCGGTGCCGAAGAGCCCGCTGTTCGAGACGATCCCGGCGAGCGGCAGCGCGTACGCCAGGATGACGAGCACGACCGCGACGCCCACCCAGAGCCGCAGGTTATCGAGCACCTCGGGAGCGTCGTCGGGCCCGGAGAGGGCGGGCGGCAGCGGCCGGGCGAGTCCGGACGCCTTCGGGCTCCAACTGGTGATGACGACGTTGGCGATGAACAGGACCGTCGAGATGAAAAGCAACGTCCCGCCGATGGCGATCTGGAGATTCAACTCCTCGAAGCCGCCGAACGCCAGCGGATACTCGAAGCCGGCGTACTCCGGCTCCGCCGTGCGCCGCGGCACGCCGAGAAGTCCCTGTGCGTGCATCGCGTTCGACATCAGCGCCATCCCGATGAACCACATCACGACCTGCACGAGGCCGATCTGCGGGCTGTAGAGCCGCCGGTTCGTGAGCTGCGGCCAGAGCCAGTAGGTGCCCGCCATGAACGTCAACGCGACCGCCGTCCCCACGGTGAGGTGGAAGTGACCGGGCACCCAGAGGGTGTTGTGGATCATGTAGTTGATGTTGAGCCCGGCGTTGATCATCCCGGAGAAGCCGCCGGCCGCGAACATCAGCCCGGCGAGCATCATGCCGGTGAACGCCGGGGTACGCCAGGGAAGCGCGCGAAGCCAGCCGAAGATCCCCGTCCCCCCGCGGCGGCGAGCGCCGTACTCGACGCTCGCGACGACGGTGAAGGCGGTGAGCAGGCTGGGTAAAAGCAGGAACATCGTGTTCGTCATCGAGATGAACTTGAATCCCTCCGCGATTCCGGGGTCAAGGTACTGGTGGTGGATGCCGACCGGCGTCGACAACAGCAGGAACAGCACGAAGACGACCCGGGCAAGCGGGTCGCTGAAGAGTCGGCCGCCGGCGATCTTCGGAAGGACGGTGTACCACAGCAGGTACGCCGGCATGAGCCAGAAGTAGACGACCGGGTGACCGAAGAACCAGAAGAGCGTCCGCGTGAGCGTCGGGTTCACCGATTCGATGAGCCCGAGCGACCACGGCAACAGGAAGACGAGAACGGAGGTGGCGATCGCAAGCGTCGCGATGTACCACATGATCATCGTCGTCAACACCATGAACGTCTGCAGCGGGATCCGCTCGCCCGGGTTGTCACCGCGCCAGGCGAGCCACGTGCGGAACCAGTCCGCGCCGGCGACCCACGTGCCGATGATGAACACCACGAGCCCGGCGTAAAACAGCGGGTGCGCCTGCAGCGGCGCGTAGAAGGTGAAGAGCACGTCCGCGCTCATGTCGATCCGGTCCGTGAAGCCGGCGAGGATGGAGATGCCGGTCATCGTCATGCCGGCGGCCATGAGGCCGTACCACGTCCACGTGATCTTCGTGTTCACGAGTGGCCGGTCCAAGCTCCTGACGACCGCCCAGGTGAACAGCCCGACGAGGAAGAAGATCGTGAAGCTGATCACGAGGAACACGCCGTGAGCGGTGAGGAAGGTGTAGTAGTCGACGGAGCTGAACGGGCGGGCGAGCCCCGTTCGGTGGAGCGTCTGGACGATCCCGAAGACGGCACCGAGCGTGAGCGCAAGGAACGATCCCCAAAACGCCGCACGGATGATCCGTGCTTCCTCGGGGAACTTATCGACGAAGGTGGGTTCGGCCTCGAGTTCGGCGCTCATGCGTCCTCACCCCCTTCGATTCGTTCCTCGTACTCCTCCTCGCTGACGACCTCCAGTTTCCCTTCCATGGCGTGGTGTGCCGCCCCACAGTACTCGTTACAGACGATGCCGTACTCGCGCGGCTCCGCGACCTCGACCGTGATCTCGGCGACCTCGCCGGGAACGACCATCGTGTTGGCGTTCGTGCCGACGACCTGGAAGCCGTGGATCACGTCGGGCGAGGTGACGTAAAAGGTCACCCGGCTGTTTTCGGGAACGACGATCGGGTCCGGATCGAAGCCGAACTGGAAGGCGACCACGTAGGCGGCGTACTCGTTCTCACCGACCTGCTCCACGCGCGGATCGGCGAATCGGTCGTCCTCCTCGAGCGCCTGCGGGTCGATCGGGTCCTGTGAGTCGGCGACCATCGCGATGCCCGGGCCGACCGCGCCGTAGGTGACGCTTCCGATCAGAAGCAGGATCAACACGATAGCCAGCGCGAGCCAGATCTTTTCGTATGCGTGAACGTGCATTCGATCACCCGACGACCGAGCCGATGACGGTGAGATCGCGGCTCAGGAACTCGATGAAATAGACGTAGATCCACGCGACCACGAGGATCGCGAAGTACGTGAGGATCAACGCGAGCGTCCCGATCGGGTCAAACTCCTCGGCGTCGGGGTCACCGTGGTCACGTTCGTCCTCCGTGACCGTCGCACCCCTCGTTTCAGTACTGGCCATATCGGATCGGTATCGGCTGTGCATAAATAATACATACGCCTTCCCGAACAGTGAAAACGCCCCAGCCCTATTTACGCGATGAGAGCGAGATGGAAACATGAATCTCCCGCTGCAAGGCGTAACGTTGCTGGTGTTGGTGGCGTTGGCGCCGGTCCTGATATACGCCGCCATTACCGGCGACGCCCTCGTCGCCGTCGCCGCGATCAACGTCCTGCTCATCTGGCTGGCGTTGCGGATCGCGACCGGCGGATCGATCGGGCTTCCCGGCCGCTCGTCCGGCTCGTAGCGCCGACGGGCCCCGTACCGTCTGCCGCCGTCGATCAGCTCCCGATCGCCACCGCGTCGAACCACTCCATGACGAACTGTACGCTCTGTGATCTGCCGACCGAGCCGGACCCGTTCACCGCGTCGGACGTCGACGGTGAGTACTGCTGTCGCGGCTGTCTGGCGGTCGCCCGCTCGCTCGACGACGTCGACGACCTCGACGAGTTGGAGCGTCGAGCACCGCGGTCGGACACGGACGATTCCTTCGACGGCGAGACCACGTTCCTCCACGTCGACGGGATGCACTGTTCGACCTGCGAGTCGTTTCTGGAGCTGACCGCGGGCGAACAGCCCGGCGTCGAGGCCGCCGAGGCGAGCTACGCCACCGACACGATCCGGGTCGAGTACGACCCCGACCGCGTGACCGCCGCGGAGCTCCCGGAGCGGCTCTCCGTGGCCGGCTACGTCGCGAGCGACCGCGCGGAGCCCGAGCCGGCAGGCGACGACGTCGCAGTCGTTCGATTTCTGATCGGCGGCGGCTTCTTCGGGATGATGACGATGCTGTGGTATCTGATCTTCCTGTACCCGACCTACTTCGGCTACGACCCGGTCGTCGACCTCGGTGGTGTGGATGGTTTGTACCTGTTCGCACACATCTGGCTGTTCACCTCCATCGTGCTCTTTTATACCGGCTACCCGATCCTTCGCGGGGCGTACGTGAGTCTTCGGGCGCGCCAGCCGAACATGGATCTGCTGGTCTCCGTGGCCGCGTTGAGTTCGTACGCCTACAGCACGCTCGCGATGCTCGTCGGCCGGACCGACCTCTACTTCGACGTCACCGTCGCGGTCGTGCTCGTCGTGATCGCCGGTAACCACTACGAGTCACTGATCAAACGCCGCGCGACGGGAATGCTCTCGGATCTGACGACGGCGGGAGACCGGACGGTTCGGCTGGAGTCCGGGGAGTCCGTCGCGCCGTCGCTCGTCGAGGGCGGCGACAGGCTGCTCGTCCGGCCTGGCGAGCGGGTTCCCTTCGACGGCGTCGTCGCGGAGGGGTCCGCCGCGGTCGACGAGGCGCTCGTCACCGGCGAGTCGCTGCCGGCCACGAAACGCGAGGGCGACGAGGTTCGTGGCGGGACCGTGGTGACCGACGCGCCGGTGGTCGTAACCGTCGCCGAGGGCGCGACGAGCACGCTCGACACGCTCGTCCGGCTGCTCTGGGAGATCCAGAGCTCGCGGTCGGGGATCCAGCGGCTCGTCGACAAGCTCGCGACGGTCTTCGTCCCGCTCGTCCTCGTCGTCGCGGCCGTCGTCGGCGTTCTGTACCTTCTCGCCGGCACGTCGCCGACCGCGGCGGCGCTCGTGGCGTTGACGGTGCTCATCGTCTCGTGTCCGTGCGCGCTCGGGCTGGCGACCCCGCTCGCGGTGGCCGCGGGGATCCGTGACGCCGCGAGACGGGGGATCGTGATCGTCTCCGACGCCGTCTTCGAGGAGGGCAGCGACGTCGACACGGTCGTCCTCGACAAGACCGGCACGCTCACCGACGGGGAGATGAGCGTCCTCGATGTCGTTCCGGTCGACGCCGACGGAGGGGCGGACGGGGAGTTCGTCGATCGACTGCTCGCGCGGGCGTCGGCCCTCGAGCGGTTCTCCGTCCATCCGATCGCCGAGGCCATCGTTGAGGGGGCAGCCGACGACGCGCCCGCCGACGATCCGGCAGTCGACGGGTCGAACGCGGGACCCCGTGCTGACGGCGGGGCGAACGTCGAGGCG
>CAZIFX010000069.1:0-10745 GCA_964538415.1 uncultured Halobellus sp.
GCGCGTTCCTGCTCGCGAACCTGCTGTTCTGGACCGGCTGGATCAACATCCAGCTGGCGCTGTTCAACTGCCTGCCGGCGTTCCCGCTCGACGGCGGCCGGATCCTGCGGATGGTCTCCGAGGCGGTGGCGAGCCGGCTCCCGCTCGGGAACAGACACGCCGCGGTTCGGATGGTGACGGTGTCCTCGGGGTTGATCATGCTTGCCGGGCTCATCGTGATGATCTTCGGCAACCAGATCATGGCCGCGCTCGGCGCCGGCTAGCCATTCCCCTCCGGGCTTGCTCGGGACCGAGGAGGCGTCGATACCCGTTCCGACGCACCGACACCCCGACTTTTATCGATTCGGGAACGAACCGGTGGGTATGAGACACACACAGGGTCCGCTCCTCAGGATCGATGTCGGCGACCGAACCGCGACGACTGAGCCGATAGACGATCAGCTCGGTGAGTTCGTCGGCGGTCGGGGACTCAACACCCGGCTCGCGTACGACCGGATCCCCTTCGACGTGGATCCGCTCGGACCCGAGAACCGGCTTTACCTCTCGACGGGGCCGATGCAGTACTCGCGCACCTCCTACACCGGCCGGATGGCAGCGACGGCCGTCTCCCCGCTGACGAACGGGCTCTGCTCGTCGAACGCCGGCGGATTCCTCTCGCGGAACTTCACGGGTGCGGGCTACGCCGCCGTCGAGATCGTCGGCGCAAGCGACGAACTCCTCGCGATCCACGTGCGGGAGGCCGACGCGGACGGCACGCCGAACGTGACGTTCGAGCCCGTGCCCGACCTCGCGGCGACGGAGACGTCGGCGGTCTCCACCTACCTCGGCGAGACACACGACCTCGACCCCGAGAACGTCGCCTGCATCGGTCCCGCCGGCGAGAACGAGGTCCGGTTCGCGTCGATCATGACCTCCGACACCCGGGCGTTCGGACGTGGGGGGTTGGGGGCCGTGCTCGGCTCGAAGGGCGTGAAGGCGCTCACGTTCGCGGGCGACGCCGACGCGGAGATGGACGTCGAGTGGCCCGCGGACGCCGGCGAGGTCCACCGCGAGGCCGCCACCTCCGATCACATCATGAAACGACAGGGGACGACGAGCGTGACCGAACTCGCGAACACGGTGAACGCGCTGCCGTCGTACTACTTCTCCGAGCAGTCCTTCGAGGGCGTCGAAGGGATCTCCGGGGACCGCGTCGAGGAGAAGAAGTACAAGAAGGGAACCTGCTCGCAGTGTGCGTTCGCCTGCAAGCTCCCCACTCGGGACGAGGCGACGGGCATCGAGACGGAGGGGCCGGAGTTCGAGACGGTGATGGCGTTCGGCTCGAACGCGGGAATCGACGACATCGTCGACGTGATGGGCGCCAACGAGCTGTGTGACGAACTCGGGATGGACACCATCTCCTGTGGAGACGTCGTCTCGATGTACCTCGCGGCCGAAGACGAGTTCGGCAACGCGGGGCTCGTCCACTCGATCGTCGAGCAGATCGCCTACCGCGAGGGCGTCGGCGACAAGCTCGCCGAGGGGATCCACCGCGCCCACGAGGAGTTCGGCGTGGACGACTGGACGGTAAAGGGGCTGGCGTTCGCGGGCCACGATGGCCGCCAGCTCAACGGGCAGGGGCTGGCGTTCGCGACCTCCAACCGCGGCGCCGACCACATGTACGGCGAGTTCTATCCGTACGAGTACCCCCTCGTCGACAAGGACGACGCGCTCGACCCGCAGGGACTCGACGGCAAGCCGCCGAAGCTCGTCGACAAGGAGAATCACAACGCCGTGCTCGACTCCGCGGTGATCTGCAAGTTCTCCCGCGGGACGGTCACCGACGAGCGGCTCGCGAGCCTGCTCGACGCGGAGTACGAGGACCTGCTCGCCATGGGCGGTCGCGTGGTCGAACTCGAGCGGGCGTTCAACAACGCGCGCGGATTCGACCGCGACGACGACACGCTCCCGTACGAGATCGACGGCTTCGACGAGGCGCTCTCGGAGTATTACGAGATCCGCGGCTGGAACGACGACGGCACCGTCCCCGGCTACGAGGAGGCCGACGTCCCCGCCGTGGCCGGCGAGTAACGGTTCCCGGTCGAGCCGAGTAGGGTGGGGAGGAAGTCACGGCGCCGCCTGCCTCGTCGAGATCAGCTCGATCACGTCACGGTGTGTGAGCTCGTGGCCGGCGCCGACCTGTCGCCCGCTTCGGCAGTCGGTTCCGTGGAGGAGCCCCTCGCCGATGTCCGAGTGGATGTGATACGCGAAGTCCTCCGTCGTCGCTCCCTCGGGAAGGATGAAACAGTCGCGAAAGACGCCCCTCTCGTCCGTCGAGCCGTTCGCCGAGCCGGGGAAGACGGCGATGCACCCGAGCACGTCGAAGACGGCCTCCTCCAGCGCCTTTTGTACCCCGGTTCCGCCGTAGGCGTCGACGAACGCGGCGATTGCGTCGAGACCCGCGGCCTGCTCGTCGGAGACGTCGCCGACCACGTCGAACTCGTCGTCGCCGGCGACGTAGTCGACGACACCCGCGTCGGCTGCCCTTTTTAGCGCCTTCTCCGCGTGTGCGCTCGCCGGGACGAACGAGAGGTGGTCGTAGTCGGGGTCGGCGGTGATCGCCTCCCAGTTCGCCTGCGCTTCCGACGTGTCCATCTTGTTGGCGGCGACCACCATCGGCTTCGTTCGCTTGCGAAGCTCGCGGGCGAGGTCCGCACGGTCCCTCTCGTCCCACGTTGCGGGATCGAGTTCGAGTCCCTCGGCGAGGATGACCTGTTTCATCCCGTCTTTGTTCGTGCCGAACGCGGACATCTGCTCGGCGAGCTCCTCCTCGATGGCGGCCTCGGCGCCGTGATACCGAGTTTCGTACTTCTCGATACCTTTCTTCAACACGTCGAGATACCAGGCGTCGAGCTCCGCCTCGAGGAAGTCGATGTCCTCCCGCGGGTCGTGTCCTTCAGTGGCCTCGCCCTCGATGTCGGTCCTCCCCGAGAAGTCGACGACGTGGATCAACACGTCCGTCTCGTTGAGGTCGGTCAGAAACTGGTTGCCGAGTCCGCGGCCCTCGTGGGCGCCGGGGACGAGCCCCGCGACGTCGACGAGCTTCACCGGCACGAACCGGGTGCCATCCCGACAGACGCCGACGCTCGGCGTGCAGGTCTCCTCGAACTCCGGTGCGGCACACGCGACGCGGGCGTACGCCTCGCCTACGCTCGGGTCGATGGTCGTGAACGGGTACGCGCCCTCCGGCACGTCGTTCATCGTCGCGGCGTTGAAGAAGGTCGACTTGCCAACCGATGGCTTGCCGACGAGACCGATCCGATAACTCATTACGGTCGATGCGCGTGCGTCGGTCAAAAACGATGCGAGACGCGCCGTGGCGTGTGCCTCGTGGACATCGGTCATTCCCGGGGACTTTCCCGATCAACCCTCGGTCGTGGCGGCCTCCGTCACTCCTCGGTCGTGGCGTCCCCCGTCACGATCCCGGGTTCCTTGCTGGCGATGATGACCATCGCGTCGGTAAGGTCCTCCATCGCGTTCGCGAGCTCGTCGAAGAGGATGGCGAACTCGCGGTAGACGAGGGGGTTCGTGACCGCGTCGTCAGCGAACGCGGTTCCGATGGCGTCGTTCCGGAGCTCGTCACACCGGCTCTCCGCCGCCCGGATCGACTCGATCCCCTCGGTCAACGTCTCCCGCGCGCCGGTTCGTGAGAGGCCACGGACGAACCGCACGACCACGTCCTCCAGCGTCTCGGCCATGGACGCGACCTCCTCGCCCATCTCCCGGAGGCTCTCGAACGGCTCTGGCGAGGGATCCGGACGCATCATGGCGAGTTCCTGTCCGATCCGCTCTGTGTGGTTCGCGACGACGTCGAGATCGCCGTAGAAGTCGAGCAGGGCCGACTCGTTGAAGTTGATCCGCGTGTTGAGCAGGCCGATGTCGTCCGCGCCGGCGTCCGTGATCAGCGCCGTTATCTCCCGGACGAGCGCGTCGGCCTCGCTCTCTATCGCCTCGATCTCCGCGAGCGTCCCCTCGTAGTCGCCGCCGGCCGCGTACCGGTCGAGCAGCTCGGGGAGCAGCCCGGCACAGTCGTTCAACCGGTCGAGATACGTCACCGTTTGCGACTCCAGCCGTTCGCCGAAGCCGACCTCGTCAGACATGCGTTGCGCTACGAGGCGGACGGTCAAAAGGCGGTCGCCCCGTTATCCTCGATCCGTTCGCATTCCGCCGAACGGGTCAGATCTCGCCGACCGCGGCCAGGGCCGTCTCGACGTCGGGCGCGTCGAACCGCTGCTCGCCGACGTATGCGTTCGCGCCCGCCGCGTACATCGCGGAGACGGCCTCGACGACTCCGTCCGGCAGGCCCACGGGATCGACCGCACAGACCTCGCGCCAGTCGTCGATCTCGCGTTCCGCGACGGCGCGTTTCGCGTCGGCGACGGCCTCGACCCACTCGGGCTGGGTTCGTTTATACCACTGTCGGATGACCTCCTTTGAGACCTGCCGGCCGCCGTACGAGAAGCGGTTCTCGTCGAACGTGCCGACGACGTCGGCCACCCGGATCTCGCCGTCGACGTGAAGACACTCGATCTTCCCGTCCTCGTGAACGAAGCCGGTCTCCGCGGCGCGCTCCGAGACGATCCGGTTAACCGATCGGGCAATCGATTCGAGGGCATCGATCGACGCGACGCCGGCGATCCGGTCCGCCTCCTCCCGGGGGAGGTATCGGTCCTGCTCCTCGTATTTCGTCGAGAACTCGACGACCGGCTCGGGGAGGTCGACCGGCTCGTCGGGCCACTCGTCGCCGTCGAGCCCGACGTCCGCGGGCGTGGTTCGTTTCCGGAGGCTCGATCCGACCGGCACGCGATTACGGAAGACGACCTCGAGCGGGACGAGGTAGTTTTCTCCACCCGCGGCGTGAAACGCGTCGTAGTCGTATCCGGCCTCCGGGCCCTCGTACGGCAGGTCCGGCACCTGCGTCAGCGAGATCGCCATCTCGGTCGGCGTTCCGTCGATCGTCGAGAGCGACGCCACCTCGCCGTCGACGTCTACGACGCCCCGGTAATGCGTCGGAACGCCGGCCGCCTCGAGCAGTTCGAAGTTGAACGCGCCCATCGTACAGAGGCTCGCGCCCTTCTCCGGGATCGGGTCCGGCATCCGCCCCCAGTCGAACACCGAGTACGCGTCCGTGAACACGAATCGTCCGCGACCCAACGCCCCGGCGGTCGCCGGCTCCGAAACCCGGAACTCCTTGACGCTCGTCATGGCGTATTCCGCGACCGCCACCCGTATGAACCTTTCACTTCCATGGTCATCCACCGATCTTCACCGTGAGTACGATCCGCACTCGTGGATCAAAAGTGACCCACGTTCTCGATAACCCGGCGCCCGCTCGTTTTAGCGCGTCGGTCGATCCGGCGCGCCGACCTACTCCAGCGCGCCGATCAACGCGTCCCGATGGAAAGCCACCGACTCGTCGGTGCCGACGGGCGGGTACCGCGGATTCGTCACGACGCCGGCGGAGTCGACCGCGCTCTCGGCGACGGCAGCGATGCGGTACGCCGGCGGGATCGAGGGGTAGGCCCGAACCTCGGCGTAGCCGTCCCGGAACGCCCGACGAAGGGGTTCGGGATCCTCGACGTACCAGTCGGCGACGAGGTACTCCGCCTTCGCCACGGAGAGCGCGGGCGCCGCCGCAAGCGGCGCTTCCCAGTCCAGCACCGCCGTGATCGACCCGTCGGTCACCAGCGCGTTACCGGGCCGGAAATCCCACGGAAAGAGCCGCGGCGTGGGGCAAGCGTCCGGGACCTCCCCGACGGACGCGTCGAGTTCGTCCCGGATGGGATCGAACGCGGTCGGGAGCCGATCCACGGCCCGTCGTGCGTACTCCCGGAACCACGGCACCCAGTTCGAGCGTGTCGCGGTGAACCGATCCCCGGAGAACCGTAGCGGGCCGTAGCCGTCGAACTCGAACGCGTCGTGGAGACGAGCAAGGGCCCTCCCGAACCAGCGGACCAGGGCACGACGCGTCTCCGGATCGAGTTCGACGAACCGTTCGTGGAGGTCGTCGCCGGGAACGTATGCGGTGAGGGTGTACGCGACCCCCTCGTGCGTGCCCGCGGCAAGCACCGGCGGAACCGGCACGAACGTCCGGCGACGAAGCTCCCGTAACAGCGCGGCCTCGGTGCGGAGCCACTCGCGTTCGGGACACACCTGCACGACGACCGGCCCGCGCTCCGCGAACCGAGCGATCGCCGTCCGCTTGCGGCTCCCGCGATCGAGCGGTTCGATCCCGGCAGGCGTCTCGTCTATCGCGGCGAGCGCGGCAGCGGCAGCCGCGCGCGACGGTCCGTCGTCGAACGCCGACGCGAGCCGTGACCGTGTCATCGATTCCCCTCCAGGATCGCCGGGAGTTCGGCCAGCGAGTCGATCACGTACTCCGGTTCGTACGCTCCCGCGTCCGCATCCCCACGCAGCCAGGCGGCCGACAGCCCGGCGTTCTGTGCACCGGCGACGTCGTACGCCAGCGAGTTGCCGACGTACAGCGCGTCCGCCGGCTCGACCCCGAGCACATCGAGCGCGCGTTCGAACGGCAGGGCGTGCGGTTTCGAGCGGGGAAGGTCGGCGGCGTAGACGATCACGTCGAACTCGTCGGCGACGCCGAGCGACTCGAGTTTCGTTCGTTGGCGGTCCTCGGGCCCGTTCGTGACGACGCCGATCGGACCGGCCGCCGCCGCGCAAGCCACGGCCTCCTCGGCACCCGGCAGGAACGTAACCGCACCGTCGTCGATGACCGCGAGAAGCGCGCGTGCCAACGCGATCGGGTCGGCGTCGGATCGTCCGCACGTCGCCGCAACCCGGGTGAACCCCGCGGCGAAATACCCGACCGTGTCGTCGTGATCCGGCGGGCCTTCGAGCGCCTCCCAGAGGTCTTCCGGCGCCCCGAACGGCGTTTCACCGGCGCGCTCGAACGTCCGTTCGTACATCGCGTCGGTGTCCTGCGTCCGCCGACAGAGGGTACCGTCGAGGTCGAACAGGACGGCGTCAAACGATGCCACACGTGGGTGCTGGTCGTTCACGGATCGACGCGGATCAGCCACGTCTCGGGGTGGTCGAGCTCGCGGTCGGTCGGCAGGTACTCCGGTCGCTCCCAGACGACGCTTGCCGCCTCGAGCCCTCTCGCATCCGCGACCGCCTCGAAGAAGGCCGCGCCGCGCTCGTATTGGCGACGCTTCATGCCGAGCCCGAGCAGGCGCTTGGCAAATCGCTCGATCGGAGTACCGCCGCTGCGCCGTTCGTCGAGCTTCCGTCGGAGGTCGTCGTACTCGTCGTCGAACGCCCGGTCCATCAACAGCTCCGCGTACCCCTCCACCGCCGTCATCGCCAGCTGCAGCTCCGCGAACGACTCCCGATCGAACCCGCCGCCGGTGAGCGTGTCGATGCCCTCCTCGAGCCGCGATTCGAGGTAGTCGGGGAGCCACGGCGCCGCTCCGAACTCGGCGGCGTGGGTCACCTCGTGGAAGGCGATCCACCGACGGAATCGCGGGTAGTCGACGTCCAACTCGATCGCGGCGGCGACGATGTTCGGATGGACGAAGTAGAGTCCGTGGTCGGCGTCGGGCTCGTTCGCGAGCAACAGCGGATCGTACTGGCCCAACACGTTCCGGGCGAGAAAGCCGAACGTGAACGCGAGCGAACCGGTGTTGGCGATCCGGGACAGTTCGGGAACCATCGGCGTCGCCGCGGCCTCGATCGGCCGCATCACGTTTCGGAACGCGTCGACGTTGGCGTCGATCCAGTGATGACGGTTCTGTACCTCGACCGTGCCGGGCACCTCGAAGTCGATTCCGGAGACCGCCCGCACGCCCTCGCGGGCGTCCCTGACGTCGGCGGCGTAGCCGCGTCGCTCCGCCGTCGAGAGGTCGAGCGAGCCCGGATCCGTGCTCGCCTTCGCGGCCTCCGCGGCCTTCTTCCAGTCGATGACGCCGGAGCCGGACGCCTCGGAGACCGCTCGGAGGCTTCGAAGGACGTTCATACCGGATCGACGGGTGCCGACCTCAAAGCGCTTGTGTCCGTCATGGTCGCTCGCGGACCCGCGGACGGTCATGGTCCGTCAGGAAGTCGAGACCGCGTCGCGATCAGCCGTCCAGCTCGTCGAGCGCCACGGCGTCATCGAGGTCGTCGCCGCCGACCACCTTCCACGTGACGGCACCGAGCAGGGCGACGACGCCGAGAAGGAGCGCCGCGACTGCGGCCGACCGCACGGGACATCGGCCCGACGATCCGTCAGCGGCGGATGCAGCCGCCGCGTCCGTCGGGGTCGACTCTGCCGGCTCCTCGTCGGAGCCGCCGATCGTCTTCGGGCCGAGCTGGATCCGGGCGTCGCCGAGATGGAACGCGAACAGCGTCAGGGAGGTGTCGCTCATGTTCGCAACTCTCCAGCCGGGCAGTTAACCGTGACGCCGCCGGCTTCCCCGAACGTCGGCTTCTTACCTCCCGTGGCGGCGTCCCGTCGCTCACGGTCTCGATCCCGAACCGATACATGCACACCCCCGTCGAGGTCGTCGATCTCGACGATCTGGACGCCGTCGCGGAGCTCTTGTCGCGATGGCCGACGCGGCGCCGTTCGTCGTCGACGTCTGATCCCGCCGAATCGAAGGCCGTGATGCCACGGCAAACTCACACACGGCAGGGGCGAAACGGAACTGTTTTACTACCCACGATTCTACGAATGAATGCGTTCAAGCAAACGCGGACGCACGCTCTGGTAGTGTAGTCCGGCCAATCATATTGCCCTCTCGAGGCAATGACCGGGGTTCAAATCCCCGCCGGAGCATCGAAATCCGACTTCCTTCTTGCGATGTTGGCCGCACAGGCCAGCCATGAGCGAAAGAAGTACTTGAATTATTCGAGATCAGACCGGCTCGCCGAACGCGTACACCGTGTTGTGGCCGGTGATCTCGACGTCGAGAACGTCGCCGACCTCGACGCCGCGCTCGTCGGCGCGCTGGATGATCACCTGTCGATAGGCGCCGTCACGGCACTTCACCGAGTCGGCGGTTCCCTCCTCGACGACGAGCACCTCGCGTTCCGTGCCGACCATCGACTCGTAGGCCTCGCCGACGACCTCCATCTTCAGCTCGGACATCACCTTCGAGCGCTCCTTTTTGATCGTGCCGCCGAGCCCCTTCATGTCGGCGGCGTCGGTGCCGGGCCGCTTCGAGAAGCGGGTGACGTTGATCTTCTCGGGGCGAACCTCGCGCAGGAGATCCATCGAGCGCTCGTGGTCGGCCTCCGTCTCCGTCGGGAAGCCGACGATGAAGTCCGTCGAGAGCGTCCACTCCGCGAGGCGGTCGTCGAAGGTCTCGACGACCTCACGGAACTTGTCGACGCGGTGTTGTCGGCGCATCGCCTCGAGCACCTCGTCGCTGCCCGACTGCACCGGGGCGTGGATGAAGTCGTAAAGCTTCTCGTTGCGCGCGAAGACGTCGGCCAGCTCCCCGTGGATCCCGTGGATCCCGCCGGGGTTGGCCATCCCGAGCCTGACGCGGAACTCCCCGTCGATGTCACAGATCCGGTCGAGCAGCTCGGGGAGTTTCCGTTCGCCCGTGTCCCAGCCGTAGACGCCGGTGTCCTGGCCCGTCACGCGGATCTCCTTGGCACCCGCGTGAACCAGCGCGCGGGCCTTCGCGACGTTCTCCTCGACGGGCGGGGAGTCGACGCGGCCGGTCGCGAACTTGGTGATGCAGTACGAGCAGTTGCTCATGCAGCCGCGCGCGACGGGGAGGATGCCGACGACGCCGTCGAGGACCGGCTCGACGTCCGGCGTGACGGTCGGACACTCGCCGTTGAGGACGTGCTCCGGGACCTCCTCCCAGTGGAGTACCTCGGCGTCGATGCCGGCCTCGCGGAACTCCTCGCCCTGCGCGAGCGCCATACAGCCCGTGATCACGAGGTCGGCGGTCTCGGCCTCGAGCTCCTCGGCGCGTCGGAGCATGTTTCGCTCCGTCTTCTCGACGACGGTGCAGGTGTTGAGGATGGCGACGTCGGCGTCGGCCGGTCCGGCCGCGGGGCGGTGGCCGCCGTCGCGTAGCGCTCGCTCGATCTCGCGGCTCTCACCCCGGTTGGACGTACAGCCGTACGTCTCGATGTGATACGTCGCCATCGGTTGCCTCGTCTATCCGTCCCGCGGTCAAAAGGGCGACGGATCGGTCGTCGATCCGCGCACGTGGGTCGTCACTCGGTGCGGTTCGGAACGAACGAACGAGGGACCGGGAGCCGACCCGACGGCGGGCGGTTAGGTGACGGTCACGCGACGTTGAATCCCTTATCGCGGAGGAAATCCTCCACGCGACCCGAGTGGTTCCCCTGCAGCTCGATGGCGCCGTCCTCGACGGTGCCGCCGCAGGCGAACTTCGATTTGAGATCCGAGGACAGCGAATCCATGTCCACGTCCTTCGGGTCGAATCCTTCGATGACCGTTACCTCCTTACCGTACCTGCGCTCGTCGATGCGGATGCTGATCTGCTGGGACTCCTTCGCGACGTCTTCACAGACGCAGAGTTCCTGGGGCAGCCCGCACGTCGAGCAGACTTCCGACATTACGTTCTGAGGGTACAAGATGGCGGTATTAAATAGTGTCGGGAGTGCAGCCGACTGCCCGCGAGCGCGTGCGGATCGACGCCCGATCCGCGTCGACGCCGCTCGTTCTCCGATCCGCGTCGACGCCGGTCACTCGTCCGCGAACAGTCCGCCGATCACGGGCG
>CAZIFX010000070.1:0-10619 GCA_964538415.1 uncultured Halobellus sp.
GGCGAGGGCAGTCGGTCGTGATCGGGACCGTGATCCTGTTCGGGTTTCTGATCGTCGCGTTGGCGGTCTATCAGGCGCAGGTGGTCCCACAGGACAACGCTCAGGTCGAGTTCGAGCACAGCCAGGAAGTGGAAAACGACGTTAACGACCTCCGTAACGCGATCCTTCGTGCGGGTTCGACGGGATCAGCACAGTCACAACGGGTCCGGCTGGGGACGCGGTATCCACAACGAACGTTCTTCGTGAATCCGCCGCCTGCGACGGGGAGCATCGAGACGACTGACGACCGGGAGATCGAATTCGACGGCATTACCGTCAACGAAAGTGCCGCACACGAGAACGTCGTCGAATTTTGGGACAGCGAACCGGATTTCACAACCCGATCGGTTCGGTACACGCCAGACTACAACGAGTTTCGAGACGCACCGACGCTTACTTATGAGCACTCCGTCGTCGGCGCGGAGTTCCCGAACGATGCGACGTTGTTCAGGACTGGTCAGACTGCCGTCCGAAGTGACCGAGTCTCGTTGACGACCCTGTCCGGAACGGTCTCTGAGAACGGCGTTGAAAGTCGAAGCATTGATCCGGAAGCCGTCTCCGCGGGAACACGCACGATACCGATCGACGTCGAAGCTGGTGATGGCATCGTCCTCCCCACCGCCCTGAGCAACGAAACTCGCGCCGCAGAGTTGTGGACCAGTAGGTTTGAAAGTGAGGGCATCCCGGTGACCGCCACACCGGTCGAAGGAAACGATGAGATACGTCTCGAGTTCACGGAATCGGGCGAATATAGACTTCGCTTATCGGAGGTTGCGCTCGACGGTCAGGGAGTGACTGAACCGGCGTACATCGTTCCGGTCGGATCACAAACCGTATCACCCAATAGTGAGATCGGTGTCGAGGTACGAGACAAATATAACAATCCGGTCTCCGGTGCAACAGTCACGATCGATGGAGACCGATTTACTACGGACGACGACGGTCGTGTGTTCACAAGCGTCGGGTCCAGTGAGGTCAACGCAAATATTGGAGACGAAGACTGGGAAATCATAGAATTTGAGGTCACTGATCCTGAAGCAGAAGAGGATGGGGAAGGAAGAGTCAACCCATTCACACGTCTCGGCGTTCGATTTGATGGGGCGGTAACCGACCCTGAAGACTATACCCTCAGGTTCACGAATACCGGTGAGAATTCCGTAGAGATCACCCGTTTCCGGATGAGTTTCTATCAGTTGGGTAGTCCAGGGACAGGGAATCGTGCTCCGCCTACTTCCGGAGTCCTGATTTCCGATGGAGATGAAATCGCTGATTTCGAGGTGCGAGGAGATGTCGTAGACATCGAAGGAGAGGGAGTTATATTACCGGCTGGCGAGGAAAATCAACCTCTTGAGGTACTAACTATCGAGTTTGACGATGGCCGTATCGAACCTGATCGAGATTGGTTTATTATAACACTTAGATTTGATGATGGCGAGGTGCAGCGTAGTGGCCAGTACTTCGTAGCGGTATAACCACGTCGACGAGATGGAGACGTCTCGGCGACGGCGTGAGGAACCCGTCGATGATCTCCGAAGCGAATCGCGGGCATCGGACGCGATCGAACGCTGAGGATGACGAATCTTCCTTTTCCCTGACGAACCCGCGTATCAGGACGTGTGTTCCCGTACTCGACGACTCCCCACACGCTCTTCAGCGACCGCCAGTAGCTCGCCGTCCTCCGTCACGAGCGTCGTCTCCAACGCTTCTGCACATGCGAGATACGCGGCATCGTAAAACGTCAACTCGGTCGCCGTCGCGACGTCCATCACTTCAGCAACGCCGATCTCATCGAAGTCGTGGACGACGAGTTCACGGCGAAGATCCCCGAGCAACGAGACGAGCTCGGCATGCTCCTCGGCGGTCGTCCGGTCCTGAAGAGCATGGATCTTCCAGAGTACGTTTCCGGCCTCGTAGAACGTGAGATCGAGGACATGCCCATCATAAAGGATCGATACTGGAGGTGCGTCGTCGTCGAGCAGCACGGCAACGAGACTGCTCGCATCGAACACCGGCCTGGAATCGTCAAGCGTTGCGGGGGTATCGTTCATCGATCACGCTCCGTTCGGTCCGCTCTCACTAATTCGGCGATCTCGTCGGCGTCAATCGATCCACCGTCGTCCTTTTTGAGGGCGGCCGCCCGTTCGCTCAATCGTTCCCTGCGCCGACGCCGGACCTCGGCTTCCAAGGCCTCACGGATCGCCTCGCTCACGTTAACGTCGGCCTCGTCCAACTCTCGTTTGAGTTCCTCGGGAATCTTCGCCGAGACGGTCGTTGACATATGTGGTAATACGCTATTATAATACTAAAGGGTTTACCAGATCGGTGGTTCGTGCGGCCGTTCCGCAACGAGGCACTTCAACGATCGACGTAACGCCCTATCGACAGGCCCATATGCCCTGCTTATGAACGACCGTGTATGACTGCAGTAGGGATCGACGCCATGGAGATCCGGACGGGGAAGCTCAAGCTCGACCTGCCGAACACCTTCGCGCCGGAGAAGGGCGACGACCCGGAAAAATACACGAAGGGGCTCGGCCTGCACAACTCCTCGTTCCCGGACGTCTACGAGGACATCGTCACGATGGGCGCGAACGCCGCCAAGTCGCTGATGGACCGCAAGGGGCTCCTCCCGTCCGACATCGGCCGGATCGACGTGGCGACGGAGTCGGCGTTCGACCACTCCAAGCCCGTCTCGACGTACATCGCGGGCTGTCTCGAACAGGTGTACGACGGCGACTTCCGCCACGCCAACAAGGGCGAGCGCAAGTTCGCGTGCGTGGCGGGGACGCAGGCGATCGACGACGCCTACAACTGGATCCGCGCGGGACGCAATCGGGACCGTGCGGCGCTCGTGATCGCGACCGACACCGCGCTGTACGCCCGCGGGGACCCCGGCGAGGCGACCCAGGGCGCGGGTGCGGTGGCGATGCTCATCGACGAGGAGCCCGCGCTCGTCGAGCTGTCGACGCATCAGGGCTACGGCTCGATGGACGAGACGGACTTCCTCAAGCCGAACCAGCAGTTCCCGAGCGTCGACGGCAAGCGCTCGATGCAGGTCTACCTCGCCCGCATGCGCGAGGCGATGGAGGACTACCAGTCCGTCGCGGGGAAGGTCCACCTCGACGACTTCGCGTACGCCCCGTTCCACACCCCGTTCCCGGGGATGGTGCGGAAGGCCGCGCTGCTTGCGTACCGTCACGTCATCCGCGACACGGAACACGAGGACGCCTTGGCGGGCGAGATCGGCCGCCAGCCCCGCGAGAAGGAGTACGACGACCGCGAGGCGTACGAGGAGGCGATCCGTGCGTACATGGACGACCTCAAGGGAACCGAGCAGTATCGCGACTGGTACGCCGACGTCGTCGAGCCGACGCTCGGGCTCTCGCGTGAGGTCGGAAACTGGTACACCGGCTCGGTCCACATCGCCCGCGCGAGCGCGCTCCGTGACCTCGCCGACCGCGACGGCGACGGCGTCGGCGAGACGCTCCTCGTCGGGTCGTACGGCTCCGGCGCGCAGGCGGAGATCCACGCTGAGACCGTCCGCGAGGGCTGGAAGGCGGAGATCGAGGCGCTCGACATCGACGACCAGCTGGCGGCACGCTACGACCTCTCGTGGGACGAGTACGAGGACGTCCACGACGTCCACGAGTACGACAAGGACCTCGACCGGGAGATAGAGGAGTTCACGGCGCCGGAGGCGGAGTTCGTCTTCACCGGCTGGGGCCGGATGAACGAGCGGAAATACGAGTACGTCGCGTAACGCGTCGCGGTCCAGCCCGCGTGTGGGACGTCCCGACGTGCGGGACGCTCAGGACCCCGTGGCTATCACGCGTGATGTTTTGGACCTCGATCGTTTATAATGGGTCCGTATACCCTCGCGTACGATGTCCTTGGGACGGTCGACCGGAGACGACGAGAGGGGAGTGGACGACGGTGAAAGCGGCGTTCGGAGGGAGGTGATCGGGTTCATTCGGGCGATCCCGAACGGCACCCGTGTCAGCGAGGCCGACTTCGAACGACGGCACCGGGCCATCCTGCTCGCGGTGTTCCTCCAGCTCCCGATGCTTTTCACGATCAGTCGATTCGAGGGGACGGGATCGTTGACGGGGGCCACCTTTCCGGCGATCCCGCTTTCACATACGCTCGCCGGCGTCGGCTTGGTTGGCGGCCTCGCCGTGATCGCCACGGTGCCGGCGCTGCCGAGACGAGTGCGGTCGGCGCTGGCGTCGCTCGGGTTCATGTCCTCGGCGGCGGTGCTCGCGTACTTCTGGGGCGGATTCATCGAGGCCCACTTCCTCTATTTCGTCGGCGTCGGGGTGGTCGCGCTCTACGAGGACTGGGTACCGTTCGCGACGGCGTTCGCCTACGTCGTGTTTCAACACAGCCTCTTCGGCATGGTGACCGGGGTCCACGTCTACAACCATCCGGCCGCGATGGACCATCCCGTCGCCTGGGGCGTGATCCACGGCGTCTTCGTCGCCGCGCTGGCGGTGGCCATCCTCTTTCACTGGCGGTCGCTACAGGCGACCTACAGCGACCTCGACGACCGACAGGACGACCTCGACGAGCTGGAGCGCAAGCAGGCGGAGGTCGAGCGTGCACGCGAGGAGGCGGAGACCCAGCGCGAGCGCGTGGCGACGCTGAACGAGACGCTCCGCTCGGAGGCGTCGATGCTGGCGGACGCGCTCTCGGCGGTCGCCGACCGTGACCTGACCGTCGACCCGCCACGCGACAGCGACGTCGAGGCCGTTCGGGCGGTGAGCGACGCCTACCTGTCGATGACGCGTGACCTCTCCGCGGTCGTCGACGAGCTTCGGACGTTCGCCGACGGCGTCGAGACGACGACGAGCGGCGTCCGCGGTCGTGCGGAGACGCTCCGGGAGACCCAACGGGAAGGCGCCCGCGAGGTTCGTGACCTCTCGGAGCGGCTGCGCTCACAGGCGACGGCGCTGGAGACCGCCGGCGAGGAGATGGGCGACCTCTCGGCGACGATCGAGGAGATCGCGGCGAGCACGGAGTCGGTCGCGACGGAGGCGACCGACACCGCCAGGATCGCCGACGACGCGGAGGCGGAGCTGCGCGACGCGATCGCCGTGATGGACGAGGTCGAAACGAGCGTTCGGTCGGTCGTCGCGCTCGTCGAATCGATGGACGAGCGGATGGACGCCGTCGAGGAGACGACCGCCTCCATCCAGGGAATCGCCGACCGCACGAACATCCTCGCGCTCAATGCGGGGATCGAGGCGGCACGCGCCGGCGCCGGGCGCTCGAGATCGAACGGCGACGTGGGCGGAAACGGCGGCGGGACCGGGAGCGGCGGGACCGGGAGCCGCGAGGGCGTCGGGGACGGCTTCGCCGTCGTCGCGGAGGAGGTCAAAGCGCTCGCGGATCGGACCGGGAAACACGCGGCGACGATCGGTGAGAACGTCGACCGAACCCTCTCCGACGTGACGGCCGTTAGGGAGGACATCGACGAGCTCGAGTCGTCCATCGACGACGGCCGACGTCGGGTGTCGGCGGCGGGCTCGACGTTCGAGACGGTGACGGCCTCGATGACGCGTCTCGACCACTCGATGGAGGAGGTCGCGGACGCGACGGACGACGGTGCCGCGACGGCCACGGAGGTGGCGTCGACGATAGGTGACGTGGCCGATCGCGCACGGGAGCTCGCCGACACCGGCGACTCGGTCGCTGACGTGGCCGAACGAACCGCCGACGGCATCGACGACATCGAATCGGAACTCGCCGAGTTGAGCGACGAGACGGAGACGCTGGTCGCGGAGCTCGACCGGTTCACCGTGCGCGAGATCGGCGACGACGCCGGTGGCGACGGGGCCGGTCGACGGAACGTTCCAACCAGGGGACGCCCGACCCGTGCGGACGGCGGCGACGAGTAGCCCGCCGGCCAGTCGAGCGGCGTTCGCCGCGTGGATCCGGGCTCGGCCGGCGTTGATCGAGGTCATCCGCCACGGATCCCCGGCCCTCGGATCCCACCGCAGGGCGTCGCTTCCCCGTGAAAACGGCTCACACGGGGGCTCTCGAATACGATGGGTTTAAACGACGTTAGAGTGAATTTCCCCTCAATGGTTACCATCTACGACGTGCCGGCTGACGCCCTCATCGAGGAGGTCGCCGCACGGCTCGAGGACCGGATCGACGAGCCCGAATGGGTCGCGTTCGTGAAGAGCGGCGAGGGTCGCGAGCTCCCGCCCGAACAGGAGGACTTCTGGTACGTCCGCTCGGCCAGCCTCCTGCGCAAGGTCGCACAGAACGAGCCCGTCGGCGTCGAGCGGCTCGCCACGGAGTACGGGTCGAAGAAGCGCGGCTCCAATCGCTACTCCGTCCGGCCGGGCGAACACTCCGGGGGCTCCCGAAAGCTCATCCGTTCCTCGCTGCAGGCGCTCGAGGAGGAGGGGCTCGTCTCGACGGCCTCCGGCGAGGGTCGCCGCATCACCGACGAGGGCGAGGCGTTCCTCTCCGAGGTCGCTGCCGACGTCCTCGAGGACCTCGACCGTCCCGAGCTCGAACGCTACGCGTAACGCGGCCGCTTTCTCTCCCCGTCTCGCCGAACCTCGGAGCGCCGCCGCACCGACCGGGACGGTCGTCCCGATGACCGGAGCGCCGCGGTTTATACGTCGCGCGACTGAGGTCCGGGCATGGTCTCGGAGATCTTCGACCCCGACGCGTGGGAGCCCGTCACCGAGGAGTTCGACGACGTCACCTATCATCGCGCGGTCGACGTGCCCGCCGTGCGGATCGCGTTCGACCGGCCGCGGGTGCGAAACGCCTTCCGACCGGGAACGGTCGACGAGCTATACGCCGCGCTCGATCACGCTCGAAAGCAGGCCGACGTGGGCTGCGTGTTGCTCACGGGCAACGGCCCCTCGCCGAAGGACGGCGGATGGGCGTTCTCCGCGGGCGGGGACCAGTCCGTGCGGGGCGGCTCCGGCTACGAGTACCGCGACGACGACGAGGCGGGCGACGAGGACGACGACCTCGTTCGCGAGGCACGAGCGGGTCGGCTTCACATCCTGGAGGTGCAGCGACTGATACGGTTCATGCCGAAGCCCGTCGTCGCCGTCGTGCCCGGTTGGGCGGTCGGCGGCGGCCACTCGCTACACGTCGTCTGTGATCTGACGCTCGCAAGCGACGAGCACGCGAAGTTCCTCCAGACGGACCCGGACGTCGCCTCCTTCGACGGCGGATTCGGGTCGGCGTATCTCGCCCGACAGATCGGCCAGAAGAAGGCCCGGGAGGTCTTTTTCAGGGGCAAGACCTACTCGGCCGCCGAAGCCGAGGAGATGGGGATGGTCAACGAAGCGATTCCCCACGAGGAACTGGAGTCCGTCGCGCTGGAGTGGGCCGACGAGATGACCCGCAAGTCGCCGACCGCGATGCGGATGTTGAAGTTCGCGTTCAACATGGCCGACGACGGAATGGTCGGCCAGCAGGTGTTCGCGGGCGAGGCAACCCGGCTGGCGTACATGACCGAGGAGGCCCAGGAGGGGAGGGACGCCTTCTTACAGAAGCGTGATCCGGCCTTCCGGGAGTATCCCTGGCATTACTGACCGTCCGGATTTCGGTCGTGACGGCCGGTCACCGTCGCTGCTCGGGTCACGGAAACGAGACCTTTACCCGGAATCGTCGTGTATTCCCGCCAATGACTGATCGTTCGGCGGGCGAAGCACGTGGGGGGAAAACCGGATACGGGTCCCGGGATCCCGACGGACTCGCTCGACGCGCGGGAACGCGTGCGGACCCGAACCACGACCAACACTTCCTCGTGGACGATCGGGTGCTCGACCGCATCCCGACGTACCTCCCCGACGACGCCGACCGGAGCCGCCTCCTCGAGATCGGTGGAGGTGCCGGCGCGCTGACCGACCGGCTGCTCGCGACGATCGATCCGGACGCGTCGGCCGGCCGACTGTCGGTCGTCGAGCGCGATCCGACCTTCGCGGCGTTCCTCCGCGAGGAGTTTCGCGACGCCGTCGACGAGGGGATTCTCGACGTGATCGAGGGGGACGCGCTCGACGTCGATCTCCCGGCGTTCACCGCCTGCGTCGCGAACCTCCCGTACGGCGTCTCCTCGGAGATCGCCTTCCGGCTGTTGCCCGAGCGACGGCCGCTCGTGTTGATGTTTCAACGGGAGTTCGCCGAGCGGATGGTCGCCGAGCCGGGAACGAGCGAGTACGGACGGCTCTCGGTATCGGCGGGCCACTACGCGAACGTCGAACTCGTCGAGCACGTGCCGAAGGAGGCGTTCGATCCCCAGCCCGCCGTTGAGAGCGCCATCGTTCGGTGTACGCCGCGAGACCCCGACTACGAGGTGGGTGACGAGGCGTTCTTCCTTCGGTTCGTGAAGGCTTGTTTCACCCAGCGTCGCAAGACCGTCCGAAACGCGATCCGGAACACGGCACACATCTCCGAACTCGCCGACCCGGATGGAGTCGTCGAGGCAGCCGACGGGGAGCTGCTCCGGAAGCGGCCGGGCGACCTCGATCCGGTCGCCTTCGCGGCGCTGGCGGAGCTGGCCCGCGAGCACGGATCGCCGGAGGGCTGAGATGACGGGTGCCGACCTTCTCGCCGCGGTGGACGTCATCGCCGACGTGGAGCGGATAGCGAGCGGCAACCTCCAGCGGATCGCGCTCACGTTGGTGCTTTTCGCGATCGTGGTCGGGATCCGGTTTGTGAGCGGCTGGGTGAAGCGACGCAACGGGGAGATATCCTCGAGGCAGCGACTCCTGTTGTCGACGGCCGTCGCCGGAACGACCGCGCTCGTGGTGCTCGCGGTGCTCGCCGTGTGGGGACTGGGGCGCCCCTTGGTGAACGCGCTGGAGAACGCCGCGATCGCCGACCACCTCTCGAACATCGTCCTCGCGGTCGTGTTGCTCGCGAGTGCATACGCGCTCACCGACTTCCTCGGCGGCGTCACTCGTGAGATCGCGACCGAGAGCACCGCCATCACCGAACATCAAGAGGAGATGCTCCGGCGGACGCTACAGCTGAGCGTCTACACGCTCGTCGTGCTCGTCATCATCGGGCTGTTCACCGACAACGTCGGCAGCCTCCTCGTCGGTGCCGGATTCCTCGGCATCGTCGTCGGCATGGCCGCCAGACAGACGCTCGGGGCGGCTCTCGCGGGCTTCGTGTTGATGTTCTCGCGTCCCTTCGAGGTCGGCGACTGGGTTTCGATCGGCGACTACGAGGGGACGGTCACGGAGATCTCGATCATCAACACGCGCATGCGGTCGTTCGACGGCGAGGTGATCACGATCCCGAACGACGAGGTGCGCTCGAAGCCGGTCGTGGACCGGTCGACGCGAAACCGGCTCCGCGTCGAGATCGAGGTCGGCGTGGATTACGACGCCGACATCAATCGGGCCGGCGCGACGATCCGGGACACGATCCGCGACATCGACGGGATCGCCCGGATGCCGGCGCCGGACGTCGTGACGAAGCGGTTCGCCGACTCCGCGGTCGTGCTCGGTGTTCGCTATTGGATCACCGACCCGAGCATGCGCAAGCGCTGGCGCACGCAGACGGCGGCGATGAGCGCGATCAAGTCGGGACTCGAGGAGGCCGGGATCACGATCCCCTTCCCGCAGCAGACGCTTTCGGCACGGCAGGAAGAGTTCGGCGTCCAGCTGGACTCGTCGGTCGGACGCGACGCCTCGCGAGTGCGCCGAGGTGACGGGGTCGGACGCGGCGGAGGTACGGACGGTCCCCGTCCGGACGGATCGGGCGGTGAGGCCGGCAAGGGGGCCGAAAACGGGGGCAACGGCCACGGAAGCGACGCGTCCGGAGGCGGCGGCCCCGGGGGCGGTGGCTCCGGAGGCGATGGTCGATGACCGACCTCGCGGAGCGCCGCGGGCTCGACGTCGACGTCTATCAGCCCGCGGAGGACTCGGGGCTGCTCGCCGAGGCCGCGGTCGACGACGCCCACGGTCGCGTACTGGAGGTCGGCACCGGCTCGGGGTGGGTCGCGGCACGGATCCGCGAGGAGCGTGGCCTCGAGGTCGTCGGAAGCGATCTCAACCCGCACGCGGCACGGCAGGCCCACGAACGGGGCGTCGATGCGGTCGTCGGGAACCTGCTCGATCCCTTCCACGCGGACGCCTTCGACACCGTCTGTTTCAATCCCCCGTATCTGCCGACCGACCCCGAAAACGAGTGGGACGACTGGATGGAGCGCGCGCTCTCCGGGGGAACGTCGGGCCGGGAGCTGATCGAGCCGTTCCTCGTGGACGTCGGCCGGGTGCTCGCGCCGGATGGCACCGTCCTCCTGCTCGTCTCCTCGCTGGCCGGCTACGAGGAGGTGCTCGCGCTCGCGGAGTCCGCTGGATTCTCCCACGAGAAGGCGGTCGAGGAGTCGTTTCCGTTCGAGACGCTCACCGTCGTTCGGCTCGAACGGGCTGGTCGCTCGGCTTGATCCTCTGCTGGCTTGATCGTCGACCAGCGTTCAGTCCACGTCCGACCGTCCCTCCACGCGGCGAACGCGGTCGCGGGGCGGCGCCGCCCGATCGACGGTCGAGGGATCGGCGGTCGAGGGATCGGCGGTCGAGGGATCGGCGGTCGAG
>CAZIFX010000071.1:0-8573 GCA_964538415.1 uncultured Halobellus sp.
AACACGTGTGAGTAGGTGACGCCGGCGTCGAACGCCTCCCGACGACACGCGCCGATCGCCGAGCGGTCAAGCACGGCGGCGATCAGGATCGCCCGCGAAGTCTCCGCATCGAGGAACGTGGTGAGCAGATGGAGGTGGCGGTCGTCGACCGCTCGGTGGACCTCGGCTCGCGTGAACCCGTCCGGCGTGAACCACGCGTCGAACGTGTCCGCGTCGTCCCCGGGAATGACGTACGCGAACCCGTGGTCGTCGGTTCGTCCGCCCTCTGCGGTCACCGGTGCGGCGTCGCCAGCCGGGATCGCAAGCGTCTCCCACCCCTCGCTGGTCAGTTCCTCCGCCATCCGCTTCATCCCGTCGAGCAGCCGTACCCACCCGTCGTCTCCAGTGGCGTCCTCTGACACGGGTGGGGAAACGTGATCCGGGGACAAAAGCGTGCGGACCGACGGCGACGAACGCGCCGTGAACCCGGGATGAGGAACGCCGTGTGCGGCGATCAGAAGCTACTGTCCGGGTGCTCCCACTCCTCGTAGTAGGCTCGCTGGTTTTCGGTCAACGATTCGAGCGAGATGCCGAGCGTCTCGAGTTTCCGTTCGGCGACGGCCCGGTCGAGCCGATCGGGGATCGCGTAGAGCCCCGGCTCGAGATCGGTGTCGTCCGCAAGCATGTCGTAGGCCGCCATGAACATCATCGCGAACGTGGTGTCCATTACCTCCGCGGGGTGACCCTGGCTGTAGGGGCCGGTGAGGTTGACGAGCCGGCCCTCGGCGAGCAGGTTGAGCCGCCGGCCGTCCGCGAGGTGGTATCGGGTCACTCCCTCCTTCGGCGTCGAGACCTCGACCGCGAGGTCCTCGAGGGCGTCGAGATCGATCTCCACGTCGAAATGGCCGGAGTTGGCGAGCGTCGCGCCGTCGGTCATCAGCTCGAAGTGCTCCCGCCGGAGGACCTCGCGGTTCCCCGTCGCCGTGATGAACAGGTCGCCGGCCGCGGCCGCCTCGGCGGTGTCCATCACCCGATGGCCGTCCATGTGTGCCTGTAGCGCCTTTCGCGGGTCGACCTCGGTGACGATCGTCTGTGCGCCCATGCCGCGTGCCTTCCGGGCGATGCCGCGGCCACAGTAGCCGTATCCGCAGACGACGACGTCCTTGCCCGAAAGCAGGGAGTTGGTGGTGATCGTGATGTTGCTCAGCGAGGATTCGCCCGTGCCGTGAACGTTGTCGAAGTAGTGTTTCATCGGCGTGTCGTTCACGCCGTAGACCGGGAACGCGAGCACGTCCTCGGACTCCATCGCCTCCAGACGCGTGATGCCCGCGGTAGTCTGTTCACCCCCGCCGATCACCTGCGCCGCGAGGTCGGGATGGTCGGCGTGACACTTCGAGATCAGCTCACAGCCGTCGTCGAGGATGAAGTCGGGCTCCTCCTCCAACAACTCGTGTTGGGCGGCATCGAACTCCTCGTCGCTCATCCCCTCCCACGCGAACGCCGTGATCCCGTCGCGCGCGTCGAGTTCGTCGACGACCGCTCCGTGCGTGCTCTGTGGCTCGCTCGGCGCGAACAGCACGTCCGCGCCGGCTGCGTGCAGCGTCTCGATGGCGACGCCCGACTTCGTCTCCAGATGTGAGGCGAACGCGACGGTGTATCCCGAAAGCGGCTCTTCCTCGCCGTACTCCTCCTGAAATGACGCCAAGATCGGCGTGTGGTCACGAGCCCAGGTCAGCGGATCGATGGATTCCTCGCGAGACATTAACACGATCATGGACCTCGCGTGAGGACATAAGCGCTCCGTCATCGGTCGTGATCGCGGTCCGACACCGATCGTGATCACGGTCCGACACCGATCGTGATCACGGTCCGACACCGATCGTGATCACGGTCCGAGCACCGTCCGACGGCCCCCGATCGGGACCGCCAACACGATGGGTGACTTTTCGGCTCCGGCGGTAGGCGCCGGCCCGTCGAAAGTTACTTTTTGGCCTGCCACCCGGCCATACGTATGTCCTTCACCGGCGCGGAATATCTGATAAGTGCACTCGAACGTTACGGGGTTACGCGGCTGTTCGGAAATCCGGGAACGACGGAGCTTCCGACCGTCCAGGCGACCGAGGACAGCTCCGTCGAGTACGTGCTCGGCCTGCACGAGGACGTCGCGGTCGGCATGGCCGCCGGGTACGCGACGGCACGACGCTACCATTCACACCACGACGGGACGGTGTCGCCGCTCGGCGTCGCCAACCTCCACGTCGCGCCCGGGCTGGCACACGGGCTGGGGAACCTCATCGGCGCATCGTTTTCCGGATCGCCGGTGCTCGTCACCGCCGGCAACTACGAGACCGACTTCCAACACGAGGAGCCGATCCTCCACGGCGACCTCGAGGTGATGGTCGACCAGTACACGAAATGGAGCGCCGCGGTCCCCTCGGTGGACGCCCTGCCGACGATGCTCCGTCGAGCCGTCAGGCAGGCGCTCACCCCGCCGACGGGCCCCGTCTTTCTCGAACTGCCGCTCGACGTGATGGTGGCGGAGACCGATGCCGACGTCGAACGTCTCGGTCCGATCCCCGACGCGGGCCGAGGCGACCCCGACGCCGTCGCGGCCGCCGCCGACCTCGTTGCCGCGGCCGACGAGCCCGTGATCGTCATCGGCGACGAGGTGGCGCGCTCGGGTCCCGACGCGATCCGGGAGGCGGTCGCCTTCGCCGAGGCGAGCGGCGCTCGCGTCCACGGCGAGTTCATCACGGCGGAGGCGAACTTCCCCACCGACCACGCACAGTGGGCCGGCACGGTGCCCGGCACCGAATCCGGCTTCCTCGAGACGCTCGACGGCGACACGGTGGTCTTCGTCGGCTGCGGGTCGGCGACGACCTCGATCGGCCACGAAAACGAACTGCTCCCCGACGCGACGATCGTTCAGATCGGCCCCGACGGCTGGGAACTCGGGAAGAACTGGCCGGCCGACGCCTCCGTGCTCGGTGATCCCGGCCGCGTGCTCGATGCGCTCACGGCGGCCGTCGAGGATCGACTCCTCGAAACCGAGCGCCAAACCAGACGGGAGCACGCCCGCGATGCGGCAGCACGGGTTCGAGCGGCCGGTCGACCGGCCGATCCGGATCCCGACGATCCACGAGCGTCCAAGGGACAGCTCGGTCGCGCGATGGCGGACGCGGCGTCCGACGCGCTCATCGTCAACGAGGGGGTCACGTCCGGCCGCGCGGTCCAGTGGCACGTCCCGCTCGGCGCCGAGCAGTGGATCGGCAACAAAAGCGGCGGGCTCGGGTACGGGCTTCCCGCGGCGATCGGCGCGGCGATGGCCGAACGCGACCGACCGGATCCGCGGGACGTCGTGGCGTTCATCGGCGACGGCTCCTACTTTTATTACCCGCAGACGATCTATTCGGCGGTCAGACACGACGTCGACGTCACCGTGGTCGTCGCCGACAACCGCAACTACCGGATCCTAAAGGACAACACGCTGCGCGTGCTCGGCGGCACGGAGGACGACCACGAGTTCGTCGCGATGGACTTCGAACCCCCGCTGAACGTGCCGGCTAACGCGGAGAGCTACGGCGCGACCGGCGAGCTCGTCGACGATCCGGCGTCGATCGCCGACGCGATCAGCGAGGCGCGAGCCGACGAGGGACCGACGGTGCTCGACGTGTTGATCCACGACTGAACGCGTCCCTCGGCCTTCGTTTTTCGAGTCGTCAACGGGGGATTCCGTCCCGACGCGTTATATACGATGCCGCGGCCAGCCGTCCCATGTTCGACGCACCTCTGGACGCGACCTATGCGTGGCTGGGCATCGCGCTCGTGAGCGTCGCGACGGCGAGCGTGGCCGCCGCGCTCCCCGCGTCGCCGCCGCCGGACGCGGCCGGCGCCGCCCACACGATCGACTCCGTCGCCGACGGCGACCATCCGGCGACCGCGGAACACGGACTGACCGCCGACCGCGTCCGATTCACCGATCGGACCGTTGCGCTCGGATCGGACGGGGAAGTCGCCCACGCGACGCTCGTGGCGCCCCGCATCACTCCCGTTCCGCCGACCGCCCACCGTGACGCCGACGACCTCCGGCGCGTGCTGAACGGCGCACCTCCGGACCGCGTCTTCGACGATCCCGAGGCGTTCGCCGCCGCCGCGGAGCGTGCACGGGCCGCCGACCACGACTGGCGTGCCGCCCCGAGCCGGCTCACCGTTCGACGGGTCCATCACGATGACGTCCAGGTCACGCTCGTCGGGTAGCTCCGGCGGCGGCACGCCGCTCGTGGCCTCGACGACCACGAAGCAGTCGGGATCACGGGACCGTGCGGCCGTCGATCCGACCGCCGCGCTCGTCGCGCTCGTCGCGGTCGGTGCCGCCCTCGGGATCTACACCGTCGCGCTGGACGACGCGGCACCCGACGACGAGCGCATGCTCGCCGAGACGACGCTCGACCGCGTCGAACGCGAGGCTGCCGTCGGCGGCGTCGTTCGCCCCGACCGCCTCGACGCACCGACGGGTGATCCGCACGCCGGCGTCGCCGTCGAGCTCCGGACGCACGCGGAGACGTGGCGCGTCCGATCCGGCGACGATCCCCCGACGATTCAGGGCGGGCCGACCGATCCGACGGATGCCGTCGCGGAGCGGACCGTGACCGTTCGCACGGCCCCGGGGGAGAACGTCCGCGGGACGCTTCGCGTGGTGGTGCGGCGATGACGAGCACCGTGCTCGACGTGTCCATCATGCTCCTCTGTGTCTCCGCGGGCGTCGTCGCGCTCGGCGGCGTCGGCGACGACCCCACGGCGACGCCGAACGCCGGGACGGTCGCCGATCGACTGACTACGGAGACGGCGACGGTCGAATACGGCTCCGATGGGGATTCGCTCACGCCGGTTGACGCCGTTCCGGACGGAAAGGGCGGAACGGTCCATGCGACCCTCGCGGAGCTGCTGTGGCTGGCGGCGTTCGGCGAGACGGACCGACCTGCCGATCACGAGACGTTCCACGCGTCGGTCATCGAGACCGTGGCCGATCACCTCGGGCCGCGGGTTCGTGTCGATCTCCGTTTCTCCTCTGCGGATCGAGGGATCGACCTCGTTCCGGGTGCGGACGACGCTCGGCACGCGAGCGACGAGACGCGCGGCGCTGACCCGATCGTCGTCGGCGATCCCCCGCCGCGAAGCGCGGACGTCGCCACGGCTGTCGTCTCGCTGCCCGCGCCGAACGTGGCCGACGACCGAGCGGACGGCTCGCGACTGATCGTGCGGACGTGGTGAGATGTTCGGCGACACTTCTCCGTACGTCATGACGACCCGTCATGTCAAAGGACGTTTGGACGAAGCGGATCGGTACGCGAACGAAACGGAGCGGCCGGTGAGAGCGGGACGGTTCATCGCCGATCGCCGAGGTCGGATCCCGTTCGCGCTGATCGGCGTGTTGCTGCTCGTCATGAGCAGCGCGTACGCGCTTGGCGTTGCCGAACAGGGTCTCGTCGCCGAGGATCGAGACGTCGAGCGAGCCGTCGAACGAGTCGACGCCGACGCGACGACGGCGCTGAAGACCGCGGCGCGCGAGGCGGCCCACGACGCCGCGGCCGAGCCGGTGACTCACCCCCCGACGACCGCGGCCGACGGATCGGCCGCCGGGGACGCGGTCAGACCCGATTCTGCGTTCGAGGACGCGTTCCGGATCCGGCTCGCGATCGCGGCCGCGGACGCGCTGTCGGCCGTCGAAACCGAGGTCGGTGACGTCTCCGCATCGGCGTCCGTTCCGGCGGTCGAGGGCTCCGCCGACGACCTCGAGAGCGCACGCGAACGCGTCACGGTCGAACCCGTCGCCAACGGGACGGCGACCCGCGTGACGTTCACGGAGGTTCGAACGGTCGCGACGCGCGACGAGCGGGTCGTCGCCGAGCGAACTGAGAACCGAACGGTCGTCGTCGCCGTCCCGACGCTTGGGGCACACGAGCGGACGGAACGGTTCGAACGACGGCTCAACGCCGGCCCCGTCGAGGGGCCGGGGCTCGGACGCCAGCTCACCGCGAGCCTCTACCCGATGACGTGGGCCCGCGGCTACGCGCAGTACGCCGGCGCACCAGTCCAAAACGTCCTGGCGAACCGCCACGTCGAGCTCTCGACGAACGCCGGGATCGTCCGTACTCAGCGTGACGTCTTCGGCGCCGCGGACCCGTCCGCCCGCGGCGGGGTCGCTCGGGCAACCGCCGAGACCGGCGTGACGGACCTGCTCGCGCCGACCGACCTCGACGAGGAGGAGTGGGCGGAGACGGTGCTCGACGCTCCCACGGCCGTTGACGATGACGGATCCCCGCTCCCCGGCACGAGCACCGATTCCGTCCCGGAGGGCGCCGAACACGTCGACGAGGAGACGTCGGTCGCGGTCGCTCACGCCGCCGACGTCGGCATCGTCGAGACCCGCGAGGAGGTCGGTCGGATCGCTCGTGACGCCCACCGCGTCGAGGCGACCGTCGAGACCTCGACGAGACGGATCGAACGCGGCGGTCGTCCCTCGCCGCCCTCGCCCGGCAGCGAGTGGCGTCGGGTCGACCGACGGTCCTCCTCGTCGTTCTCGGTGAGCGGGGACGGGGTTCCGTCGGGAGTCCCCTCCGGAACGGTCCGCCCGGGGCGGCCGGTGGCGCTCGGGGAGGCGACGCGCGAGGTCACCGTCGACCGCCGCGCGAGCGCCGACTGGGAGCGAGAGGTCGAGCAGACCGACGAGGACGGCAACGTCACCGTCGTCACCCAACGAACCACGACGCGGGATCGGACGACGGACGAATATCGGGTTCAGGTATCGGTCACCGGACGATACGCCCCCACGGGTCCCGCCCCCGACCTCCGGACGGCGACGTTCGGTACGGGAGGGGCGACCGCGGATCCGGATCTCGCCGATACACCGGCCGCCGCACGCGAGGACCTCGACGTCGCAAGCGAGGGGAGCGTCGATCGGATCGCCCGACGGGCGGTACGCGGCGGTGAGGTCTCGCGCTCGACGACGGTGGTCGGCGAACGTGCCGACGACCTCGAGGATCGGCTCATCGCCGACCTCGCCGACGTACACGAGGAGGTACACGGGATCGAAACGGAAACACGAATGGGTGACGTTGCGGCCGGCGATGCCGACCCGTACGGCGATCTCGCGGGCGAGCTTCGGCGGCAACGCACGGATCTCGTCGATCCGCCGAGACGGTACGACGGCTCGCCGGACCGAGCGCGCATCTCCGCACGGCTCGTCTATCTCGACGTGGTCATCGAGGAGCTCGAATCAGCGTCGGCCGACGGGAGCGCCGCCACCGACGACCTGTTCGAGCGCGTTGAGGACGCCCTCGGCGGACCGTCGCTCGGCGACGTCATCGCCTCACGGGAGCAGGCACGGGAGGCAGAGCCCCACGCCGTCGGTGCGGACGGCCCCGGCGGCGAGGTTCGATTCGTCCCCGATGGCTCCCCCGGCTACCTTCCGCGGGCGGCGCTCGACGGCGCACGCGTCGAGGCGGTCGACGGCACCTCGACGCGTCCGCTCGCGACGCGCAACCTGAACTACGTCACCGTCCCCTACGACGACGTTTCGGGGGACATCGTCGACCGCATCCTCGGAACGGAGGAGACCGTTGCCCCCGACGTTGCGGGTCGAGCGCTGCTCACGGCCGACGCGGCGCTGGAGTCGGCGGGCGGTCCGGACGCTGACCCGGACCTGCGGGCCGACCGTGACGTGCTCGAACACCGACTCGACCGCTCGCTGTCCGCGGTGGACCGCCGGCTCGTCGACGTCGCCGCCGACCGAACGGACCTCTCCGACGAGCAGCGCCGGAACGCCGTCGCGGTCGTCACGGGGACGTACGATTCGACCGGCGAGCGGGGCGTCGCGGTCGGAAACGGAAGCTACGCCGACCGCGTCGCGTCCGAGATGGCCGCCCGCGACGACCTCTCACGGAGCGACGAACTCGCGCTCGCTGCCTCGCTTCGGGTGGCCACCCGATCGGCGGCGGGACGGGACGCCGTCCGGGTTCCCGCCCGGTTCGTCGACGACACGACGGATCCTGCACGCGAACACCTCCGTGATCGACTCGAGGACGTCGCCGAGGACGGGACGGAGCGTGCCGTCGAGGAGGCGGCCGATCGCTGGGCTCCCGCTCCGGTCCGAAGCGTCGGCGCCGGTCTCCCGGTCGCCCCCGTCCCCGGTTACTGGGTCGCGACGATGAATGCATGGCGCGTCGAGGTCCGCGGGGAGTATCCCGGATTCACGCTCCACGCCGACGTCGGCCCGCCGGGGGAGACGTTCGAGTACGTCCGGACGGCGGGCGACGTCACCGTCGACGCCGGCGGCAACGAGATCACGCTGGGCGAGACCGAACCCGTCCGGTTCGAGACGGGGACGGTCGTGGTCGTCGCGGTGCCCGCGGGACCGCCCGGAGTCGGGGACGTCGACGGCACACGCGATGAGACGTCCGACGGGTGGCCCTGTCCGGGCGTGCCGAGCGGTGCCGACGGACGTGACGGTTCGACCGGAACGGATCCCGAACCGGCCGCCGACTCGGACGGCTGTTCGTTCGAGCCGTGATCGAGGTGTCCGGGTTCGAGCCGTG
>CAZIFX010000071.1:8673-10542 GCA_964538415.1 uncultured Halobellus sp.
GTTCGAGCCGTGATCGAGGTGTCCGGGTTCGAGCCGTGGCCGAACCCCATCCCGCGAACTTTCGCCCCCGATCGGCGGCCGAGTCGATCGGTGCCGTTTTGCGGCAAGCGACCCGATCGAGTATCCATGTTCCACGAAGTCGTTTCCGACGTCTCGACGGACGATGGCGGGTCGGCGGTCGATGCGGCAGCGCTGTTATCCGCGTTCGAGGCCGTTCTCGCGGAAGCGGTCGAGGAGGCGAGCGTCGAGCGCGTCGTCGAGACGACGCCGCTCGATCGGGAGCACGTCGTGTCGGTCGCGGCCGGCGACGCCGCGGACCTGACGATCGAGGAGGGAGCGGCGGTGCTCGCGACGACCCGTGAGATGGATGCCGACGCCGTCGTGTTCGAGCTTCGCGACCACCTGCTCATGGGGATGACGATCGCGGTGCTCGACGTCGACACCATCGCCGGCGCCATCGACGCCGACCTCACCGGGCAGGAGGTACAGCAGGCGTTGGAGGGACGCGCCGCGATGACGCTCGCCCAGCTCGCCGAAGTGATGGCGGTGATCGAGGGGCGGAAACGATGAGGGTCGTCATCGTCGGCTGCGGGTACGTCGGTTTGGCGCTCGCTCGCCAACTCGCCGAGCGTGGCCACGAGGCCATCGGGGTCAGACGATCCGACGAGGGGCTCGACGCGATCGCATCGGTCGATTCCGCGGGCGACGGGGTCGTCCGTGCCGTCCGCGCGAATGTGACCGACCTGGACTCGCTGTCCGCGCTGCCTGACGCCGACGCGGTCGTCTTCGCGGCCAGCTCCGGCGGCCGTGGTCCGGCCGCGGCACGCGAGGTGTACGTCGAGGGACTCGGGAACGTCGTCGCGACGTACGGCTCACGGGAGTCGCCGCCGGATCGGCTCGTCTACACGTCGTCGACCGGCGTCTACGGCGATCACGGCGGCGCGTGGGTCGACGAGTCGACGCCGATCCGGCCGACGACCGAGAAGACGCGGGTGCTCGCCGAGGCCGAACGGGTCGCGCTCGAGGAGACGAACGCCGTCGGCATCGACGGAACGGTTGCACGCTTCGCCGGCCTGTACGGTCCGGACCGCTATCGGCTCCGGCGCTACCTCGACGGTCCGGTGACCGCCGGCTACTTAAACATGCTCCACCGCGACGATGCGGCCGGCGCGATCGGGTTCCTGCTGGAGCGGGACGTCGCTCGCGGTGACCCCGTGCTCGTCGTCGACGACGAGCCGGCCGAGAAGCACGCGTTCGCCGACTGGCTCGCCGACGAGTGCGGCGTCTCCCGTCCGACGAAGCGAACGAAGGCGGAGCGGATCGCCGAGGGTGATCTCTCGGATGCGGCGGAACGGCGGATTCGAACGAGCAAGCGGTGCTCGAACGCTCGTCTTCGTGAGCTGGGCTACGAGTTCGCGTACCCCACCTATCGCGAGGGCTACCGCGCCGCGATCGACGAGTTCCGTGCGGGTGGGCCCCGATCCTGACGGCCTTCGTCCGGAACGGAGCCGCCCTCGCCGCGATTCGTGTCGTTCCTGAAAGGTCGGAAATGCCACGAAGGTTCTTGTGCCGCCGGCGAGTTCGGGGCGTGTATGTGGGTGCAAGCGGCGGTCGGCGACGCGCTCGTCGAAGCCGAGGCGTTCGTTCGCGCGAACCCGGAGTTGACCGTTGCCGGCGTGGTCGCGGCGCTGGTGGTTCTCGCGAGTACGTACGCGTTCGTCCGGCTTCGACGCGTCCCCGGCGTCCGGTTCAGGCGCCTGCTCGCCGACCAGGATGAGGTCGTCGTGTTGATGCACCCGAATCCGGACCCCGACGCGATGGCTGCGGCCATCGGCGTCGTCGCGCTGGCGGAGCAGGTCGACGTGGACG
>CAZIFX010000072.1:0-10506 GCA_964538415.1 uncultured Halobellus sp.
CCGGACGACCACCCGACTACGGCGCCGGACGACCACCCGATCACCGTCGTCTCGGATGCCATCGGGCTCGCCGCGTTCGCGACGGCCGGGGCCATCGTCGCGACCGGGGCGGGCGTGTCCGCGTTCGGCGTCGTCGCCATCGCAACGATCAACGCGGCGGGCGGGGGTGCGGTCGCGGACGTCCTCCTCGACCGCGCGCCGTTCATTCTCTTCGAGGACTTCTATGCGACCTGTGCGGTGCTTGGCGGCACCGCGTATTGGGTCGCGGGGAGCGTCGGCCTCGCGGGCGGGACGGCCGCCCTCTCGTGTGCGGCGGTGACCGTCGGAACGCGACTTGCGGCGGTCAGATACGGCTGGAGCCTCCCGACGCTCCGGAACGTGAACGCGGAGGGAAAGTAGAGCCGATCGAAACCGCACCGCAGCCTCACGCCTCCCCAGCCTCGCCGCCAGCCGGCCGCCTGACCGTTCGCCGGCCGGCCGGCGGCTCCCTCGCACGTGCTCCTCGCGCCGGTATAAAGGCGCGAGGAGGCGCGCGCCGACCGCATCTCCGGATCACGGTTCGTCCGGATCGGTTTATAAATCTGCCCGGACGTTCCTCTCGATGACTGATAAACGTGCTCGGACGTCTTCCTCGCTGAGTTGTAAACCACTCCGCCGCCCTCAGATTCGAACCAGTTCAACTGTACACCTGCGGCTCGCGAGCTGCTCGCCGCAGGATGCGGGGGAAGGGATTCGAACCCTCGAACCTCTACAGGAGCGGATCTTAAGTCCGCCGCTTTTGGCCAGGCTCAGCCACCCCCGCGTGCATCTCCGGGTTCTCGGGGACCGGTCAAACCCCTTTCGGATGCCGACGTTCGATCGGGCCGCCGTTTCGGTCGATCGCCGCTACCAGTCGACCGAGAGCGTCCCGTCGCCGTGCGGGTTCGGCGCGATCTCCTCGTCGGTCCGTCGGTCGATGACGTGGATGATCCCGCGCTCCTTTTTCGCCGGACAGACCTCGGCGGCCCGCACGTTCTCGTCGAGTTCGTCCTCGCCGAGGTAGTAGGTCCGCGGATTCGCGAGTCCCGTCGAGATGTCCATCTCCCAGTTGCCCGCGACCTCCGCACACTTGCCCGCCCCGAAGCACTTGTTCGCCTCGAAGATGATCTTGTATGGCTTCTCCTCGACCGGCGGCCCCTCGCCGCCGACGTCGCTCGGGGTGACGACGTCCTCGCGTTCCTCACTCATGTCTCCCCCTCGGCGTGCGTGGCTCTTTCCTCTGTCGGTCCGTCTCCGGTCGGACCTCCAAGGAACCGTCCGCCCGTCCTATCCGACGGCCGCGAGGACCGTGACCATCGCCGCGGCGGCGGCCGGCGGAATGGTGAGGTTGTCGTCGACGGCCATGCCGCGGATGATCGGGGGTAGCCCGTCGGCGACGGCGGCCGCGAGCGCGCCGGCGACCGCGACCGCGACGCCGACGGCCGTCCCGAACGCGGGGACGGTGAAGGGGACGGCGATCGCCGTACAGACGAGCGCCATCGTGACCCACACGGCGGGGCGTTTCGGCTCGGTCGGGCCGTTGTCGCCGAGCATGCCGCTCACGGGGTCGCCGAGCGAGAGCATCCACATCGCGGGAATCGCGAGCGTCGGCGAGAGCACGAGCGCGACGCCGGTCATGCTGAGCTGGTAGAGCGCGTAGCCGGCGACGCCGTCCGCCTCGTACTCCCGCACCAGCGCGGCATACAGGGGATCGAGCGGCCCGGCCGCCCCGCGCAGCCGGAGGGCCTCCAGAACTCCCACGACGACGAGCCCCGCGAGGAGGAGATATCGGGTCTGGTCCCACGAGAGCCATCCCAACAGGTAGGGGGCGACGTACAGCGTCCCGCCGGCGTGGACGAGCCGTCGCTCGAACTCGACGCGGCCGCGCCACGCCGCGCCGGGGAGGGTCACGTTGTCCGTCTCCTCGTCGCCGTCCGCACGTCGATCATGCCGTCTCCACGTCGGTCTCGACCGACTCGTACCGATCGAGTAGAGCCGCGAACTCGTCGGCCTCGCGGAGCGCAGCGAGTTCGTCCGCAAGTTCCTCGACTGGAATCCGGACCTGTGCGGCCGAGTCGCGCTCGCGGAGGGTGACGGTCTCCGGGCCGTCTCCCTCGACGCCGTCGCGGTCGACGGTGACACAGAACGGGGTGCCGACCTCGTCCTGGCGCCGGTACCGCCGCCCGATCGAGCCCGAATCGTCGTACGCGACCGAGAGGCCGGCCTCGCGGAGGTCGGCGGCGACGCGATCGGCCAGCTCGACGAGCCGGTCGTCGTTCGTCACCAGCGGGAAGACCGCGGCGTCACGCGGCGCGACCTCCGGCTCCAGCGCGAGGTAGGTCCGTTCCTCGCCGTCGACCTCGTCGGTTCGGTAGGCGTGCGCGAGGAGGGTCTGGACGGTGCGGCCGACGCCGAAGGAGGGCTCGACGACGTGCGGCGTGACGTGCTCGCCGTTCTCCGTGACTTCCCTCACCGAGAAGTTCGCGACGTCGGCGTCGACCTCGTGGGTCTCGGCGTCGTCGCCCTCGCCGACCTCGACGGTCACCGTCTCGGCGTCGAAGGCGTCCGGGTCGCGGGCGGCGAGCGTCTCCAGCGCCTCCGCGACCGCGGCGGCGTCGGCGCCGAACTCGGGGCCGAGCGTCGACATGTCCGGGTCGACGGTCGCCCGCTCGACGGTCTTCGGCTCGTCGTAGCGTTTGAACACGGTGAAGGAGTCGTCGCCGTACTCGCCGTGTTTCGACAGATCGTAGTCGCCGCGGTACGCGAAGCCCGCGATCTCGATCCAGTCGCCGTCGACCTCGCTTTCGGCGTCCCAGCAGTCGGCCGCGTAGTGGGCGCGCTCGCCCGAGAGGTGCTGGCGGAACCGGAACCGGTCCATGTCGACGCCGATCCGGTCGTACCATCGACTAGCGACGCCGAGGTAGTAGCCGACCCACGGCGAGCCGATGATCCCCTCCTCGACGGCCGCCCCGATCGTCGTCTCGACGTACTCGCCGTCCTCGGCCTCCTGCTCGGTCGCGGGGTAGAGCCGGACCACGACGTCGGCGACCCGGTCCAGCGGCGGCTCGTCCTCCTCGGGGTCGATGAACTGCTCCAGCTCCGCCTGCGTGAACTCGCGGAGCCGCAGTAGGCCGCCGCGCGGGGAGATCTCGTTGCGGTAGGCGGGTCCGATCTGGGTGATCCCGAACGGGAGGGTACCCCGAGCGTACTCCTTCAATCGCGGGAACTCGACGAAGATCCCCTGTGCGGTCTCCGGGCGAAGGTAGCCGGGTTGGGAGTCGCCGGGGCCGATGTCGGTCGAAAACATCAGGTTGAAGCTCTCGACGGGGACGCCCGCGAGCGAGGCGCCACAGGTCGGACAGGCGATCCCCGCCTCCGCGATCAGCGCCTCGACCTCCTCGCCGGGAAGCGCCTCCGCGTCCTCGACGTCCGTCGCGTCCTCGACGAGGTGGTCGGCGCGGTGGGAGGCAGCACACTCCGCACACTCGATCAGCATGTCGTCGAACCCCTCGAGGTGACCGGACGCCTCGAAGACGGCCTCGGGCATCACCGTCGGGGCCTCGATCTCACGGTTCCCCTCCCTGATCGTGAACCGGTCCCGCCAGGCGTCCTCGACGTTGCGTTTCAGGGCTGCGCCCTGCGGACCGAACGTGTAGAAGCCGGCGGTGCCGCCGTAGGCGCCGTTGGAGCCGAAGAAGAAGCCGCGCCGCTTCGCCAGCTCGACGAGTTCGCCGTCGCCCATCAGATCGCCTCCAGCAGGTCGACGTCCCGGACGATGCCGACGAGGTCGGCGCCGCGGACGAGCGGGATCTGCTCGATGTCGTTCGTGATCAGTTCCTGGGCGACCTCCTCGGACGTTCGGGTCTCGGTGACGGTGACGAGGGCATCGGTCATGAAGTGACGCGTCTCCTCGGCGGGTATCTCCACGTTTCTCGTCGGGAGGTAGCGTGCGCCGATCGCCTTGATCCCCTCCCAGGACCACTCGGAGTCCTGTTCGGCGATCGAGTCGCCGGTGCTGGCCTCCCCCTCGACGACGCGGGCGACCTCCAGTATGTCGACCTCCGTGACGATCCCTGCCATCCGCGCGTCGTCGTCGAGCACGATCGCGTAGGGCACGTCCGCGAGACCGATCTCGCGTTCCGCGACCGGGAGGGGCGTGCCGACGTACGTGGTGTTGACCGTCCGGGTCGCGAGCGGCCCGACCTCGCTCGTGCCGTCGACGTTGCCGCGCGCGATGGCCCGCACCACGTCGGTGACGGTGACGATGCCGACGAGCTCGTCGCCGTCGACGACCGGGAGCCGGCGTGCCCGTTTTTCCACCATCGTCGCGGCCGCCTCGCGAAGGTCGTCGTCGTCGCCGACGGTCGGGACCTCGCGCATCAACAGCGCGAGCTGGTCCTCGGCGGGCTGCTCGATGAGATCGTCACGGGAGACGAGACCACGGTAGATCTCCTCGCCGTCGACGTTCTTCACCACGGGGACGGAGGAGAACCCGTGTTCCTGAATGTACGCCAGCACGTCGTCACGACTTCCGGGGATCTCGACGACGACGAGTTCGGACCGCGGCGTCATGGCGTCTGCTACGTTCATGCACCGTCATTTGCCGGGACGCCTCTTGTATACTGCGAAGCCCGGTCGCCCTCCCGACGCCGTCCGGATCGTCCCGGGAGGCCGTCCGGATCGCCCCGTGATGTCGACGGATTCCGACCGGACGGACGTCCGTTGAATCGACCGGAACGTTTCACGAGCGTTACGCGTTCGTTCGAAGAAATACGTGTTCGGTCGTTCCGCCGCCGTTCGGCTCACGATCAAGCTAATTTGCTTGAAAGAATGCACGTTTGTGGAGTGTTGAGCCGAATCGCTGTCCCGGTTCGCAACCCTTATAAATCAGTGACAAATACTCACTACCATGTCACGGAGTTCCACTCCCTGGGACGAACCGGACCCCGACCGCCGCCGCCCCGGCGTGCCGACGGGTGCCGATGCGACGACGACGCCGTCGCCGGACGTGATGGCGTCGGTCGATTCCGCGCGATCGCGACCGGAGCTCGTGATCGCCGACGTCTCACGTGAGGACGCGTGGCTCTCCGTCGACGAGACGGACGCCACCGTCCTCGAGGAGTGGTGCTGAGGCCGCACGTTTTCGCGCACCCGTTGAACGCCGCGCCGTTCACGGGTTCCACGTTTCACGTTCGCCGCTCACGCTCCGAACGGAGCCCCCGATCGACCTCCCAGCCACGCAGTAGCGCGGCGAGCGTCTCACAGACCGGAACCGATACATCGCCCTCGGCCGTCCGGTCGACGACCGCGCCGTATATCGCGTCCACCTCGGTCGGTCTCTCGCGTTCGACGTCCTCGCGCATCGACGAGTGGTTCGCGGCGGTGTCGGCGGCCACCGTCTCGAGCGCGGTGATCGCCTCGTCGTCGCGCAGCTCGACCCCCGCGGACCGCGCGACCCGCGCCACCTCACGGGCGGCTTCCCGGGCGACGTCGCCGGTCGGACCCGCGAGCGTCCGACCGTTGTCGATCCGGGCGAGCGCCGACGGGCCGTTGATCCCCGCGTTGACCGCGAGCTTCTCGTACCGCCGCCGGGGCATGTCGCTCGCGGCCGTCGCCTCCATCCCTGCCGCGTCGAGCGCGCGGCGGGTCCGCTCGGCCGCCGGATGCAGCCCGCCGTCGAGCGCGCCGACGACCACGTCGCCGACGCCCGTACACCGCACCCGACCGGGCTCCTCGAATCGTGCCCCGTAGCTCGCGGTGCCCGCGAGCACCGTCGCGTCGACCGCGGCGACCAGCCGCTCCTCGGTGAGTCCGTTCGAGAGCGGACAGACGACGTCGTATGAGCCGGTCGCCAGCGCTCGGGCCGCTTCGTCGACGTCGTACGCCTTCGTCGTCACGAGCGCGAGATCCGCCGCTCGCCCGTATCCGTCGGTCACGGCGCGCGGATGCACGGCCGCCTCGATCTCGCCTTCGATCCGCAGCCCGTCCGACCGGACCCGGCGCATGTGTGGATCGCGTCCCACGAGCGTGACATCGTGCGTCCGCGCGAGGAGCCCGCCTATCAGGCTCCCGAGCGCGCCCGCACCGTAGACGAGCACCTCCATGTTCGATCGGTCGGCCTCCGAACCCAAAAGCGATGCCGGTCGTCACCCCGAGCGTCGGCGTCGAGGGGCCGGTCGGCAACGTCGCTTATCAGCCGATCCCCGTCGCCGGGTTTCCTCAATCCTCCAGCTCGAAGGCGACCTCTACCTCCGCCTGGTACTCGCGCTCCGGGGCGTTTTTGACCTCAACGCCGAACTCCTTCACCTCGGCCCAGTAGACGTTATCGAGGGTGTCTTCCGCCCGGTCGATCGCGTCGTCCGTGGCGTCGTCGAAGCTCTCCGAACTCGTTCCGATCAGGGTGATCTTTTTGAATACCATCTGTGGTCACCGTCGTTCGTCCAACCCACAACGTGCGGTGGACGTCTCCGACATCGACCCGTGGCAGGATATACGTTCTGGCCCGCCGGCCGATCCGACGCGCAAGGCCCGGTTCGGAGGACGGTCGGATCGGTTCCTCACCGTCGTCGCCGGAGTAGCAGAAGCGTCCCGGCAACGAGGGCGACGACGGCAAGGGTCGCGCCGAACCCGACGCCGTCGTCCTCGGTTGGCGTCTCGGTCGGTGTGTCGGCCGGCGCGTCGTCCTCGTCCGAGACCACCCGGACCGACACCGGATCGGATTCGAGATCGTCGCGCACGGCGACCATCTCGTACTCGCCCGGCTCCTCGATCCGAACCGTGAACGTTCCGTCCGCCCCGGTCTGACCGATCGACTCCCCGTTTCGCCGGATCGTCGCGCCCTCGACGTTGGCGTCGTACTCGTCGACGACCGTGAGGACCACTCGCTCGCCGGCGACGACGCGCTGATTGCTCGCGTCCATCGAGAGCAGCGGTTCGCGGCTCGTGTTCATCGTCAGTTCCCGATCGTCCTCACGGATGCGTATCGACTCGGTCGTCTCGAGGTACCCCTCCTTGCCGGCCGTGACGGACAGCCGGGTGTTGACCGGAACGCTCGCGGATGCCACGCCCCCGCCGAGCGTCCGAACGGTCGCGACGTCGTCGATCTCGACGGTCGCGTCCTCGATCGGCGGGTTGTCCTCGAGACGGTCGTCACGAACCGTCACCGTGAGGGTCACCGACCCCCGTTCGAGCTGCAGCTGCCGGGCGACGTCGCCCTCGACGGACACGGTATGTGACTGATCGAGGTGCCCGGGCTTCGTGACCCCGACGGTGTACTCGCCCCGCTCGATCGCGCCGGTATCGAAGCGTCCGTCCGCGTCGGTCGTTCCGGTGACGACGCGATCGCCGTCCTTCCGAACGACGATCTCGGCGTCCTCGACGGGTGCCTGGTTACGCGTCGCCTCGAACGCGATGGATCCCTTTCGTGCCACGTCGACCGTCACCTCCCGTTCGGTCGCGTTCTCCACCTGATACGGCGAGTTCCGAACGAAGTCGGGGTGGTCGATCGAGAGGTCGACGTCCGCACCCTCGGGGACGTCGACGAACGCCCGGCCGTTGCTCGCGGTCACCGCGCTTCGCTCTCCGTCCTCCCAGGAGGCCGTGATCTCGGCAGTACCGACCGGATCCCCGTTCCGGTCCTCGACGAGGACCGTCAGCGTCACCTGGTCGTCGGCGGCGACCGCGCCGCTGCCAGCCGCAAGCACGATGAGCAGCAGCATCGCCAGCGTGCTCGGAATGCCGACTGCCTTCATGCTATTCATACCCATGTTCCGGATTCGTCCGGAACTCATAAAGTAATTGCTTCGACACCGGCGTTTCCGACCCGGACCGTTCGGACCGGAACCGATCACGGGATCGCCCGAAAACGGGACCGACGGGGCGGCGACTCCGGTCGGATCCTCGACGAGTCAGGGACTTCCGGGCGCGCCTTCCATCACGACGAAGTCGTCGCCGTCGACGCCGATCACCGCCCAGTCGTACGGCGGCTTCAGCGACGTCAGGTCATCGCGTAACTCCGCCGCATGCTCACGCCACGTCACGAAACATCGAAGCGGCGGCGTCTCTCCGCCGTCCGCGAGATACGAACCGAGGTCGTCCGTCCCGTCCGAGGGAACCGGCGTCACGTGGACGCGACGCCACTTCCGCTCCGCGACGAACTCGCGTCCGCCCTCGGAGACGGTGTATCCGAGTTCACGAAAGACGTCTCTGGCCTCCGTCGTCGGTGGGGTGCTCGCAGGGGCCATCTGGCTACGAATTCGACCGCGTCCGTGATAAGCTTTCCCACGGCTCCAGGGAAACCGACGAACGGTCACTCGTGGGCGGCGTCCCACTCGTCCGGCTTGCGCAGGTTGCCACAGCGGTTGCATTGGATCCGTCCCATCGTGTCCATCGCCGTGTCGAGCGATCCGCAGCTCTCACAGTAGAATCCCCAGCGGTTCCGAGCGTCCTCGTCGCTGAAAACGACGTAAAACGGCCCCTCCGCCCCCCGCTCCGCGCGCGTCCGATCGATGTATACTCGCTCGCCCTCCGCCGTCGTCGACTGCTCCATGCGTCCCTCGTACCCCACGAACGGACTTAAAAAGGTGGCTCCGCCTCCCGGCGGACGGCCCGATCACGTCCGGAACGACTCGCCACAGCCGCACTCGGAGACGACGTTGGGGTTCTCGACGTGAAAGCCGGCCGCCTGCAGCCCGTGCTCGTAGTCGAGCTTGCTGCCGCCGATGTAGTTCCTGCTGGCTGGGTCGACGAACACGCGAAGGCCGTGGCGTTCGACGACCACGTCGTCCTCCTCGGGCTCGGTGTCGAAGCGCATCCCGTAGGAGAGGCCCGCACAGCCACCTTGTTGGACGAACAACCGTAATCCCGCCACGTCGGTGTCGAGCCCCTCCCGGTTCAAAAGCGAGAGCGCCTCCTCGGCGGCGTCCGGCGTCACCTCGATCCCCGTCTCGCCGCCCGGCTGGGCCGATTCGGTACTCATACCACTTCATTCCCGCCGGAGGGGCAAAACCTTGACGGCCAGTCACGCCCGGTCGCCAGACCGATCCGTCGTCGCCACGGTCGGCCCGGACGGCCCGTATTCGACGGTCTCGCTGCACGGGGGAACGCGCCTGTGTGGTGCGATTCCCCGCGGAGCGGTCGCCGGCTCACGGACGCGAGGTCACTCCTCGAACCGCTTCCGGACGCTCTCGGCGTGCGCCTCCAGCCCCTCGGCTTCCGCCAGCGTCGTGATCGTGTCGGCGATCCCGGAGAGCGCGTCACGGTCGAGCCGCTGGACCGTCGACGAGCGGAGGAAGGTGTCCGTCGACAACCCGCCGTACCGCTTTGCGCCGCCGTTCGTCGGCAACACGTGGTTCGTTCCGGCGGCGTAATCACCGGCCGCGACCGGCGAGTACGGGCCCAAAAAGACGGAGCCCGCGTTCGTGATCCGGTCGAGCAGCGCCTCGTCGTCCTCGGCGACGATCGAGAGGTGTTCGGCGGCGTACTCCTCGGCGAAGAGCACCGCCTCCGGCATGGAACGCGCGAGGAGAACGCCCGAGGCGTCGTTCCCGAGGGCCGCACTGATCGTGTCGCTCCGCTCCCGCCCGTCGGCACCGACCGTGACCGCCTCGACGACCGCGGTCGCGAGGTCCTCGTCGTCGGTGACGGCCACCACGGAGGCGTTCGGATCGTGTTCGGCCTGCGCGAGCAGCTCCGCGGCGACGAGCTCCGGATCCGCGGTGTCGTCCGCGAGCACGAGCACCTCGCTCGGCCCCGCGAGGAAGTCGATCTCCACGTCGCCTTGTACCTCGGCCTTCGCCGCAGTCACCCACTTGTTGCCGGGGCCGACCACCTTCTGTACGCGCGAGACGGTCTCGGTGCCGTACGCTAGCGCCGCGATGGCCTGTGCGCCCCCGGCCTGATAGACGGCGTCCGCGCCGGCTTCGTGGATCGCGGCGAGCGTGACCGGGTTCAAGTCGTCGGCCGGCGGCGTCGCGACCGCGACGTGGTCAACGCCGGCGACCGTCGCCGGGATGACGCCCATGAGCGCGCTCGACGGATAGGCCGCGGCGCCGCCCGGAACGTAGACGCCCGCGCGGGCGATCGGCCGGAATCGTCGACCGAGCTCCCGCCCGTCGAACTCCTCACGCCAGTCCGCCGGTCGCTGTCGCTCGTGGAACGTCCGGACGTTCGCGGCGGCGTCCTGGACCGCCTCGATGACCGGATCGTTCGCGTCCTCGAGGTCGGCATGGGCCCGTGCCGCCTCGTCGGTGACGTCCAGGTTGCCGACCGTCGTCCCGTCGAACTCCTCGGCGAACGCCCGGAGCGCGACGTCGCCCTCCTCGCGGACCCGTCCGATGATCTCCCTTACGTCCTCGCGAACGCTCTCGACCCCGGCGTCGCGCTCGAAGAAGGCGCGCCGCTCCGCGGGCGAGAGGTCGGCGACGGCTCGTACGTTCATACTCGCATTCGGGGCCGGGATTAAAAGGACGTTCCGGCTCGGGTCGAGAC
>CAZIFX010000073.1:0-10397 GCA_964538415.1 uncultured Halobellus sp.
AGTGCTAAATATGCGCTCTGCACCTTGCACGGCTTTCAAAACATCATTGGAGGCTAACAGGAGTCTAAGGGGTCAATCCGCGGACGTACCTAATTGCCCCCAGAGGTTCCCGTCCGGCGCGCATCGGGCGTCCATGATCCGGTCCCACTGATCATCCGAGAGGTCAACGTCGGTCGCGGCGACGTTCTCGGCGCGCCGCTCCGTCGTCCGCGCACCCACGATGGGGACGCAGGTGAACTCGTCCCACTCCATCAGCCACCGGAGCGCCACCTGTGCGGGCGTCGCGTCGACCTCGTCGGCGACCGTCCGGACCGCCACGTCCCGAGGCAGAGCTCGGAGACCCGCGATCCGGTGTTGCCGAACCGTCCGTGATCCCTGTCCACCCTCCGTCCCGCCGTGAGTTAAAATTCGGCCGGAATGAAACCGGCCACGACCCGTGACGGTCCTACAGCACGCCCATGTCGCCGAGCCGCTCGGGCAGGTAGGTTTCGGTGACGAAATCGAGCCCGCGGGCGGCGAGCGACTGCTGTTCGGATTTCTTGCCGATCTCGAGCTGCAGCTCGATCTGCTCCTCCCAGTAGTCCGTCTGGAATCGGGGGTCCTCCAGTTCGGACTCCAGCGCGTTGACGTCGGAGTCCGAAAGCGGGTCCGAGGGCAGGTCGTACTCGACGATGTCCGCCGGCTGGATCCCCACGTACCGCGCCTGTGGCGTCGCGAGGTACTTCGAGAGGTGTGCGGACTTGATCGAGCCGTACGCGACGGAGCCATAGATCCGGTAAGACCACGGATCGCCGTCGGCGAAGACGACGATCGGCACGTCCAGCTCGTCGTGGATCCGCTTGGTTATCCGGCGGGTCGCCCGCGCGGGCTGGCCCTTCAGGTGGATCACGAGACAGTTGTACGCCTCGTCGAAGCCGTTCTCGACGAGCCGGTCGCGCATCCCGCCGGTCTCGACGGCGAGCGCGAAGTCGATGTCGTGGTCGAGGAACTCGATCATGTCGGGGTTGTTCGGGATCTGGTAGCCGCCCTCCCCGACGTCCTCCTGACAGTGGATCTCCCGCTCGCCGCGGCGGGTCTGCTCGCGGATCAAAAGCGGCCCCATCAGCGTCGCGCCCGACTCCTCGGGCCGCATGTGGAAGTCCTCGCGGGTGACGCCGGTGACGATCTCGAGGTCCTCGACGAGGTCGTTCGACTCGTCCTGATCGCCGAACTGCGCCTCCGTGTTGTCCCACGACTCCGAGAGGTAGTAGAGCTCACGCAGCGTCGACGAGCGGTCCTCGGCCAGCTGGTCGGCGAGGAACTCGATCGTGTAGGCCGCCTTCAGGAGCTTTCGCGCCCCCCGAACGGAGTTCGCGCTCCGCGTAGAGGTCCGGTCGCCGTACTTCCAGACGCCGCTTTCGGGGTCGTACTCGATGTTGCTTTTCGTCCGTGTCGGCAGCTGAAGCTCGGGGATACGACCGTCCGCGAACTGGTCGTAGAAGTCCGCGGCCAGGTCGATGAGCTCCTCTCGTGCTTGCGCTTCGTTCGTCATTTAGGCGTTCACCGTGAGTTTCTCCGTCTCGACGCCGCTCACGCTGACGTCGAAGTCGGTGCCGTCGGGCACCGTGTAGGTCAGTTCGGCGTCGTCGCCGGCCGACACCTCGACCGTCCACTGGACGAACCACTCGTCGTCCATCTCGACGACGCTGCCCGCCGAGAGGTCGGTCGGCTCCGCGGAGACGATGTCGGTTATCTCCACCGTCTCGCCGACGTCGGAGTAGTTCTCGACGTGGAGGGTGACCGTCCCGCCGCTCACCTCCCGCTCGACGCTGACGTTGTTCATGATGCGCGCCAGCGCGCCGTCGATGTCCGGCCGCGGACGGCCGGTCACCTCCGAGACCTTGTCGGCCATCTCCGGGAGGATCCGGCCGAGCACGTCCTGTTTCTCGCGGCGCTGCTGCATCGAGCGCCGCTTGTTGAGATACGACTTCAACTCGCGGGCGGCCTCCCGGACCGCCAGCTCGATCTCGTCTTCTATCGCGGGGACGTTCGCGAGCGCGTCCTTCGACTCGCTCGTGAACGGGACGTTCGTCGAGGCGACGTGGATCGAGATGACGGCCGGCCCGTTCGGCATGCCCGAGCCGCCCGGCTGGTCGAGCCCGTAGTTGCGCCAGCCGATCGACTTGATCACGTCCGTCGTCGCGCAGGCGCCGCGTTGGTAGACGAGCGGCACGCGGTTGGCGAACCGGAGCAGCTCCACGGAGCCCTCCGCCGGAACGTCGCCGCCGTAGGCGATGCCGGCCTCGACGATGAACGGATCGCCGCCGTGGACCTCTGCATCGCGGGTTGCAGCCGCATAGAAGTCCGCGTCGTACTCCTTCCGAAGGCCGGCCTCGACGAGCTCGGCCGTGATCGGGGCGAGACAGTCCGTCGGCGGCGCGAGAATGCTCGTCTCGCGCATCGCCTCGAGGAGGTCCGCCGAGGCGTCGCGGTCGGCTGCGATCTCCCGCACCTTCGGCGGGTCGTCCGGCACCGTGCGGGCCCGCGACCAGAACGCCTCGACGACGTTCCCGCGGGCGGTCTCGCCGAACGTCGCGCCGTGCTGTTCGGCGACGAAGGAGGCGGCGTCCGCGACGAGCCGTTCGAGATCGTCTTTAGCGATCCGGAACGCGTCGCCCTCGAGGTTCATGAATCGGAACGTGAGGGCGTCGGCCATCGCCCGGACGGTCGCGTCGTCCTTCCGGGTCGACGTCGCGTCGTCGACGAGGGCGTACACGTCGGCGACGAGGGGTGATTCCGTCCCCTCCAGTGTATCGGCGTCCGTCGTTTGAGCCGTCCCGTCCGCGTCGTCCGCGACGTCGATGCCGGTGACCGCCGCCCACGCGGCGGCGACCGCGTTCTCGCGAACGGTCGTGCCGAACGTCTTGCCCGTGTCCGCTTCGACGGTCTCCGCGACGTTGTCGACGATCCCGGCGACCTCCGATCGGGAGACCCGATCGTTGCCCGCGATCGTCTCCGCGACGCCGTCTGCGAAGGCGCTCGTCGCCGCCTTTCCCTTGTTGGCGACCGCATCGGCGACCGCGCGTTCGACGTCGCGGTCGTCGCGTGCCTGCGGCGGCGACCACGAGAGCTCGCGACCGTAGTGGATGTCACGGAAGCTGTCGATGATGCCGTCGGCGGTCTTCTTGCCGACCCGGGTGAACTCCTCCTGGAGGAATCCGGAGACGGAGTACGATTCGGTCGAGTCGAGCATCTTGATCAGCGCGCCGAGCTCGACGCCGTGCGGATGCGGGCGGATCTCCTTCGTCTCCGCCGGGAGCTCGTCGGTCGCGCGCTCGAACTTCATCGGCTCGTCGAGCCCCGGTTCGCGGAGCTCGATGCGCGCGTGGGGATTGACGACCGCGGTGTGTTTTATGTAATCGTGAAGCTGGTTGCGAGCCCGCATGTTCGCCTCCATCTCCAGTTCGATCCGGGTGCCGTGCGGCCGGTCCCAGGAGGTCTCCCGGTCGGCTTTGATCTCCGGCTCGTTCGTGTCGGTGTCGATGATCAGCTCGAAGTACTGCGCGCGCGACCGTCCCTTCGGACGTGACGTGATCTTCGCGGGCTGCCCGGAAGTGAGCTGAGAGTACAGCACAGCCGCTGAGATCCCGATTCCCTGCTGACCACGCGACTGTTCCCTGACGTGAAAGCGGCTGCCGTACAGAAGCTTCCCGAAGACCTTGGGGAGCTGTTCTTTCGTGATGCCCGGCCCGTTGTCCTCGATGACGAGGCGGTAGTAGTCGCCGACCTCCTCGATCTCGACGTAGATGTCGGGGAGGACGCCGGCCTCCTCGGTCGCGTCGAGGGCGTTGTCGACCGCCTCCTTGACGGCGGTGACGAGCCCGCGTGCGCCCGAGTCGAACCCGAGCATGTGTTTGTTCTTCTCGAAGAACTCGGCGATGGAGATCTCGCGCTGGCCTGCGGCCAGCTCCTCCGCGATCCCCTCCTCGTCGCCGATCGTCGACTGGAAGGACGTCATTCGGTGCCCGTACCTTTCACGGTCGGGATTAAAAGACCACCGCCAGCGAGGTGGAAGTGAAACGGGGCGGATCAGGTCCTCACGGTGCCGTCGCTCGGCGAGCGAATAACGTAAAATCGTGTTTCGTGGCGTCGTCGAACGCGTGGAGGACGTTCGACCGCCGCGTGCGTCGTGGAACCGAACCGATCGCCGGCCGGAACGGGCCGATTACAGTCGGGTCAGGTTCTTCGCGCGGGGGCCCTTTTCGGCCTCCTCGATCTCGAACTCTACCTCCTGTCCTTCCTCGAGGTCCGGGCCGCCGACGTCCTCCATGTGGAAGAAGACGTCCTCGTCCGCGTCGTCGGTCTCGATGAATCCGTAGCCGCCGGTGTCGTTGAAGAAGTCGACCTTGCCTGTCGCCATCGCGTTCGGACCGACACACAACGAAACCATAAGTGTTGGGTGTACCCGCCCGATCGCTCGGAAACGCCGGGTCGATATTCGAACCCAAAGCGACCACCGGATCTATCTTTGATTCCATGCGTTTCGACCCGATTTGGAATTCGTTCCGTAAGCGCAACCCGCATGAGTGGGGACCCCGTATGTACGATCGTCATGAGCACGCGCCGCGCACATCTCGAGATCGGTGGCATGTCCTGTTCGACCTGCTCGAGGACCGTCTCGGAGGCGTTGGAGGCACTGGCGGGCGTCGAGACGGCGGCGATCAACTTCGCGACCGACGAAGGAACGGTCACCTACGATCCGGAGCGCGTCGAGCTGACGGCGATCTACGACTCGATCCGCGAGGCGGGGTTCGACCCGGTTTCGACGACGGAGACGGTCGGGATCGTCGGCATGAGCTGTTCGACCTGCGCGGCGACCAACGAGGAGGCGATCGGCGCCCTCCCGGGCGTGATCGACGTGAGCGTCAACGCCGCCACGGACGAGGCGCGCGTCGAGTACAACCCGGTCGACGCGGAGATCGAGGACGTGTTCGCGGCGATCGAGGACGCCGGCTTCGAGCCGGTCCGGGAGTCGGACGACGGGACGGCGGGAGGCGACACCGACGCGGACGGCACGTCGGACGACGGCCGGGGGACCGGCGAGCGACGGCGGACCGCGGCCGAAACCGAGCTCGTCCGCCAGCGTCGCCTCGTGCTCGGCGGCGGGATCCTCACGCTCCCGTTCTGGTACCTGATGGGCGGGATGTTCGGGCTCTACGCGGTTCCGGACGCGGTCGGGGGCGTCGATCTCGGCTGGGTCGAGTTCGTGGTCGCCAGCGTCCTGATGGGAACGCTCGGTCGGGAGTTCCTCTCCGGGGCGTGGCGCGCGTGGTCGAAGGCCCGCGACGTCAACATGGACACCCTCGTGGCGATCGGCACCTCCGCGGGCTACCTGTTCAGCACGGCGGTGCTCGTCGGGCCGCTTCTCGGATATCCGCTCGTCGGCGACCTCTACTTCGAGGCGGTCGCGTTCATCCTCTGGTTCATCACCGTCGGCAACTGGCTGGAGGTGCGTTCGAAGGCGCGCGCGAGCGACGCCCTCCGCGAGCTGCTCCGGATGAGCGCGGACGAGGCGACGATCGTCGTCGACGGCGAGGAGCGGACGGTCGACGTGGAGGCGATCGAGGTCGGGGACGTGATGAAGGTGCGTCCGGGCGAGAAGATCCCTACCGACGGCGTCGTCCTCGAGGGCGAGTCCGCCGTCGACGAGTCGATGCTCACCGGGGAGTCGGTGCCCGTCGACAAGACACCCGGCGACGACGTCGTGGGGTCGACGGTCAACGAGAACGGCGTGCTGCTCGTCGAGGCGACGAAGGTCGGCAAGGACACCGCGATCCGGCAGATCGTCGAGCGGGTGAAGGAGGCCCAGTCGCGACAGCCGGACATCCAGCGACTCGTCGACCGCGTCTCGGGGATCTTCGTGCCGGTCGTCATCGCGAACGCGACGCTGTGGGCGATCGTCTGGGCGCTGTTTCCGGCTCAGCTCGCGGCGTTCGTCTCGTGGCTCCCGCTGTGGACGCCCGTGGGCGGCGGTCCGGTCGCGGGCGGAGTGACCGTTCTCGAGTTCTCGATGGTCGTCTTCGCGTCCTCGGTGCTGATCGCGTGTCCCTGCGCGCTCGGGCTGGCGACCCCGGCGGCGACGATGGTCGGCTCGACGATCGCCGCGACCAACGGCGTGCTGTTCAAGGGGGCCGACGTCCTCGAACGCGTTCGGGGCGTCGACGTCGTCGTCTTCGACAAGACGGGAACGCTCACCCACGGCGAGATGGAGCTGACCGACGTCGTCCCGTTCGCCGACGGCGCGCCCGTCGAGTCCCCCCTCGACGGTGGTGGTTCGGCGGCACCCGACGGGGGCGTCGCCGTCCCGTCTGAGCCCGCCGAGGACGCGGATCCGGAGACGCGACTGCTCCGTGCGGCCGCCGCAGCCGAGTCCGGCAGCGAACACCCGCTCGGACGAGCCATCGTCGACGGCGCTCGAGAGCGGGGGCTCGAGGTCGGCGGGTCGACCGAGTTCGAAAACGTTCCCGGACACGGCGTCCGCGCGGAGACGTCGCTCGGACGGACGCTCGTCGGCAACCGGCCGCTGCTTCGCGAACACGGCGTCGACCCCGAACCGGCCGAGGCGACGATGACGCGGCTGGAGGCGGAGGGGAAAACCGCGATGCTCGTCGCCTGCGGGGACGAGCTGCTCGGCGTGGTCGCCACCGCGGACACGGTGCGCGAGAGCGCCCGCGAGACGGTCACGGCGCTGCGCGACCGAGGGCTCACGGTCTCGATGCTGACCGGCGACAACGAACGAACTGCCCGGGCCGTCGCCGAGCAGGTCGGTATCGACCCCGAGAACGTTCGCGCGGGGGTCCTTCCCGAGGACAAGGCGGACGCGATAGAGGCGATCCAAGCCGACGGGGGCCGGGCCGTGATGGTCGGCGACGGGGTCAACGACGCGCCCGCGCTCACGACCGCACACGTCGGGATCGCGATCGGGTCGGGCACGGACGTCGCCATCGAGTCGGCCGACGTGACCCTGATGCGTGACGACCCGCGCGACGTCCTGAAGGCGCTGCGGATCTCGGAGGCGACCATCTCGAAGGTCCGACAGAACCTCTTCTGGGCGTTCGTCTACAATGCGACGCTGATACCGGTCGCCTCGCTCGGGTTGCTCAATCCCGCACTCGCGGGACTCGCGATGGCCGGTTCGTCCGTCTCCGTGATGACGAACAGCCTCGCGTTCAGCCGCTGGGACCCGAAGACGGACTACCACCTCCTCGTCACCCGGCCGTTGTACCGGCTGCTCGGCTAGCCCCCGGGTCCCGCTCGGTTCGTCCCCCGACTCGGGCGTGACCGCCGACAGGTACTTTCCCCGGGGTGAGCTATCAACCTACGATGATCGTCAGTCGGATGGAGGAGTGGTGGGGACGAATAAAGACGGAGCTCCAGCGCGCGTTCGCCGAGGAGTACAGCACCCGCGAGACGGCGGGGAGCTTCTCGTTGGGCGTGTTCATCACGATGTTGCCGACCCTCGGCGTGGGGCTGGTGGTCTTCGTGTTCATCGCGTGGCTCTTCGACCGGGTCAACAAGGTCGCGCTCTTCGCCTCCGTCGTCGTCTTCAATCCCGTCGTGAAGTGGGGCGTCTACGCCGCCAGCTTCGCGCTCGGCGTCGCGATCCTCGGTCCGGTTCCGGGCGTGTCGCCCGCCGAGGTTTCCCTCTCGGCGGGCCCGGAGATCGTGGTCCGGCTGCTCGTCGGGAACCTGATCCTCGCGGTCGTCGCCGCCGTCCCGAGCTACTTCCTCTGTCTCCGGCTCGTCGAGGCGTATCAGGCGCGCGGCGTCGACCTCGTCGAAACGATCGAGGAGGTCGTCGAGCCCGACGAGGAGACGCTGGAGGAGCTCGACGCGGCCGACCTCGGGGAGGACGCGACGGCCGCCGACGGCGGGCGGTGATCCCCGGTGTCGGACGTCATCGACTGGCTCCGTGACCGCCCGTACCACGAGGGGCAGATCGCGGACCACCGCCACCTCCCGGCCCGCGAACCCGCGTTCGCGGACGTCGACCTCGAGCCGCGGCTCGCCGGTGCGCTCGCGGAACGCGGGATCGACCGGCTCTATGAGCACCAGGCGACGGCGATCGAGGCGGCCCGTGACGGCGACGACGTCGTGCTCGCCACCGAAACCGCGAGCGGAAAGTCGCTCGCGTACGCCGTTCCCGCCTTCGAGGCCGCGATGGACGGCGGCGGGCGAACCCTCTACGTCGCCCCGCAGAACGCGCTGATCGCCGACCAGGAGGAGTCGCTCTCGACGCTCGCCCGCGATCTCGGCTTCGCCAGCGGCGTCTCCGTCGACTCGTACACCGGACGGCTCTCCCGTGCCGAAAAGCGGGACGTCCGCGACCGACGGCCGACCATCCTCCTCTCGAACCCGGACATGCTCCATTACGCGCTGTTGCCGCACGCCGGGCGGCTCTGGGAGTGGTTCCTCTCGTCGCTGGAGTACGTGGTGATCGACGAGATCCACCGCTATCGCGGCGTCTTCGGCTCGCAGGTCGCGTTGACGCTCCGGCGGCTCGCACGGGCCTGCGAGCGGTTCGGGTCGCGGCCGCAGTTCGTCTGCTGTTCGGCGACGATCGGCAACCCCGTCGACCACGTCGCGACCGTCACCGGCCGCGACCCCGACGGGATCACCCTCGTCGACGAGGACGCCTCGGGACGGGGGCCACGCGACTGGGTGCTGTGGAACCCGCCCGAATACGACGACGACTGGCGCGGTCGGGGTAGCGGCCGGCGGAAGTCGAGCCACACCGAGAGCAAGCGGCTCTTCGTCGACCTGGTCGCGTCGGGGCGACAGACGCTCACGTTCACCCGCGCGCGCCAGACAGCGGAGCGCTACGCGACCGACAGCACGGCGGAGCTCAGGAAACGCGGCGATCACGACCTCGCGGCGCGGGTCGGCGCGTACCAGGCCGCGCTCGGCGACGACCGGCGTCGTGAGATCGAGACGAAGCTGCACGCGGGCGAGCTGCGGGGCGTCTGGTCGACGAACGCCCTCGAGCTCGGCGTCGACGTCGGCGGGCTCGACGCCGTGGTCCTCGACGGTTACCCCGGTACGCGGATGTCCGCGTTTCAGCGGGCGGGCCGTGCGGGCCGCGGCGACGACCCGGCACTCGTGGTCATGGTCGCCGGCGAGGACGGGCTCGACCAGTACCTGATGAACCATCCTGAGGAGCTCTTCGAAGCGCCGCCGGAGGACGCGATCTGTGACCCCGCGAACGACCGGATCCTCCCGCAGCACGTCGCCTGCGCGGCCGACGAGTCGTGGCTCTCGCCGGCCGACGAGGCCTTCTTCGGCGACTCGTTTCCGGGCGTGGTCGCCGACCTCACCGATCAAGGGGTGCTCGACCGTCGCAACACGGCCGATGGGACCCGCTGGGCGTTCAACGCGTCCACGAGCCCGCAACACGACATGAGCCTCCGAACCGCCGGCGATCGGGAGGTCGACCTGCTTGCCACCGACTCGGACGACGTGGTCGCCTCCCTCGGACTCGCCGACGCGCTTCGGGACGCACATCCGGGCGCGATCTACCACCAGCAGGGGCGGACCTACGAGGTCGTCGAGCTCGATTTAAACCGGGACGTCGCCCGACTGCAGTCCTCGTGGGCGGACTACTACACACAGGTGCTGACCGAGAAGGACGTCGTCGTCGAGCGGGACGATCGGGAGCGAACCCTCGACGCCCGGCCGGACGTTCCGGTCCGGTTCGCGGACGTGACGGTGACCGAGCGGGTCACCGGCTTCGTTCGCAAGGACGCGACGACGGGCGAGTCGCTCGGGGAGTCGACGCTCGATCTGCCGGAAACGACCCTCCGGACGAAGGCACTCTACTTCCCGGTTCCCTCCGACGTCGAGTCGGAGATGCGGTCGATGGCGGGCGGCGGCGACGAGGATGGGTCCGCGAACGCGAACCGAGGACCGTCGATGGCGGGCGGCGAGCACGCGTTCAACGGCGGGATCCACGCCGCCGAGCACGGGCTCATCTCGCTGTTCCCGTTCCACCTGCTCTGTGACCGGGCCGACGTCGGCGGGATCTCGACGCCGTACCACCCGCACACGAACGGTCCGGCCGTCTTCATCTACGACGGTCATCCCGGTGGCGTGGGGCTGACGCGGCGGGGGTACGACCGCTTCGAGGAGCTGGCTCGCCGCACCGCCCGGCTCATCGCCGGCTGTGGCTGTGCGGATGGCTGTCCGTCCTGCGTGCAGTCGCCCCACTGCGGCAACGCGAACGAACCGCTGGCGAAGGCGCCGGCCGTTCATCTGCTGCGGTCGCTGGTGCCGGACGGGTCGCGGTGAGCGGGCGGAGACGCGTATATTTGACATCCTCCTCCGCCTGAAGGCGGAGGAATCCCGAGGTTGGGATATTACGG
>CAZIFX010000074.1:0-10335 GCA_964538415.1 uncultured Halobellus sp.
GTAATACCACCGCGATCGGGCGTGGTGGTGACCGGATCAATATATCGATCGACGATATATTGGAACGATCCCGATGCTGGAGTGAATAGCCGAGAACCGACGTCAGGCGGTTTGTCGACGAACATGCGCTCAGTGACGACACGGTCGGACGATCACTGTTGGATGAGACACACGCAATTCGATCCATGAACGACCCAGGGGGTCCTTACGGCAGTTCGGCGGGAGTGATCCACAATGGATGTTCCACGGCCGATGACGATCCATGAGTGCACTTCACCCGGAAAACGTGAGAAAACGTCTCATTCGAATCACCGTGCACCTCGTTACGCTCACCGCGTGATTCCACTGCCGCGCCGCGACTCGATCCAAACGTTCACGAGACGATTCCGGCGCTTACCGTACGACTCGTCGGTGAGGGCTCCACATCGCTAACCGGCCGTACGCCCGGCGGGTGAGCAACGCTGCCGAGTCGATCACCACCGGTTCGACGAGCCGTGATGGATACACCTCCATTTTGATATAGCGACTTATGATTTATAAGACGGATTTCGGACAGAGACCGTCCCTTCCTGAACGACGAAATTAGCCACACAACCGGTAAACGTTCGCCTCATACGTCCTTCGGACCTGATCGCCCCAGTTGTGGGTGTAGGTGTCGATGACGTCGTCGGCGACGTCACCGCGGAGGTATTTGACGACGCCACGGTCCCCGGTGCGGTCCCGAAGATGCGTCGTGAAGAAGTGTCGAAAGTAGTGTGGCGTCACGTTCTCGCTCGCGCCGCCGCCGGATCGATACCACCCAACGCCCCGGGCGTACCGCTCGACGACGTGGCGAACGGCCTCCGGATCGAGCCGCTCACCCCACCCCTCGGAGGTACCGACGAAGAGCGGATCCGCCGGCGACGGCGAGTCCGGGCGGATCGCCAGCCACGCCTTCAATACCCGCGCGAGCTCGTCATCGACGGGGATCACGGTCTCACGCTTGCGCTTGTTCGAGGCCGTCCGAACCTCGCCGTTCAACTCCTCCCCGACGGTCGCGTTCGGCGTGACGTAGAGGGAATTCGGGCGGTTTGAAAGCGCCGGACGGGTACCGAGGTCGTATGCGTCCCGCAGTTCCGGGTCATCGACGGATAGGTCGCGCAGGTCGAGGTTGCACAGCTCGCCGACACGCACGCCCGATTTCAACAGCGTCACGACCAGCGCCCGGTGTAACGGATGGCGGATCTCGGCGACGAACGACCGCATCTCCGGAATCGAGACGTCCCTCCGTGCGGGGTCTTTATCAACCGTTTCGTCCATCTCCTCCATGACGAGCGTCATCGGGTTCCCCTCGAAGATACCAACCTGCGTCATGTAGGCGTAAAACCGGTGGAGATACGCCGCATAGGTCGCGACGGTGCTGTCGGCGACGTCTCCCCGAAGCGAGTGGACGAACGCCATGCAGTCCCTGTGAGACGCCTCTGCGGGCGGCGTGCCGTCGAGAAACGTCTCGAACCGTCGGAGGACGCGTTCGTAGGAGGTTCGCGTTCGTTCGCTTTTTCCGTGATACGTGAGGTCCTCGACGAAGTAGCCGATCGGATCGTCCGGGTCCTCGACCGTGGTGCGACTACTCATCGATCAGCGTGTACCCTCCGTCGCGTCCGCTGTAGCGAACGCGGTTTCGATCCTGGAGCGTATCGAGCGTCTCCTCCAGTCGCTCCTCGAGGTCGCCCCGAACCGCGTCGATCAGCTCGTCCCACGATCGGGGGCCGTCGGCGAGGATCGTTTCGACCCGGGTTTCAAGTGCGTCACCCCCGGGGTTAGACCCGTCGGGATCGGGATCCTCGGGGTTACTCGATCCATCGACCGAAAATCCACGTCTACCGGCCTGTACCATCGTTTTGACGAATTCGCTTTGTGACATGCCGAGCTCGTCGGCGTGCCGCTCCCACTCTCGTTTCTGCGACTCGGGAAGGTAGGCCTTCACCGATCGTCGGTCGCCGGACATCGTTATCGGACCCACACGGGCCGCCGACTTCAATCTAACCCATGTCTCCGGATAAGGTCACTTATCCAAGTCTGTAGTACTGAAAACAACGCCGATGAGAGTACCATATTGCGGGATCATGAATATAGGGGCCAAAATACGGGATAATAAACTCGACCGCTTATGACTATAATTACGGATATTAATAAAGCCTCTCGACCGACCCATTCGGGCCGTCGCCGGGTGCGGCCTATCGGTGCGGCCCACGGATGCCGCGTAAGGAAGTCGCCCGATCGGGGTCCGTCGATCGTCCACGATTCGAACGGGTCGTCCGGACGTTCGTGCAGACAACGAGGCGGGACCACGCCGGGAGTCGCAGAGAGCTGGAACGCGGGTGGATACCGGGAGCCGATACTCGGACGTGGCGACGTCATTGCCGGATAAAACGACGGGGCCCGGATCGGTTCCAAGGACGGAACGATGCGTTCCAACGCAGGCGTTTCACCGCAGGGAGACGTACTGTGCGGTGGGAAACCGAACCGGTCCTCCGCGTCTATACCGCCCGGTTGAACGTTCACACCGGGTGGATCGGGGTCGATGGGGATCGCTCTCCGCAAACGGACCCCTCGAATTCAGCCAGGCACGATGTGATACTCTTCTGGATGACTGTCGACCTCGAATTCAGTTTCCGCTTTGGGTACTCCGGCACGCTCGGAACGGTGGATCGGCGACACGTGAGGCGAACCCCTCGACCAGTTACCGGCTGGCATGTCAGCCATGGCCGGGGAACGGTTGACCGGAAGTCGCTCCACGTCGGCTTAACGACCCACGCCAGTTCGTCGATTCGGAAACGCTCGCGAACTCCTGGTGACTCTCTTCGACTGGTGTGAGGTACAACGGCACATCGTGAGGGGCGGCTCGACGACGCGACGGACCACACGCTGACTTGTGCATACCGAGGTTTCAGCGCTCGCCCGACGTATGCGGGCGACTCCGTGTCTCGCGCCGGAATACCCACTGACGGACCCATCCGTATCATGAGAAGTACGACGACGTGTCCGTCCGTTTTCACGCTGCCCCGGGACGGTATGCGGCCATTCATGAACCCGTGAGGATCCGTCGACACCGCCGGCAAACGTTCCGACACGACCGGTCGTGCCACACGGGCGCGACTCGCCTGGGCGAGTACACCGGCTTCGTGGGTTCTTCAGGCCCCGTTGATCGCGAACGCCTTCGACCGTATCCAGTCCTGGTGGCCTCCGTGCAATGGCGATCGTGGTCGGTCTCGAGAGGGCGGGTCGCTTCGAGCACTGGTACACGAAGAGGCGCGATATGAACCCCGGGAGACCGTGTTGACCCCCCGATCCGGCGCGCATCGGCATCATCTTGACCATCGAGATGCGACAGTATTCGACGCCAACGAGACTGGTAAACTTTATATTGCTATATCTAATTTTCCACCCGAGATCGATGCCCACGTTTCGCTGGCGGACCAGCTAAGAGCAACGGCGTCGTATCGGCAACGCATGGCCGAGGAGACTGGTGAACGGATTCACCTCGTCCGCAACGAGGTGGACCCTGATTACGAATACCACTGTGACGCGTTGGCGTCTCGGTTCCCCGAGGCGGGGACGATCGACTACCCCTCCGGGGAGCGAGTCCCCGTAGACGACACGGATGGCGTGGTCCTCACGGGGAGTACTGCGGGCGTGTACGAATCCGACAAGCACGACTGGATCCCGGAACAAAAGGTGCTCGTTCGCGAACTCGTCGATCGGGAGATTCCCCTCCTCGGAGTCTGTTTCGGCCATCAGATCGTGAACGCCGCACTCGGGGGCAGCGTCGAACACGTCGGAAGCGAGGCCGCGCTCGTCGTGGCTTCGCTGGCCGCGGATCCGATCTTTGAGGGCGTCGACCCGGTGGTCGTCTCGCTACACGGCGACGAAGTCGTCGAAATCGGTGAGGATCTCGAGGTGATCGCCTCGGCCGATCACGCCCACGTCTTCGGCACGCGCCACCGGAGTGCGCCGGTTCGAACGGTTCAGTTCCATCCGGAGATCACGGCGGACCTTCGTGAGCACCTGATTGCGGACTTCGACTGGGACGAACGGGAGTTCTCCTTCGAGGACGTCCGTTCGGAGCCGACGTTCGAGAACTTCCGGCGGCTCGTCGCCGAGCATCGAGACGATCGGTCGTCGGCCTGAGTCGGAGGTGGCGTGAAAGCCGCCGGTTATACGACGATTTCCGAACTCGCTTGGCTTGCGACGAGCCGGTCGCGAGCCCGTTCGATGGTCGGCGATCGTTCGACCACGTTGCGCATCAACACGGTCTCGCTCGGAAAGAGGTGCTCGCCGAGTACGAGCCCGTGCTCGCGGGCCGTCGACCCGCTCACCGTGAGATAGACGCCCAGGTCCGCCCGGGCGATGGCGGCTTCCTCCTCCTCGTCGGGGTCGGGATAGACGAACTCGATCCCGGAGAGCGCGTCAGTCCCGAGCACCGCATTGACGAGCCGCTCGTACCGCGGCGAGATGCAGCAGTCGCCGCGGTAGTCGGCGACGAACGATCGGTCGAGCTCCGCCCCCGGAGGCAGTGCCTCCGGACGCGCCATCAGCGTGTGGTAGACGGTGTCTCCGAGCCCGTTGACGACCCGGACGTCGGTGTCGAGCGGGTCGATCCGCTCGTTTACCTCCTCGAGCCCGTCGATGCCGGTCGGCTGAATGCCGACGACCTCCTCCAACACGAGGTCCGCGGAGTCGAATCCGAGCGCGAACTCGTGGGTGCGAAGCGCGCGGAAGGGCTCCTCGCGGCCGACGAGCTTGAGTCGGACGTCGCCGAGATCCACCGTCGCGGAGTCGAAGACGATCCGACGCGGCTTCCCGTTTCGGTCGTCGCGCATCAACGTGAACTCGGGTTCGTTCGGCTCGCCCGGCTCCGAGTAGTCGAGAAGCCGCTGGTACGGGCCCGTCTCGGCCTCGACGCGTCCCTTCGTGACCGCCTTCTCGTAGCGAAGGGTGTTGCTCACGCGGTCGGCAAGCCGGTCGAGCGCCTCGTGATGGCCGACCGCCGCGACGCGTTCGAGGACGGCCTCGAGGGGTCGGCCCTTCCGCGGCACGGCGACCGGAACGGGATCGCTCATTGATGATGGTGGGATGCGGCAGGTAAAACGGGTTCCGCTTTCTCTCCGTGCTCAGGGGCCGAACGCTTCGTTGAGCCGTTTGCGGAACGCCTCGAGCTCCTCGAGCTGGTCGTGGATCGCGGCTATCTCGGCTTCCACGTTCGCGACGTCGCTCCCGAGCCGGTCCTCCACGCCGGTCAGGCGTTCGTCGACCTCGGCTAAGTCCTCCCAAACGTCGTCGAACTCCGTGTCGAACCGGTCGAGGCGATCTTCGACGTCACCAACGCGTTCGTCGGTCCGCGAGACCGCCGCGTCGACGTCGTCGAAACACTCGCAGAGGGTTTGGACGTCGTCGCTTATGTCGTCGACCGTTCTATCCAGCTCCGTGACGTCGTCCTCGATCCCTTCGACGCCCGATTCCAGGGACGACACCGTTTCTTCGACCGTGTCGACCCGGTCGTCGACGGCCGTCACGGACTCGTCGAGCGACGCGAACTCGTCGGAGAGGTCGGACCGCTCCTGGTCCGCGGCCTCCAGCCGGTCTTCGATCCCCGACAAGTCGGCGTCAACGTCGTCGACGCGAGCCTGGAGTCCGTCGAGGACCTCGCGGGCGGTCCCCTCGTCGTCGATGAATTCCGCGAGCGCGTCGGCGTACGCCTCGATGTCGGCAACGCTCGACTGAAGTCGACTGATGCGGACGTCCACGCTGCGGGGAAGCTCGAGGTCGAGCTCGGAACGCAACACCTCGAGGTCGTCGTCCGCGACCGTGCCGTCCCTGATTTCAGCCGCGAGCGCCGCCGAGACGCTTCCATCCCGTGGGACCGTCGCGTCGGAGTCGACGTAGGTCTCCGTGTCGCTTTCTGCGACCTCGCTCTCGAGGTCCTCGCTTTCGGCGACCTCGGCCGCATTCTCAGCCGCGTCGTCCTCGATCTCGTCCCGATCCGGCCGACGAGTGACCGCCGCGGTGGTCTCTCCGTCCGTCGATCGAGGCGACGGATTCGCCTCGACCGGCGTCGGATCTCCGGGGTCGGTGGCGTCCTCCTCGCCGACCCCGGCAGACTCGTCCTCTCTCGTTTCGGCCGGTTCCTCCATACCAGGGAGCGTATCGCGGTCGCCGGAGAGCACCTCCCGCACGGCGTCGGCTCCGCCGGTGCCGAGGACGTCCTCGATCTCCTCGCCCACCGGCACGTGCTCGATGGTCGGGGTAGCCATGAATCCGTCCAGATCGGGGTCGTCAGCCCGGATGCCGAAGATGGTCTCGACCCTCTCGCCCGGATCCACGACGCGCTCGAACTCGACGCGGTGGTCCTTATAAGCGGTCCACTTGTCGCTTTCGTACTCCGGATGGAATCCCACTCGATCCATCGGGAACGTCTCCGGGATGGCGTCCACGATGCGGACCCGCGCTGCCTCCTCACGGCTCGACGAGAGATCGTACCGAACCGCGGGTACGGGGAACTCGTCGTCGGCAAAGGTTTTCTCGACGCGGATCCCGTCCTCCTCGACGGTCGTGTCCGACGTTGCCGTCCGTTCGCTCATGAGCGCATGCTTCGCAACCAAGGGCTTAAATTACACGGGCCGGGTTTCATCCGTGATATCCGCCGATCGCCCCACGGGGCCGACGACTCGGGAATCGTAGCGGACAGTGACCGGGAGACGGTTGCGGGAGACGGCCGCGTCCTACAGTTCGATCCGGTCGCCGATCTCGACGATCTCGAGGCGGTTCGGGGACGGGAAGCTGTTGGCGTGCGCGTAAAGCGCGGTCGGGTCCGCGGTGAGCCCCTTCCACATGTCCCAGTGGGTGGGAACGAGCCGGTCGAGATCCAGCGCGCTCGCAGCGTCGACGATTTCGTTTTCGTCGCTGTACCACTTGGTGCGGACGGGCTCGCCGGTCTCCTTGTCGGGAACGTTGCCGACGGAGCCGAACGCCAGGATTCCGACATCGAGGTCGAATCGCTCGGCGAGTCCAGCGAACGACTGCGAAGGCTTGCTGTCGCCGGCATGAAACAGGGTTCCCGCGTCGTGTTCGATGACGTAGCCCACGGGGTGGGTCGCGTCGGGGTCGTGCGTCTCGACGACGTGGACGGTGAACTCGCCGATCCGTAGCTCGTCGCCCTCGGTCACCTCGAGGAACTGCTCGTCGTCGACGTCATACGACTCGGTCCAGCGTTCCTCATCCAGGGCGACGGCGAGCGAGTCGTCGGGCGCGACGAACTCCGCGCCGGTGTTTGCGAGGATCGGCGCCTGCGAGGGCCCGTGGACGTGGTCGGTGTGTTCGTGGGTCGCGAGCACCGCGTCGGCGACCGTGACGTCCGCCGGATCGAACGGGACGGGGATCATCCGCACCGTTCGCGGCGGGTCGCCCGTGCCGACGTACGGGTCGATCCAAAGGACGGTCCCCTCGGCACCCTTGATCGCGAAGCCGTTGCAGCCGAGATACCAACACGCGACGGTGTCGGGGTCGGCCTCCGCGATCGCTCGCGGCAGCCAGTCACCCCAGTCGGACGTGGACATGGCTCGTTCTGCGTACCCACAGCCCCTAACGATTGCGAAGTCGTGGGGCGGTCGCGTTCGAGCATCCCGTCGGGAGACGATCTTTTACACCGCTGTCCGCTATATCGAATCATGTCCGACCACGGCGTCGAAAACGAGCAGGACGCGCGACTGAACCGACTGGCTGCGGATCTCCGTCGAGCCGACGGCGCGGCCGCGCTGACCGGCGCGGGGCTCTCCGTCGCCTCCGGGGTCCCGACGTTCCGTGGCGACGACGGGATCTGGGGCGACGTCTTCGACGAGTCGGACTTTCACGTCTCGCGGTTCGAGCGCGATCCGGCCGGGTTCTGGCGGGACCGCCTCGAGCTGTACGACCACATGGAGCCCGCGGGCGGCGCGAAGCCCAACGTCGCTCACCGGGCGCTCGCCGCCCTCGTCGACGCGGGCGTTCTGGATGCGGTGATCACCCAGAACACTGACGGCCTTCACGGCGCCGCCGGTACCGACGACGTGATCGAGCTTCACGGGACGAACGCGCGGGTCGTCTGCACGCGCTGTGGTGAACGTCGGGATGCGTCGCCCGTCCGCGAACGGGCCCGTGGGGGTGAACTACCGCCGACCTGCGACTGTGGCGGCGTCTACAAGCCGGACGTCGTCCTGTTCGGCGAGCTGCTTCCCGCGGAGGCACATCGCCGGGCCAAGCGGCTGGCGGCCGAAAGCGACGTGTTCATCGCGGCCGGCTCGTCGCTCACGGTGGATCCGGCTGCGTCGTTGCCGGGCCGACGGCGGGGCGGGACGCTCGCGCTCATCAATCTCGAGGGGACGCGGTACGACGGGACCGCAGACTACACGTTCCGTGCCGACGTCACGGACGTGCTTCCGGCGCTTGCACGTCGGGTGATCGGATAGCGTCTCGTCGTCCGGAGGGCCACGCCCGCACGCTTAATCCGATCCCGCGAGAACTCCCGACCATGATCACGAGCGAGCGAATGGCCGCGGTCGACGCGAACGCCGCGGCGCTTGGCGTGCCGCGAAAACAGCTCATGGAGTCGTCGGGGAACGCGGTCGCTCGGGCGGTGCGTGAGACGGCCGATCCGGGAGCGTCGGTCACGCTCGTCTGCGGGCGGGGAAACAACGGGGGCGACGCCTTCGTCGCAGCGCGGTTTCTCTCCGCATACGACGTGAGGGTCGTCCTCCTCGGGCGACCCGAATCGATCGCCGCGCGGATCGCCCGCGAGAACTGGGACGCTCTGGAACGCGCCGAGATCCCCCGGGAGACCGTGACCGATTCTGCATCGATATCGGTCCGCCATCCGGACGTCGTGGTCGACGCGATGCTCGGCACCGGCGCGTCGGGAGCGCTTCGCGAGCCCGAACGTACGGCGGCGGCGCGGATCAACGAGGCACGCGACGCGGGCGCGACGGTGATCGCGGTCGACGTTCCCTCCGGGATCGACGCCGACACGGGCGAGCCGACGGGTGCATCGGGCGACGAGAACGAACCAGTCGGCGAGGACGATCCCGTCGTCGTCGAGGCCGACCGCGTCGTCACGTTTCACGACGAGAAGCCGGGGCTGGCCGCCCTCGAGGCGTCGGTAACGGTCGCGGACATCGGCATCCCGGCCGCCGCGGAGCGGTTCACCGGTCCCGGCGACCTCCGTTCGGTCACGCGCGACCCGGACTCACATAAGGGCGACAACGGGACGGTACTCGTCGTCGGGGGAGGCCCCTACACCGGGGCGCCGACGCTATCCGCACGCGCGGCGCTCCGTGCCGGCGCGGACCTCGCCCGAGTGGCATGTCCCGCGACCGTCGCCCGCGAGGTGCAGGGCTTCTCCGCGGACCTGATCGTTCACTCGGTCCCCGGCGAGGCGTTCTCGCGCGCCCACGTCGACGCAGTCATGGAGTTGGCGGCGGAGGTCGACGTCGTCGTTCTCGGCCCGGGTCTCGGCGACGACGACGGCACGCGCGCGTTCGTGGAGGCGTTCCTCGCGGCCTTCGCGGGGCGTGCGGTGGTCGACGCCGACGCGCTCGTAACGGTGCCCGACGTCGAGACGGACGCGGAGCTGATCTGCACGCCGCATCAGGGGGAGTTGGTCGGGATGGGCGGCGAGACGCACGCGGATCCGACGCGACGGGGCGAGCTCGTGCGGGAGGTCGCACGCGAACTCGACGCGACGATGCTGGTGAAGGGCGCGGTCGACGTCGTCGCCGCGGACGACGGGTGCGTCCGGCTCAACCGGACGGGGAATCCGGGGATGACGGTCGGCGGAACCGGCGACGTGCTGGCGGGGACGGTCGGCGCGCTTGCGGCGACGATCCAGCCGTTTGAGGCCGCGGCGGTCGGGGCGTACGTCACGGGCCGTGCGGGCGATGCGGCGGCCGAAACGCACGGCCACGGGCTCGTGGCGACGGACTTAATCGACCGGCTCCCGCAAGTTATATATACGAATGAGTGAGGAGACGCCGCGGGACACGGACGCGGAGGCGTCCTCGAAGCAGGGCTCGGGGGCGGACGAGCTGACGCACACCGACGCGGACGGGGCCGTTCGCATGGTCGACGTGGGATCGAAGCCGGACTCGAACCGTCGGGCGGTCGCCCGGGGAACCGTCCGGCTCACGCCCTCGACCGTCGAGGCGATCCGGGGCGACGAACTCGCGAAGGGTGACGTGTTGACGACCGCCCGGATCGGTGCCATCGATGCCGTCAAACACACCTGGGAGACGATCCCGATGTGCCACCAGATCCCGATCACGAACG
>CAZIFX010000075.1:0-10043 GCA_964538415.1 uncultured Halobellus sp.
CGTCGAACGGCGATCCGGGAACTGCGCACGAGCGGCGGCTGGATCACGGTCCGCGAGCTCTCGGAGTCCATCGCGACCGAGGAGACCGGACAGTCACCCCCGCCGCGCTGCACGCGCGAGAGCGTCTACGCCTCGCTCCACCAGACGCACCTCCCGCGGCTCCACGACCTCGGGGTCGTCGAGTACGATCGAACCACGAAGCGGGTCCGTGCGTGCAGCGGCGCACGCGACGTGGGCCGCTACATGACCGTCGTCACCGGCTACGGGCTCACCTGGACGGAGCTGTATCAGGCGCTCGGCGTCCTCGCGCTGCTCGTCGTGCTCGCCGCGCTGTTGGAGGCGCCCGTGATCGGCGCCGTCGACCCCGTCCTCTGGACCAGCTTGGCGCTCGCGGCCTTCGCGGCCGTCACCGTCGTCCAGCTCTGGAAGGCCGCCCGCCTCCCCGTCCCGCGGCTCGGGCGGTTCCTGCGCGCGCGACGACGTTTATAAACTCGGCCGCCGAACGGCCGGACGATCATGCAGATCGGCATCGTCTCCGACACGCACGACGACCTCGACGCGGTCCACGCCGCCGTCGAGCTGTTCGAGTCCCGGAACGTCGACGCGGTCGTCCACTGTGGTGACTTCGTCGCGCCCTTTTCAGTGACCCCGTTCGACGCCGACTTCGCGTTTCACGCCGTCCGCGGCAACAACGACGGCGAGTGGAACGTCCAGTCGGCCGTCGAGTCGTTCGGCACGTATCACGGCGAGGCGGCGGCGCTCTCGATCCCACGCGACGGCGACGCGGACGGTATAAAAGGTAGCGACCGGGACGGCGGCAACGGCGGCAACGGCGGCGGGAACGACGGCCCGGTCGACGTCGCCGTCACGCACGGCACGAGCGGGATCGTCGTCGACGCGCTCGTCGACTGCGGCGACTACGACTACGTGCTCCACGGCCACACGCACGCACACGGCGTCGAGGAGCGTGCCGGCACCGTGCGGGTGAATCCCGGCGGACTTCCGATCCCCATCGACGGCGCCGACGACGCCTTCCGGGTGGCGACGCTCGACACGGAGAAAAGCGGGGTCGACGCGGTGGCACATCACGTGCTCGACGGCTGAGTTCGTCCCACGGTCCGCCGAACGTGAGCCGCATGCCTCCCCAGCCTCGCGGCCAGCCGGTCGCCAAGCGGCCCGGCGACCGGCTGGCGGCTCCCTCGCGCACTCGCGGCGACCCGACACGGGCCTCCGCTGACCCGCACGCCGCGGTAGATGGCGGGGACGCGCCGGACGGCGTGATCGTCGCGGTTCGTCCGCCCACCCGACCCGTTTTTGTGCGCTGAGGACGGGGATGGAGACGTGACGCTCGATCCGATCCACGTCGAGAACATCGCCCGGCTCGCGTACGACATCGCGACGGACGTGGACGCGACGGACCATGAGGATCTCGCGGGGACGGTCTGGGACGACTGGCTGCCGGAGCTGTACGGCGACGGCCGGGTCGTCATCGAGCCCGTCGGCGACCACGAGCGCCGGCGCGTCGTCATCGACGACGTGGCGCTCGCGGAGCGTCCGTTCGGGACGGTCCACGGGCTCGACTCGGGGACGATCAACCCGACGACGTTTAAAAACGGGCTCGTCGTCGACGTCGCCCACGCGGCGATGGCGTCGACGCCGACGGATCTGGACCTCCACCGCGACCGCACCATCGTCGCGACCGTCCACGCCGGCGACTCCAGCGTCCGCTTCGACCGCGACTGGACGCGCCGCGACGCGGGCCACACCCGCCAGCGCGTGCTCCACGCCCCGCGCGTCAACCGGTACGCCGAGGGGGTCGTCCACGCGCTCGCGCTCTACCTCGCGGAGGGGACCCACGCGCTCGATCACGCCGACCGCGTCGATGAGTTGCTCGTTCTCGACGGCCCGATATACCCCAAGGAGCTGTTCACGTGGGGCGAACGCGACGCCGAGCTCGGCGAGATCGCCCGGGAGGCGAAGCCGCGGGCCGTCGTCGAGAACTACGTCCGGCTCGTCGAACGGTTCCTGGAGCGCGGCGTCCCCCTCGCGGGCTTCGTGAAGAACCCCTCCAGCCGGACGATCGTCCGAACGCTCGCGCGTAAGGGGTTCGAGCCGCCGTGGCCCGACGACACCGCGCTGTTTACCGCGCTGCTCGAACGACGGGAGGACGGCGTCGACGGCGAGCGGATCGACGACTCGCTCACCTTCACCACGTGGTTCCACAGCCGTGGCGGCGCCGACGGGACCATGGCCGCCGACGCGGACGCGCTCGGGGTCGAACGCGAGCACGGCCCGGCGCTCTACGAGCCGACCTTCATGGTGCTGTACGACCCGCGAACCGACGTGACCTACAAGCTGGAGGCGCCCTACGGCTTCACCCGGGATCGGGAGACGCGCGACCGGCTCACCCGACAGATCCTCGCGGAAGTCGCGGCCACCCGTGGGCCGCCGGAGGCGGTGGCGAAGGCCGACGCGCTGGCGCGGATCAGCGCCGACGAGAAGGCCGCGCTCCGCCGGAAGTTCGAGGAGCGCTTCGACAGCGAGCAGCAGTCGACGTACGACGACCGCCGCTGGGGAAAGGACCCGTACTGACCGCCGTCAGGACTCGTCGCCCGAATCAGATCCCCGCCCGCGACACGGCGTTCAGATCCCCGCCCACAACACCGCGTAGATCGCGGCGTTGTACGCGCCGTGTGCGAGCCCCGGCACCAGCACGTTCTCGGTCCGTTCGTAGAGGTATCCGAGCACGCAGCCGAGGAGGACGACGACCCCGACGTACGCGGCACGCTCGACGAACGCACCCTCGATCGCGGGGAGGTGAACGACGCCGAAGATCAGGCTGGCCAGCAGGATCGCGGGCGTCGCGTCGAACGCCCGGCGGAGCCCGCCCTGGACGACGCCACGGAACAACAGCTCCTCGACCGGGCCGACGACGAGGATCGACACGGCGATCATCGCGAGGTAGTAGGTCGCCGGGGGGCCCGCTGGAACGACGGCCTGGTTCTGCCCGGTCGTGATCCCGATCTCGGCCAGCGCGAACAGCGCGCCGTACTGTAGCGTGAGGAGTCCGAGGGCGGCGGCGACGACGAGCCCGGCTTCACGCGAGGAGAGCCGGTCGAGCCGAACGAGGCCCCACTCGGAGGTGAACGCGAGGTAGCCGAGGACCGCGAGGAGGAACCCGCCGAACTGCACCACCGTCCGGAGGACCTGCCAGCCGTTCGTTCCCTCGGTCACGAGTCCGGCGCTCGCCGCGACCGACGAGACCGGCCCCGTGATCGCGGAGGCGACGACGAGCGCGAAGACGGTGACGAAGACCGCGCTCACGAGCCGTGCGAACCGTTCCATCGGATCGGCCAGACCGACGAGCGGCTCGGAGGCATCGCCGGACGTGGCCTCCGCGTCACCGCAGCGAGCCGCGTCGGCGTCTCCCTCCACGGGATCGTTCGTTCCCGACGCGGCGTCGGTGCCGCGATCCGCAGGGTCATCGCTCATCGTCCGTGCTACGGGAGACGTGCGTTTCAACGCTGCGAAAGGGTCACGGGACGGCGGAGTTCGACCGTTCAGCGCTCGATCCGAAGCTCGCGCTTCTCCGCGACGGCGTCGGCCTCGGGAAATTCCCCACCCCCGAGCAACCCACGGGCGGCCTTCTTACCCCACTCGACGGCCGGCTGGGTGAACGTCGGGACGCTCGCGAGTTCCCCGTAGAGCACGCAGGCGGCCTCCATGCCGTAAAGCAGCTCGCCGAGTGCGCGTTCGTCGACACGGTCGATCTCGATCCGGACGTTCGGTACGCCGGCCTCCGCGAGGCTGGCCTCCGTCGCGTCGAACTCGGCGTCGAGCAGCTCCCCCAGCGACGCGCCGCCGAGATAGGAGAGCCCCTCCAGGTCGGTCTCGGGGATGGGGACGTCCGCGCGTTCCGTCGGTCGAATCACGGTCACGAGCTTGTCACGCGGGCCGGCACGATAGAGCTGGAGCTGGGAGTGCTGGTCGGTCGCGCCCAGCGCACGGGCCGGCGTCTGTCCGAGTCCGTCCTTGCCGAGGCTCTCGGCCCACAGCTGGGCGAACCACTCCGCGAACGTCTCCAGCGACTCCGCGTACGGCATCACCGCGTTCGTCAGGGCGCCGCGTTCGGCGAGCGCGTAGGTCGTCACGCCGTAGGCGTATGCGGGCGACTCGAACAGCGAGCCCGAGAGCGCGTCCATCCCGTCGCGCCCGCCGGCGAGGACGGCCTCGACGTCGTGGCCCTGCAGCGCCGCGACCGCGAGCCCAACCGTCGAGAGCACCGAAAAGCGGCCGGGAACGCCCTCGGGCACGTCGAGAGCGGGCAGGTCGTGGCGGTCGGCGAGTCGTCGAAGGTTTCCTTCCTCGCCGGTCGTCACGAGCGTCCGTTCGGTCCAGTCGACGCCCGCACGATCCATCGCGTCGCGGACGACGAGGAAGTTCGCGAGCGTCTCCGCGGTCGTTCCCGAGTTGGAGACGACGTTGATCACGACGTCGTCGAGCGGGAGGTCCGCCAGGAGGCGCTCGACGTCGTCCGGGTCCACGTTGTCGAGGACGTACGCGTCGACGTCGCTTTCGAGCGCGTTCGAGAGCGTCGCGGCTCCGAGTGCACTGCCGCCGATTCCGACCGTGAGCACCGCTTCCGGGGTATCGAAGGCGTCGGTCGCCGCGCGGATCGCGTCCGGATCCGCCGTCTCGGGCAGCGTCAACGACCGATATCCGAACTCGTCATCGGCCATCCCGCTCGCGATCCGTTCGTGTGCGCCCGCGACCCGCCCGTCGAGTCGCTCCAGCGTCTCCTCCGTGATTCCCGGGGTCGTCCCGAGCGCGTTGCCGATGTCGACGTCCATACCGGTTCACGCGGGCGAGCGGGACTTAAGCGTGGGTACTCCGCCACCCCGTGTGGGCACCGTCACCCAACGCGAGCCGCGGGGAACCGCATACCGAGTCGCCCGAGATCCTCGCGTGGACCGGTCGAGACGCCGTCGTCCCGATCGAGCACGGTAGGAGGCCCGGGTGCCCACGCGAGTGCTCACGACGTGTTTGAAAAGGTCGAACGGGGCTCTCGCGATGGACCATAACCGCAGCGCCGGCACATGGAGGTGCCCTAATTTCTTTCGGGTGGCGCGCGCGAACGTCGACGCGCGCGAGGGAGCCGCCAGCCGGTCGCCGGACCGCTCGGCGACCGGCTGGCTACGAGGCTGGGGAGGCGTGAGGTTGCGGTGCGGTTGGGGAGGACGATCGGCTGGGACGCTGGAGGTCCTCGCAGTCGATCCGTCAAGGGCGACGCATCGATCAAGAACTCATAAACCCTACCGTGTGAGCGATTCGACGTGAGACGGACCGGACGTGAGACGAACGATCCACCCTCGCCGAAGCCGAAGGCCGGTCGGGGAGTTAGAAAACGTCGACCGGGACGAAGGTGGACGGGAGGACCGTTCGGTCGGCCCGCTACGTTGCGGTCGGCCCGCTACGTTGCGGTCGGCTCGCTACTTTGCGGTCGGCGTCACGTCGCCGACGGCGTTCATCACCTGGACGGCCGCGCTGGCGGCCAGCCCGCGAGCGACCTCGTCGGCGTCGGCGTCGGCGATCCCCGCGTCGAGCTCCTCGGCGTCCGGCGAGAAGCCGGCGGAGACGGGATGGCCGGCCGGAGGGTTGACCGCGACGGTAGCCTGCGGACCCTCCATGCCGACGGAGAGCTCCGAGCCGACGGCGTAGCTGTCGGGGAGATACGATTCGGTGCGCGTGACGATGCCGGCGACCGTCCGACGGAGCCGCCGTTCCTGTTCGGGAGTGAGATCGACGGCGGCGGGCTCGCCCGCGTCAGTGACGCCCGGCGGCCCCGCGTACGGATTGTTGCCGTTCATTGAGACTGACGGTCATACGCGGAGCCGGGGCAAAAAGGCGTCGGCGATCGCCGCGGACGAGACGGGCTACAGGATCGGCTTCGATACACCGTACGCGGCGACGACGACCGCCGTCGTGTGACGATCCGGCTCCGCCGGCGCCGTCTCCACGTGGAGTTCCCGGTCGGGCATCGACCGCTCGCGGAGGTCGATTCCCGCGTCCAGCCCGGCGTGGATCCGATCGCGGACGTCGTCCGGGTCCTCGCCGGTTACCTCGTAGAAGAGCCCCGCGTCGGGGCCCGTCGCCCAGCCGAGTCCGGCGGCGACGTCCGGCCGGCGGCGCGGCGCGCGTTGCGCGTCGGGATCCTCCGCGCCCGACCGAGCCCCCTCACGGAAGTCGACCGCGTCGTTCGGTCCCACCGTCCGTCGCGCCTCGACCACGGTGAGCGCGTTTCCGGCCGGCCCCAGATCCGGCGCCCGCTCGACCCGGTTCACGGTCGCCGATGCGGGGATCACGGAGGAGACCGCGACGAGATTGTAATCGTGGAGGTTCGCGTCCGCCAGCGCGGCGTCGTAGGAGGCCATCGCCGTGTCGGCAGCGCCGACGCCGCCGGCGACGTGGATGATGTCCCTGCTCATGTCCGTGCGTCGGCGCCGCAGGGCTAAGGGGTTGTGAAACCGTCGTCGGAGGGCGAACTGGCTTCAGCATCCGAGCCGGGTCAGTATCGACATCGCCCGGGTCGGTACCGGGGTCGGCGGGTTCAGTACTGGTAGTTGATGACGCGGTCGTCGGTCGCATCGGCGTCGCGTAGCTTCTCGCGAGCGTTCTCGAAGTCGACGCGGTGGACTTCCGTCCGGCCGTCGCGGATCGCGAACATGCCGGCCTCGGTCGCGAGCGAGGCGATGTCTGCCCCGCTGTATCCCTCCAGCTCACGGGCGACGTCGCCGACGCTGACGTCCTCGGCGACGTTCATCTCGCTGGTGTGGATCTCGAGGATGCGCTCGCGTCCCTCCGCGTCCGGTTCGGGCACCTCGATGAGCCGGTCGAACCGGCCCGGCCGGAGGATCGCCTCGTCGAGCATGTCGAAACGGTTCGTCGCGGCCATGATACGGATCTCGCCGCGCTCGTCGAAGCCGTCCATCTCGCTGAGCAGCTGCATCATCGTCCGCTGGACCTCCGCGTCGCCGGAGGTCTTCGAGTCCGTCCGCTTGGCCGCGACCGCGTCGATCTCGTCGATGAAGATCACGGCGGGCTCGCGATCCTCGGCCAGCTCGAACAGGTCGCGCACGAGCCGTGACCCCTCGCCGATGAACTTCCGAACGAGCTCGGAACCGGCCATCTTGATGAAGGTGGCGTCGGACTCGTTGGCGACCGCCTTCGCGAGCATCGTCTTGCCCGTCCCCGGCGGACCGTGAAGGAGGACGCCGCTCGGCGGCTCGACGCCGACCGCCTCGAACTGTTCGGGGTTCTCGAGGGGATCCTCGACCGCCTCGCGCACCTCGCGGATCTGTTCGTCGATGCCGCCGATGTCGGCGTACTCGACGTCCGGCGAGGCGGTGACCTCCATCGCCTGTGCGCGCGAGTCGGTCTCGTCATCGAGCACCTGCTGGACCGCGAAGGAGTCGTTGATCGCGACCCGGTCGCCCGGTCGGAGGTCGGAGTCGAGCCGCGTCGAGGTCTTAGTGAGTACTTCCTGGTTGTTGCCGTGCTGTTTGATCACGACGCCGTCGTCGACGAGCTCCTCGACCGAAGCGATGTACAACGAGGACGTCTTGAGCACCTCGTTTTCACGCTTCAGCTTGTCGACGTCCTCCTTGAGGTCGCCGCGACGTCCCTGAGCGTCCTCGAGACGGGCGCGCAGCTCGTCGTTGACCTGCACGATCCGGCGGTAGTGTTGGCGGATCGCCTCGAGCCGTTCCGCCTCGCTCATCTCCGGATCGAGCTCCAGACGGGGGCGGTCCGGCAGTGAGGGACTGTGAGACATTCGTTGTAATCTCTTAGACACCCGCGTAAATGTGCCTTTGGGTCACGCCATCCCCGGAACCTCGATCCCCGGGGCAGGAATCTATCAGTAGTGATATCTTCGGCGACGGGGTTTATGTACTCCGGATCGTACCGGCGGTCATGACCGATCGATCCGCGACCAAGGGTCCGGTCGCCGTGAAGGAGGGCCACTCGGCGGGGCGAGACGTCCGATGACGACCCACGATGACAAGCGGGCAACCGTGCTCGCGGTCGACGACGAGTCCGACCTCGCCGAGCTATATCGCACGTATCTCGCTTCCTCGTACGACGTCCGCGTCACCACGAGCGCCGAGGAGGCCCTCGAACGGATGGACGAGACGGTCGACGTCGTGCTACTCGACCGACGCATGCCGGAACGGTCCGGTGACGAGATGCTGAACGCGCTTCGCGAGAGGGGGTACGACGCACGGGTCGCGATGATCACCGCCGTCGAACCCGACGCCGACATCGTGGACATGCCGTTCGACGACTACAGGACCAAGCCCGTCTCCAAGGAGGACCTCGTGGCGCTCGTGGAGGCGCTGCTTCGGCGGGCCGAGTACGACGAACGAAGCCGAGAGTTCTTCGCGCTCGCCTCGAAGAAGGCCGCGCTCGAGGCCGCAGGCAACGCCGGCACCGAGGAGTACGAGGAGCTTCGCGAGGAGCTACGCGTGGTCCGAATGGAGGTCGACGACACGCTGGATCGGCTCTCGGCGCGGGACGCCTTCACGGAGATCGCGAGCTGACGATCACGAACGAACCCGGCTCACGCCGGGGAGAAGGTCATTGTTCGGTCGGAGGCGCGAGGTCGTCGACGGAGAAGCCGGGCTCCATGAGGAGGTCCGTCTGGTCGCCGACGTACCGCTGTTCGCGCATGAGCCGTTTGAACGCCGACTGTGGGGAGAGGTCGCCGATGAGGACGCCGCCGATGATCCGGCCGTCCTTCAGCGCGACGCGACGCCACTCGCCCTCGCCCGTCGTCGCCTCGACGGAGTCGTCGCCGAGCGTCGGATGCCCGAACGAGAGGAACGGGAAGTCGAAGTGGGTGATCGAGTACGAGGAGACCCATTTGAACGGCTCGCATCCGTACTCGACCATGTTCTTGGCCGCGATGGATCCCTGCTCCTTCGCCGACCCCCAGGCGCCGTTTTGCCCCCGCTCGTCGAGGATGAGATCGGTGAAGCGGGTGACGTCGCCGGCCGCGAAGACGTTGTCCACGTTCGTCCGCATGTACTCGTCGACGATGATGCCGTCGTCGACCTCGATCGGCGTGTCCTCGGCGACCTCGGTGTTGAGATCGAGCCCGATGGCGACGCCCGCGAAGTCACACTCGTAGCGGTTGCCATCGGGGTCGACGGCGGCCTCGACGTGCCCGTCCTCGTCGACCTCGAACCGGTCGACGCCGGAGCCGAACACCGGCTCGACGCCGCGTTCGCGCATCGCCTCGTGCATGATCGACGCGCCCTCCTCCGAGAGCGCGTAGCGCCACCAGGTCTCGCCGCGCATCAGATACTTCGCATCGACGTTCTGAGCGCCACAGATGGCCGCGAAGTCGATGCCGAGCAGTCCGGCGCCGACGATGACGGCCTTCTCGGCCTCCTCGACGTCCTCCTTGATCGCCCGGGCGTCCTGAAAGGTCCAGAAGTGGTGGATCCCGTCGGCGTCGGAGTTCTCGATGGGCAGCTGCTGAGGGGTGCCGCCGATCGCCAACAGCAGCTTGTCGTACGCGATGGTCTCACCCTCGTGGGTACGGACGACGTCGTCGTCGACGTCGACGTCGACGACGACGGTGTTTAACCGGAGGTTGACGTCGTGGTCCTCGTACCACCCCTCGTCGTGGATCGAGATCGGCGCCTCGGGGAGTTTCCCCTTGGCGAACTCCTTGATCAGGATCCGGTTGTAGAGGGGCTCGCCCTCGTCGGTGATGACCGTGATCTCGGCGTCCGGCGCCCGTTCGCGGAGCGTCTCCGCCGCGGATGCTCCCGCGATACCGTCCCCGATGATCACGTACGAATCGCTCATGCCCGGCCGTTTGAAGCGAGGGTTAATGTGGATTATCATCCGCGCGGACGATCATGAGGGCAAGTTTCATACCTGTTCCCACCAACCGACTAAGGATATTCAAATCTCGAAATCGACCGACGTGCGACCGGACCGCCACACATGCAATGGCGTCCGGGCCCGAGCCGCCA
>CAZIFX010000076.1:0-9936 GCA_964538415.1 uncultured Halobellus sp.
ATTCTGCGGTCGGCGGCCTCCGGCTCGTGTGCCGTCCGTGACCTCCGGACGCCTCTCGTCGAGGGTTACCCTCCAGCCTCGTATCGCCGATCGAGTTCGCGTTTCGTCTCGTGAACGACGCGCCGCTCGGCCCGCGTCATCGCCCGGATAGCCTCATCGGTGTAGTCGATCGACGCGCTCGGCAGTCCGCCGGCCAGCGGACCGCCGAGGACGTCTCCCGGGTCGATGTCGACACGAAACACGAACGCGTTGCGGTGTCGCCTGAGGGGGCCGGTGAACGGAAACGTTTCCTCGACGACCGACCGAGCCGTCTCCCGGTCGTAGGCGCCACGCATCGCGTCCCAGAAGTCGTTCTCGGGCCGGGAGACGATCGGCTCGAGCGCCGAGCCGAGCCGTTCGGTTCGGTCGAGAACGTCGGCGACGACCGCCTCCCGAACCGCCGCAGGCGCGCCCGGGTCGAGTGAGTCGAGATACCCGTCATGTGCGAGTATCTCGTCGCCGAAGGCATCGAAGGGTTCGTCGCTCTCGACCGCGTCCAGAACGACCCGAAGCTGATCGATCGATCGGCGTCGATGGATCTCGAGCTCCGGTTCGACGACCCGGCGTTCCAGCGCGTCCGCGTTCCGGCGGAGCCGGTCGATCAGGACGCCGCCCGGGCCGAGTCCGGTTCCTCGAAGCGCCCGTCCGACGCTGAACTCTCGACGGGTCGCCTCGGTCGCGTCGTCGACGAATCGCTTGATCCCCGCCAGCGCCGCCTCGCGGCTCATCATCCGTCCATCGGGGTCGAGAAGGCTTGAACCCGACGCCGGGGAATCGTGACGGATGGGGATTCGGGGGCGACGGCGGAAGCGCTAACCGTCCGGGCGTAGACGTCACCCCGTGCGCCTCGTTCCGTCGCTTCGATCGCGGGCGATCGAACGTGCCCCTCGTTCGTGGGCGATCGAACACGTCCCTCGCACGTGGGCACTCTGGGCCGCCGCGCGTCCGAGCCAGGTACTGTTGATCCTGGCGGTCTACGCGCTCGGTGTCGGCGCGGCGACGGCCGGGCCGCCGGTCGTCACCGCCGTCCCACCGTCCGCTGCGATCGGACCCACCGTGATCACGACGGGATCGGTAACGGTCGGAGCGGTCGCCCTAGTGCCGGTCGCGACCGCGATCCACTACGCCAACGAGTACGTCGACGCCGACACCGACGCGTTAGCCGACCGAACGCCGTTTTCGGGCGGGAGCGGTGCGCTCTCCGCAACGGGTCTCCCCGCATCGTTTCTCGGGGGTGCGACCGCCCTCGCTACCCTCGTTGCGCTCGCAACGCTGACGGGGATCGTCCTTCGGGAGGCGCTTCCGTCGGCATCGATCGCTCTTCTCTCGGTCATCCTCGTGGCTGGTCTCACCTACTCGTTGCCGCCGCTCGCGTTGATCCGGCGCGGCGTCGGCGAGATCGTCAACGCGGCGCTCGGCGGCATCCTCCTGCCCCTGTACGGCATGAGCGTGCTCGGAGCCCCGACGGCGACGGGCGTGCTCGTCGTCCTGCCGTTCACGCTCGTGGTCGGGTGTAACCTCCTCGCGACCCACTGGGCGGACCGTCGGGCCGACGCCGCGGTCGGGAAACAGACGCTCGCGGTCCGCTGGTCGGCGAGAGGGATCAGGCGGACGTACGCGATCCTCGTCGTCGTCGCGGCGGCGTTGACGGCGGCGCTGTGGTGGGCGGGCGCGATCCCGGACGCGGTCGCCGCGGCCCACCTCGTCGCCGTTCCGTTTCTCGGTTGGGGGTGGCTCACGCTCGCCCGTCGGGAGAGTCCGTTTCCCCCGGTGGTCGCGATGATCCTTCTCGCGGTCGCGTCAACCGCCGCGTGGTGGTGGGTCGGGATCGCTGCATGAGCGGTGGTGAGTCGGGATCGCTGCATGAGCGGCGGGATCGAGCTCGCATCCTCGGAAGCGGTCGGTCTCGTGGGCGTTCACTCGGTTTATATCGTCGCTCCCGGAACGAACGGTGTGGAGTTCATCTATCTCGCCGGCGTTCTGCTCTCCGTGCTCGCGGCCGCGCTCTGGGCCGTCCACAACCTCGCGGTCCGGATCGCGACGGCCGAACGCGGCGTCGCGGACGCGATCACCGTCGTGATGGTGACGAACGTCGTCGTGCTCGTGCCCGCCGCGGCCGTCATCCACTATCCGGACTACGGGCTCTCGTCGTTCTCCGCCGGGGCGTTCGCGGCGGCCGGGGTGACTGGCCTCCTACTCGGCCGGATCTGTCTGTTTCGGGGGATCCGCTCCATCGGCGCGAGCCGGACGACGCCCGTGGTCACGGCGTCGACGCTGGTCTCCGCCGTTCTCGCGGTGTGGTTTCTGGACGAGACCGTCACTCCCGCCCGCGGCGTCGGCATCCTCCTCATCGTCGGCGGCATCGCGGCCATCTCGTGGCTGATGGCGACCGACGGCGACGCGACGCCGTCGTTTCGGGAAGTCGGCGTCGCGTTGAGCCTGCCGCTCGGCGCCGCGCTCTTCATCGGCGTCGAGCCGATCTTCGTCCGGTTCGGTCTGGACGCGGGAACGCCGGTCCTCGTCGGGCTGGCCGTCATGACGACGACGGCGCTCGTCGGGTACCTTCTCTACCGTCGACTCCGCGGGGACGTCATCCACCTACCGGCCCGCGGTCGGGTTCGCCGCTGGTACGTCGTCGCGGGGCTCGCGAGCACGTTCGGGCTCACGGCGTACTTCGCCGCGCTGGAGGCCGCGCCGGTCGTCGTCGTTATTCCGATCATCCAGCTCTCGCCGCTGCTCGTCATTGCCGGGGCCGCCGCGTTCCTCCCGCGGTCGCTCGAACGGGTGACCTGGCGGCTGGCCGCGGCGGCCGCCGTCGTCATCGTCGGCGCGATCCTCGTCTCGCTGACGGGGTGACCCTGAATCAGCCGCTTCGCACGCTCGCGACGTGTGGACCAACCGCTCCGCGTCGACCGCTCACCGCTCCGCGTCGATCCTTCGCCGCCCCGCGTCGATTTCGGCGACCGCCCGGATCGGTGCGCCGTCCCCGCCGGTGACGGGAAGCGGAAAGCCGTAGAGCGTGAACCGCGCCGGCAAGCCGTCGAGCCCGGTCAGGTTCTCGATGATCGGCAGATCGGCGCCGAGCAACGCGCGATGAACCGGGAACCCCTTCGGTTCGTCGTCGCTCGTCCCTTCGCCTTCGGGCGTCGGATCCGGATTCAACGCGTCGACGCCAACGCCACACTCCGCCTCCCGAAGCCGCCGTGCCGCCGTCGGGGTTAGATACGGGTGATCCACGTACTCGTCCGTGTTCCATCGGTCGTCCCAGCCGGTTCGGATCACGACGAGATCAACCGCGTCGTCAAGCCGGTCTGGAAGCCGGTCCGGACCGATCGCCTCCCGCGGGGCACACGGGGCGACGTCGACGAAGCGAGCCTCGAAGACGTACTCGCCGACCTCGCGATCGTCGACGTCGCCCCCGTCCGGCTCGGTGTGGCTCGGGGCGTCAACGTGGGTTCCGGTGTGGGTGCCACAACACAGCTCGTGGACGGCGAAGCCGTCCGCCTCGACCGTCGACGCCAAGGAAACCGTGACCTCCGGATCGCCCGGAAACGTCGTCATTCCCGTCTCGATCCGGTGTGAGAGGTCGCGGTAGGTGGGCCCACGTTCCGGTGCCATGCGTCGTGTACGGCGACGGAAACACAAAGTTCCACGTCCCGCCGATGGCCGACCGCACACCTCGGCGGCCCGAGGCCGTTGAACGATGCGACGACGGAGCGACCGTGACGCTGCTTCCACCGCGTTCAGGAATACGGAACGAGATTGCCACCGTGACGTGAGGACCGTTCAGGGGGATGGAGCCATCGGCGAAGAAACGATCGACGACGGCTACCGGCGTCGCGAAAGTCGTGGATGGCTGCCCCGTCCTCTCGATCAGCCGCCGGCGCTACGTCGGTCTCCGGCGCTACGTCCGCCGCCGGCAGCACGTCCGTCGTTCGCGAAGCGGGGGCGATCGTTCGAAGTCCGTCACCGAAGCGCTCACCGACGTCGACTTCCGGCGGTCGTACATCTCGCCTCTCGTATCGTCGGCTTCCACGAGCCCGGTCGGCAGCGTCGGCGTTCGGAAACCCGTCGACCCCAGAATCGTTCGACCGGAGCGGTCGAGCGGAACGTCACTGAGGGCACGCGGTTCCCGCCGGATTCCCCCGAGGAATCCTCCGAACCGCCGTCGATCCGCGTGACGACGGTCGCTCGGCCGGTGGTAACCACCGGATTATCCGGCCATCCGGAGCAAAAAATTCGGAAACGAGTTGGCGTCCATACATCAAACCACCACCGAAGCGATCGATGTCTCACCGATCGGACGCTTGAGAAGGTTTATGTAGGGCGAATTGCCACAAGAGAGTGGTGGCAAAACTATGCCAGATAACACATCACACGATCGTCGCACGTTCCTGCGCCGCGCCGCGGCCGGAGCCGGCACCCTCTCCGTCGCCGGACTCGCCGGCTGTGCGGACATCCTCGGCGACTCCGGGACGGACGGCCCGCTGACCGTCGCGGTGTACGGCGGGGTGTTCCAGGACGTGATGGACGAACACCTGTTCGAGCCGTTCGCGGAGACGGTCGACTACGAGGTCGAATCGGAGGCACAGCCGACCTCGGAGGAGGCGCTCACACAGTACGAGAACGCCGTCGGCGCCGGCGAGGCGCCGGTCGACGTCGCGATCATGGCCCAGACCGGCCTCATGCAGGGACTCAACTCCGACCTGTGGCACGTCTGGGAGGGCGAAGACGAGTTCGAGAACGTGGAGTACGTCAGCGACGGACTCGTCTACGAGTCGGGCAGCGGCGTCGCGGGCGTCGGAGCGCTCTCGTGGTACATCAATCTCGTTCAGAACACGGAGCACACGGACGGAACCATCGACTCGTGGGAAGCGCTGTGGGACGATGAGTACGAGGACATGCTCGGGTTGCTCAGCTACGCCTCGAACTCCTTCCTGCTCGACGTCACGGCGGAGGTGTATCACGACGGACAGGACGTCCTGAGCGACCGCGAAGGCGTCATGGAGGTCTTCGAGACGCTGGAGGGCGTCACCTCGCAGGCCGGCTTCTGGTACGAGAACGAGGCCGAGTTCCAACAGCGACTCCGTGACGGCGAGGTGCCCGCCGGGATGTTATATAGCGACATCACGCTCGTCATGCAGGACGATGGCGCGCCGGTGCAATCGAACTTCGTCCAGGAGGGGTCGATCCTCGACTCCGGACTCTGGGTCACCCTCGACAGCACCGACCTCGTCGACGAATCCCGGGAGTTCATCGACTACGCGAGCCGCCCCGAGGTGCAGGACCGCGTTGCCGAGAACCTCTACACCAGCCCGACCGTCGAGCGTCAGTACTCGGAACTCGACGAGGAGATGTACGAGCGCATCGCCGGTCCGGGTCCGGACGAAGCGATCGTTCCCACCTACGAGCTCTACGTCGAGGAGTCCGACTGGGTGAACGAGCGCTGGGAGGAGTTCATCATCGGCGGATGAGCGGCATCTCGCTCGCGGGCGTAACGAAGCGATACCCGGGCGGCGTCCTCGCCGTGAAGGGCGTGGACATCGACATCGAAAGCGGGGAGTTCGTCACGCTCGTCGGTCCGTCGGGCTGCGGGAAGACGACGACGTTGCGAACGATCGCGGGATTCGAGACCCCGACCGACGGAACCGTCAGCATCGACGGCGAGGACGTCACCGACGCACCTCCGTACGAGCGTGACACCGGGATGGTGTTCCAGGACTTCGCGCTGTTTCCGCACATGACCATCCGGGAGAACGTCGCGTACGGCATGGAGGCCGCGGGCGGCTACACCGACGAGGAGATCGACGCGCGGGTGAGGGAAATGCTCGAACTCGTCGAACTCCCCGGCGTGGAGGACCGAACGCCGGACCAGCTCTCGGGGGGCCAACAGCAGCGCGTCGCGCTCGCACGCGCGCTCGCACCACAACCGAAGGCCCTGTTGCTCGACGAGCCGCTGGCGAGCCTCGACAAGAAGCTCCGCGAGCAGATGCAGGTGGAGCTCCGCCGGATCCAACAGGAGATCGGCATCACCACCGTGTTCGTCACCCACAACCAGGAGGAGGCGCTCACCATGTCCGACCGCCTGGCGGTAATGAACGATGGGCGGTTCGAGCAGATCGGGCCGCCGGAGGAGGTGTACGACGACCCCGAAAGCCGGTTCGTCGCCGACTTCCTCGGCACGGCGAACATCTTCGACGGGACGGTGACCGCGGTCGACGGGGGCGTCGCCACCGTCGACGCCGGCGACGTCACCCTCTCCACGCGGGCGGAGTCGTGGGCGACGCCGAACGCGTCGGTCTCAGTCGTCGTTCGCCCGGAGCGACTTCGGTTCGCGGCGGACGGCGACGCCGCGGCCGATGGCGGCGCAGCCAACGTCATCGAGGGGACGGTCTCGTTCAAACGACACCTGGGAAGCAGCGTCGAGTTCCGTATCGAGACGGACGACGGGCGCGAGCTCGTAGTCGTTCGACGAAGCGGGAGCGACGATCGGGAGGCGGGCGACCGCGTGGCCGTCTCGATCACGCCCGAGGACTGCCGGCTCGTGGAGGAATAGATGACGACGGCGACCTCCGCGAACGGCGACGGTTCGGCCGGCACGGCAGGCGGGGAGACTGATGAGGCCGGCGGGGCGACGGACACACCGGCGGACGGAAGCGGCGGACACGACGACGCCGGGCGCGCGGGGATCCGCTCTAGCGCGAAGTGGTACGCCATCTCGTATCCGCTCGCGTGGTTGGGCGCGATCTTCTTCATCCCGCTCACGCTGCTCGTCGTCTTCAGCTTCTGGGTGAACGTTCCGGGCGGACAGTACGAGGTCGGGCTCACCCTCGACAACTACGTCCGCTTTCTGACGAGTAGCCTCTACATGGGCCAGCTCTGGCTCACGATCGAGGTGTCGCTCGTGACGGCGATCATCTCGTTGTTGTTGGGGTACCCGATGGCTTACTACCTCGCGCGGATGAACCGTCCGTGGCTTCGCAGCGTGCTGCTCATCACGATCATCTCCTCGCTGTGGGTGACCTACGTCATCCGCGCGTACGCCTGGCAGGTGATCCTCGCCTCGGGCGGCATCCTGAGCTCCACCGCCGTCAGGATCGGCGTTCTTTCCGAGCCGCAGGCGTTCTATCCGGGCTACTGGGGGATGATCGTCGGGATGGTTTACGTCTTTTTACCATTCATGATCCTCACGCTGTACAGCAGCATCCGCAACATCGACGGCGAGCTGCTGGAGGCGTCGAAGAACCTCGGGGCGGGGCCGGTTCGGACCTTCCGACGCGTCACGCTCCCACTCAGTCGGAACGGGATCGTGAGCGGCACCGCTCTGGTGTTCATCCTCGCGCTCGGCTCCTACGTGATCCCCAGGCTGCTCGGCAGCACCGCGGAACGAACCCTCCCCGTGCTCATCGAACAGCAGATCATGCAGGAGAGCAACTACCCGTTCGCGGCCGCGATGAGCATCGGGCTGATCGTCGTGGTGCTGGCGTTCCTCTGGATGCTGGTCAAGTTCACGAACGTCACGACCGCGAGCCTCGGCGGCAACGAGGCGATCACCGACGGCGGCGGCTCCGACGTCGACGTGCCGCGGTCGGGAGACGGCGTCGGTCGATTCCTGCACGCGATCGGCTCCGTCGCTGACCGAACCGGGATCGCTCGCGCGGTCGACGGCGTGGCGTCGACCCTCTCCGGGATCGCTACGACGGTCGAGGCCCGTACTCGCGAGCGCGTCATTCGGATCGGCTTCCTGTCGTACGTCGCCGCGGTTACCCTGTTCATCGCGGCGCCGCTCGGAATCATCACCGCGGTGTCGTTCACGCCCGAGCAGTTCCTCACCTTCCCGCCGGGCGGCTTCTCGCTGCAGTGGTACGTCGAGTTCTTCACCGATCCCTCTTGGGTCGGCGCGCTCGCCAACAGCCTGTTCATCGCCGCGGCCGCCGCCGTGGTGGCCACGTCGATCGGCGGCACGCTCGCGTTCGCGCTCGATCGATTCGATTACCGGTTCGCCGCCGTCTTCGGCACGCTCGGCGTCCTGCCGATCCTCGTGCCGCCGGTCATCATCGCGGTGGCGTTTCTCGTCTTCTTCCTGCAGATCGGGCTCACGGGGTCGCGGCTTGGCATCGTCATCGCGCACGGCATCTTCTACTCGCCGTTCCCGTTCATCCTCATCACGCAGGGGCTCTCGGAGGTCGACCGGACGTACGAGGAGGCCGCGATGAACCTCGGATCGTCGCCGCTTCGAACGATCCGGACGATCACGTATCCGCTTCTCAGAGCGAACGTCATCTCGGGGGCGCTTTTTACCTTCATCCTCTCGCTCAACGAGTACATCATCGCGTGGCTGCTCTCGCTGTTTCTTGTCGACACCATCCCGATCCAGATCTTCAACCAGCTCCGCTACTCGTACCCGCCCACCATCGCGGCGGCGAGCGTCGTCTTCATCGGCCTCACCGTCGTGGTGATGACCGCGATCGAACGGATGTCCGGAGGGATCTGGGAATGAGCGCGGACCCTCGACGATCGAAGCTGGCGGCCTCCTCGTTTCAAGTGACCGTGGTCCAGACCGAACCGACGTTCGGCGACGTCGAATTCAACCGTCGCCGGACGGTCGACGCGGTTCGGGATCACGCGGAATCTGATCTGCTCGTGCTTCCAGAGCTGGCGACGAGCGGCTACGTGTTTGGATCGGACGCCGAACTCGACCGGCTCTCGGAGCCGATCGGCGGACCGACGGCGACGGCGTGGACCGACGTCGCCGCCGAGACCGATACGTGGATCGTCGGCGGCTTTCCCGAACGCGCCGACGAAACCACGTACAACGCCGCGATGCTCGTCTCTCCCGACGGCGTCGAGGGCGTCTACCGGAAGGCGCATCTCTGGGACGAGGAGCGGCGCTGGTTCACGCCCGGCGACGACCTGCCTGTCTTCGAAACGCCGCTCGGGCGCATCGGGATCCAGATCTGCAACGACCTCTGGTTTCCCGAGGCGACGATCACGCAGGCGCGCCGCGGCGCCGACCTCATCGCGGTGCCCACGAACTGGGTGCCCGGCGGCACGGACGGTGGACGGCCGGGCGGCTGGACGATGGGGCTCCATCAGGCGGCGGCACATGCCAACTCGAACCGCGTGTACATGGCGTGTGCCGACCGCGTCGGCACCGAGCGCGGCGTCGAGTTCATGGGGCAGAGCGCGATCCTGACGCCCGCCGGCGTTCCGTCGGCCGGTCCCGCATCCGCGACGGCCACGGGCACAGTCACGGCGTCGTGTGATCCGTCCGTCGCCCGCGAGAAGAGGCTCACCGCGAACGACGACGCGCTCGCGGACAGGCGACCGGCACTTTACGACCTCGGCGAGTGATCGAACGCCGACGCCTCGTGACGTCCCGTCACCGCTCGGACAACGCGTCGGCCGAGAGGACGCGCACGGGCTCGAACGCCGCGGCATCCTCCACACCGTGGAGGGTGTTCCAGTCGGCGAGCAGGTCGGCCTCGTGAAGCGCTGCGAGCGAGATCTCGCCGGAACCCGCATACGTAACTGAGCCGAATCCCCATGGGACGTCGCGGCCGGTCGTGTGTCCCTCCTCCCGCGAGCGTTCGATCCGCGTCGCGCCGCCGAGGGCCGCGCGGGTGGCCACGGAGAGGTCCCGTGCCTCCGTGAGCCGTCCGAGCGGCACGGTCCGATCGTCCGCGACGAGAAACCCCGATTCCCCGGCGTGGATCGGCTCGGTGGCGGTGCGGCCCGCCTCGATCAGAAGCGAGACGACGTCGATGGACGACCCCTCACCGCTGATCACGTCGACGTACCGGCGGATCGAGCCGCCGGTGTCCCCGTACGTCGATTCGGTCCGCGTCTCCGTCGGGTCGTATTCGACGATCCCGGCGGTCCGTAGCTCGGCGTTGA
>CAZIFX010000077.1:0-9813 GCA_964538415.1 uncultured Halobellus sp.
TCGCTCTTCAAATCCGGATCGAGCGAAAAACCCATGCCGCCTCCCGGATTTGAACCGGGGACAGCTCGATCTTCAGTCGAGTGCTCTCCCAGTCTGAGCTAAGGCGGCTCGCGTTTCGACCAATGTCGAATCCGGACAAAAGGATTTCGAAGTGACGGCGGCGGCGTGCGGTCAGGAGCCGAGGTCGCCGAGGTCCCGGGCGGACGCCTCATAAAGGGCGGCGAGCCCCATCGCAACGACCGCGAGCGCCAGCCCGACCGTCATCGCCACGATCCCGGGGGCGTCGAGACCGACCGCGGCGACGATGACGCCCGACACGGCAAGCACGAGCCCGATCACCGCGAGGAACACGCCGAATCGACCGATCAGGGTCGCCGTCCGAGACGGGTCCCGTTCCCGGTCGGTCTCCAGGCCCGCATGCGGCTCGTCTCGATCGTCCCCGTCGACTTCCTTCATGCGCGGTCGGCCCCCTTCATGTGCGATCGACCCGGTCGGAGAAGGCGTCGACGTCGATCCGGTCGGCGAACCCGTCGCGTTCGGAGCCGTCCCCCGCGCCCGCGTCGCCGAACGACGCGTCAGCCTCCGCGTCGTCGGCGCCGACGAGTCCCTCCTCGAGGAGGTGGCAGGCCGCGCGGTGGTCGTCCGCGACGCGGAACTCGGGCTTCTCCCGCGCACAGACCGTCGAGAGCCGGTCGGCGAGCGCCGCCGTTGCCGCCTCCGGATCGTCGGCGACGAGCGCGTCGAGGGCGGCCGCGAGGTCCGCTTCGACCGCGGGATCGCCGATCCGGCCGGGAAGGTCGTGCTCCTCGCGGATCCATCGTTTCAGGTCGGCGGGATCAACGTCGGCGGGATCAACGTCGGCGGGATCAACGTCGACGGAGGCGGCGTCGACGGAAGCGACGTCGGCAGAATCGGCGTCTCCCTCGTCGGCATCGTCGCCCTCGAGCGTCGACCCCGGCTCGCGGAGGACGCCGGCCTCGACGATCCGATCGAGGTCGACGGTGCCGGCCGCGACGCGGGTGCGGAAGCCCAATAACGAGCGCCACGTCTCCCGGGGAAGGTCGACGCCCTCGGGCGGGATCACGTCGGGACAGCGCGTGTGGAATCGACAGCCGTCCGGCGGGTCGGCGGGGTCGGGGACGGAGCCCGTCAGCCCGACGCCGAGCCCGCGGTCGTCCGGATCCGGCGTCGGGACCGCCGAGAGCAACGCCCGCGTGTAGGGGTGTTGTGGATCGGCGAAGACGCGCTCCGTCGGCCCGACCTCGACGAACTCTCCGAGGTACATCACCGCCACGCGGTCACAGACCTGCCGGATCACCCCCATGTCGTGGCTGATGATCACGACGGTCACGCCGAGGTCCTGCTGGAAGCCCGCAAGGAGGTCCAGCACCGTCGACTGCACGGAGACGTCGAGGGCGCTCGTCGGCTCGTCGGCGACGAGCAGGTCCGGGTTGACCGTGAGCGCCCGGGCGAGCGCGAGCCGCTGTTTCTGCCCACCCGAGAACTCGTGGGGGTAGCGGTTTCGCTCGTCGGGGTCGAGTCCGACCCGTTCGAGCAGGTCCGCGACGATCGCCTCGCGACGCTCGCGATCGGTCAACCCCTGCACGACGAGCGGCTCGGCGACGGAGTCACCGACCGACATGCGGGGGTCGAAGCTCGAATCGGGATCCTGAAAGAGCAGCTGGGCACGGCGTCGGAACCGCCGAAGCGCCGCGTCGTCGTACGCGAGAAGGTCCTCGCCGTCGAAGCGGATCTCCCCGCCCGTCGGCTCGTCGAGCCGGAGCAACGCCCGCGCGAGCGTGGACTTTCCACAGCCCGACTCGCCGACGATCCCGAACGTCTCGCCCCGTCGAACGTCGAAGCTCACGCCGTCGACCGCATGGACCCGGCCGACCTCCGTCGCGAGCGCGCCGCTCGTGATCGAGTAGTGTTTCTCCAGGTCCGTCACGGAGACGAGCGAATCGGACGCCGCACCGCTCCCGTCGGTTCTCACCACGCCTCCTCACCTCCCCTCACGACCCGACTACCTCCCCTCACGACCCGTCACCTCCCGTCCCCGTCGAGCGCGAGGACGTCATCGACTGCGAGGAACCCGTCGTCGCGTGATCGGTCGACCGCGAGGATTCCGAGTCATGCCGGTCCCGATCGTAGTGGACACAGGAGGCGACGTGGCGGGCGTCGGCGTCCGAGTCGATCGCGTCGCCGTCGACGCCGCCCACGTCGTAAAACGGCGGCTGGTCTCCGACGGCACAGGCGTCGACCGCGTGGGGACAGCGCGGCTCGAACCGGCACCCGGGCGAGGGCGACCGGGGATCGGGGAGGTCGCCGGGGATGCCGCCGGTCTCGCCGCCGGTTCGACCACCCGGAAGACATCGGAGCAGCGCGCGGGTGTACGGATGGGCCGGATCGGAGAGCACGCGAGCGACCGGGCCGCGCTCCATCACCTTCCCGGCGTACATGACGACGACGCGGTCCGCGACCTCGGCGACGACGCCCAGATCGTGTGTAATGAAGAGCATCGACATCTCGCGAGCGTGCTGGAGCTCCGCGAGCAGGTCGAGGATCTGCGCCTGGATGGTGACGTCGAGCGCGGTCGTCGGCTCGTCGGCGATGAGCAGGTCGGGATCACACGCGAGTGCGATGGCGATGAGGACGCGCTGGATCTGGCCGCCGGAGAGCTCGTGAGGGTATTCACGCAGGCGGGCAGCCGGCTCCGGGAGCCCGACCCGCTCGAGCAGGTCGATCGCCTTTCGGTCCGCCAGCTCCCGTGACTCCTCGCCGTGCAACCGGATCGCCTCCCGAAGCTGCCAGCCGACGGTGTAGACCGGGTTCAACGCTCCCTGCGGGTTCTGGAAGACGTGGCTGATCCGGCCGCCGCGAACGTCTCGAAGCGCCGACTCGGGGAGGTCCGTCAGCTCGGTGCCGTCGAGCCGGACCGATCCCTCGGGGATCCGGCCGGGCGGGCTTTTGAACAAGCGAGTGATCGCCTCGGCGGTCACGGTCTTGCCGGAACCGCTCTCGCCGACGATGGCGACGGTCTCGCCGCGGCGAACCGTGAAGGAGACCCCGTCGACGGCGCGGACCGTCCCCTCGTCCGTCTCGAAGTGGACGTGGAGGTCCGAGACCGACAGGAGCGGCGGGGACGTCATTCGCCGCCACCCCCGTGGCGCGGGTCGAGCGCGTCCCGTAGCGCGTCGCCGAGGAAGTTGAACGCCAGCACGGTCGTGAACAGGAAGACGCCGGGGATCGTCGAGATCCACCAGGCGTTCGAGAGCTGCTCGCGGCCGTCGGCGATCAGTCGGCCCCAGGAGGGCACCGTGGGATCGCCGAGCCCCAAAAAGGAGAGGGCAGCCTCGGTGAGGATCACGCCGGGGATAGCGAGCGTCGCGTAGGTGATCACGGTGTTCGAGACGTTCGGCAGCAGGTGTCGCCGGATCACGTAACGGCTCGAGGCGCCGGCCGCGCTCGCCGCCCGCATGAACGGCTCCTCGCGCCGCTGGAGTGCCTCCGACCGGATGAGCCGGGCGCCGCCGCCCCAGCCGAGCACGCCGAGGATGACGACGAGCATGAAGAGACTGCCGCCGACGGTGTACACCAGGAGAAGATACAGGAAGAAGGCGGGAAACGTCATCTGGAGGTCAACGTACCGGAAGAGCACCTCGTCGACGAGCCCGCCGTAGTAGGCCGCCGTGAGCGCCACCCCCGTCGCGATGACGACGCTCAGGAGGGTGGCGATGAGCCCGACCTGCATCGTCACCTCCATCCCGTGGATCACGCCGAGAAAGAGGTCCTCGCCGGAGGGCGTCGTGCCGAACGGGTGCGCCCAGCTTCCCTCACAGACCCGGTCGGAACCCTCGCCGGCGAATCCCCCCGGACACTGCGTGCCGACGACGTAGGAGGGGGCCTCCCCCCACACCGGCGGCTGGTTCTCGAGGCCGGGCTGGGGCTCCGGTGCCGGGGTGACCCGCGAGCCGACGACGCCGACGAGGAAGACGACGAGCAGGAAGACGGCGCTCACCACGGCGGCGGCGTTACGCCGGAACGACCGCCAGTAGTATCGCGTCAGTCGAGGGCGCTCCCACAGCGGAAGGACGACGTAGTAGCCCATGATGGCGAGCGTGAGCACCCACAACCAGTCGACGAGCGAGACGGGGCCGATGACCGGCCACGCGATCGGTCCCACATCGAGAACGTAGATGGCGGCGAGGTTCGCGAGGAAGCCGAACGACCAGCCGACGAGCGCCGACGTCCAGAGGGTCGCCTTGCGCGACCGCGCCGGCGCCGTCGCGTCGATCGATTCCCAGTCGACGTCCTCGAACGTCTCCGGGGTCGCCCCGCCGTCGGCGGCGCGGTCGGCGTCACCTGCCTCCGGTCCGCCGTCCTCCGAACTCATTGTCGATCACCGTACTCGATCCGCGGGTCGAGGATCGCGTAGGTCACGTCCTCGATCAGGTTGCCGATCAACACGAGAAACGTCGGGATGAGAACGGTCACCATCACCAGGTCGTGGTCCTGGGTGATGATCGCCCGGAAGGAGGCGAGCCCCAGTCCCGGGATGCCGAAGACGACCTCGATCAGGTACGACCCGGCGAGAAACAGCCCCAATATTCGGCCGACGAAGATCGTCATCAGCGGGACTGACGCCGGCCGGAAGACGTGTTTCGTCACGACGTCGCGTGCGCTCACGCCCTTCGCGCGGGCGGTCTTGACGAACTCGGCGTCGACGTACTCCAGCGCCTCCGCGCGGGCGTACCGCATCACCGACGCCATCGCGCCCGTGGTCATGACGAAGACGGGGAGAACGAGCTGTTTCAGGTTCGCCGGACTCAACACCCCGACGTAGCGTTCGCCCTCGAACTCCTGGCCGAGGAACGCGGGATGGTCGTCGCCGGCCGTCTCCAGCCACGTCAATCCGCCCGACTCCGACTGCGCGAGGTAGTGGTTCCAGCCGACGTCGACCCAGCCGAGGAAAGTGCCGAAGATCACGAGCAGGACGATGGCGAACCACCAGTTCGGGATGCTGACGCCGAAGAAGGCGACGAACGTCGCGGCGTAGTCGCTCGGCGTGTACTGGTTGATCGCGGAGTAGAGCCCGATGGCGGTGCCGAGCACCGTCGAGATCAGAAGCGCCGGGACCCCGTACATCATCGAGTACGGCGCGGTCGCGATGATCGTCTCGAGGACGGGGCCCTCGTACTCGTGTGACCAGCCCCAGTTGCCCTGGAAGAAGTTGACGAGGAAGGCGAGATAACGCTCGTGGAGCGGCCGGTCGAGCCCGAGGCGCGCCTCCTCCGCCGCGACCGCCTCCTCGACGTCGGCGCCCGCCTGCGCCGCCTGCCATTCCGCCGAGAGGAGCCGTTGGTCCGGAACGACGTCCATCAGCAGGAACGTGATCGTCAGTATGACGAGGCTCGCGAACGCCGCCCAGACCACCCGACGGGCGACGTAGCGTCTCATTCGGCGTCTTCGAGCTCGAAACCGTCGAGCTCACGCAGCGTTTCGCGGGCCTCCCGGACGACGTCTGCCGTGACGTCGAGGCCGTACTCGATCGCCTCGCCGTCGTCGTAGAACGCGGACCACGTGGGCTGCCAGGTCACCGCCGGCTCCGTGAGCCCGCGCTGGATCTCCTCGGAGATGGTCGCCTTGTCGACGACCATGCAGATCGCCTGCCGGCCCTCGGTCTCGTCGAGCAGCGGATGGCCGTTCGCGCGCATGTTGAAGTTCAGCATGCTGATGAACGGGCTCGGCGTCTCCTCGACGCGGACGTCCTCGACCGCCTGCCGGAACTCCTCGACGTTCTCCGTCGGCAGCGTGAGCGTGTCGCCCTCGCCCGCACGCATGCGCTCGACGACCGTGGAGGTCTCATCCTCGATGTCGATCCGGTAGCGCTCGAAGTAGGGCGCCTCGGCCCACGCGTCGTCCATGACCTGTACGTTGCTCGCCTCGACGTGCTCGCGCATGTAGTAGTCGGGATTTCGCGAGACGGTGAAGTCGCCGGCGACGCCTGCCGTCCGGTCCTCGAAGGTGTACGGCCCCAGATTGCCGGTCCAGGTGAACTCGCCGATCTCCGTCGACTCCCGAAGCGCCGTCGCGTCCGGCGCGTACGTCTCGTAGAGCTCCATGGGAAGACACTGGTCGCCCCACAGGATTGGTCGGAGCGGGAACGACGGGTCGGGGCCGACCAGTTCGATCTGGAACTCGTAGGTGCCCGTCCGCTCGACGTTCTCGACGACCTCGAAGTCCGGCACGTCCGCGCTCGGCGGCGAGCCCTCCCACAGGTCCGCCGCGTCGTCGGCGACGCCATGGACGTACTCCAGGTGGAAGACGTAGTCCTCGGCGGTGAACGCGCCGTAGGCGTCGCCGTCGGCGTCGGTGCCCCACTCCAGGTTGTCACGGAGCGTGCAGACGAACACCTGCCCGCCGCCCGCGTCCTCGACGTCCATGTGCAGCGGAACGATCTCGTTGTCCGGGTCGACGTCGTAGCTGCCATCGGTGACCAGGTCGAGCCTGGCACCCGACGCCGTGTCGTCCGCCTCCGGCGGGTACGAGGTCTGTGACGGGGTGCTTCCGAGCGAGACGAAGTCGCCGCTCACCGTCCGCTCGCCGCGGTAGCGGTTGATCGTCGACAGCTCGGCGCCGAACTCGTTGAACGCCGGCGCCGTGTTGATCCCCTCGCGGAAGGCGACGTGATCGAACGACTGCGAGAGGAAGTTCGCTGCGGCGTCCTGCGTCAGGTTCGCGAACAGCTCGCCGAACAGCTCGCGGCGGCGATCGTCGTCCGGCTCGACGGTCGCCTCGTCGTAGAGGACGCGGTGGTCCGCCGAAGGGACGTACCCGAAGGCGTTCGCCGGGCCGTCCCGCGTCCAGAACGTGTCGGTGTTCCCGGGCGTCCGCGGGAAGGTGTTGCCGCCGATCCCGATGAGGAGGTCCCAGTCGCCGACGACGCGCGTCTCGTCAGGCGGGCCCGCGTTACGGCCGACGGGGCCCCACTCGAAGCCGTCCGGGTCCGCGTCGTCGAGCGGCTCGGAGTCGAGCACCTGCAGCACGTTCGGCTCCTCGGAGAACTCGACGTCGATGCCGATCCGTCCGAGGTCACGGCGGATCTGCGTCGCGATGTCGGGGCCGTTCGCGCTCCCGGGATCGTATGTGAGCGTGAGCGAGACGCGCTCGCCCGCCTCGTCGTACAACGCCACCTCCGGGAGTTCCTCGTCGGGGTCCCCGTCATCGCCATCGTCGTCCTCCCCGAGACAGCCCGCGACGCCGACGACCGCGCCCGCTCCCATCGCCCGCAACACGTGACGGCGGGATCGGCCCCGGGTCGCGCCGGCCCCTCGCCGAAACGTTCGGTTGCGTGTCATACAGTTACATACCACCATGCGGAAATATGACTTGTGGTCGGCGCGGTCCGGCGAATGTCGACCGGTTTCCGAGATCGGGAGCCTCTGCCCCCACCCGGCACGGGAGCCTCTGCCCGTCGAACCGTCCGGAGCGGGAGTCAAACCCGGATCGCTCGGCGTGACGGGTCGCTCGGTGGTCGACCCGTCACGCCGAGCGACCCGAGCGTTCGACCGTACGTTTTTATATAACGGTCGTGACTTCGGGCCAATGAGAACACCCCGGCCGGGACCTCGGCGGCTCGCGTCACTCGCGACCGTCGTCGCCGTCGTCGCCATCGTCGTGTTTGGCGGCGTCACGTTCGCCTCTGCCGGCGGAACGACGGCGATGCAACCGCCCGACGGCGGGGATACGTGGCCGATGGAGGGATACGATCCCGGCCAAACGGCGTTCAATCCGAACGCCGTCGGTCCGAACGGGGACGTCGGCCCCGACTGGATCTCGGTCACCGGCTACGGCCCGGGCGTGACCGTCGCCGACGATCGGGTGTTCGTCGCCGGCGGCGAGCGCCACGGGGAGGTCGCCGCCTACGATCCCGGCGACGGAACGCGGGAGTGGCGCACCCGGCTGGGTGATGCCGCCTCATCGAAGCCGATCGTGGACGGCGACACCGTCTACGTGCACGTCCGCGAACGGCGGAGTCGAGACGTCGAGTTCGCTCGTCACGAGGTGGTCGCGCTGGATGCCGAAACCGGCGAGGTCGAGTGGCGCTTCGAGGCCGACGACGACCGCTACGAGTTCACGACCTTCAGCTGGAAGACGCTCACCGTCGCCGACGGCGCGCTCTACGTCGCCGGCGAGCACTACGATGACGAGGGGATCTGGGACGAAGCGGGGTTCGTGCTGTCGATCGACGAAGGCGGTGAGGAGCGCTGGCGGACCGACGTCGCCTCCCACGAGCTCTCCCAACCGGCCGTCGCTGACGGGACCGTCGTCGTGAGCGACTCCGGGCTCGGAGGCGCCGAACTCCTCGCGCTGGCTGCCGCCGACGGAGCCGAACGGTGGCGAACCGGCAGCCCGGGCGACCGGGACCTCTCCCAGCCGGCCATCGACGACGGGTCGGTGTACGTGAACGCGCGAACTCCGCTGGAGATCGACCTGAGCGACGGCACGATCGTCGCCGAGTTCGACGTCGACGGAAGCCCGAGTCGCCCGATGGCCGTCACGAACGACCGGCTGTTCGTGCCGGGGGCCCCCGCCGGCGAGTGGGCCCCGACCCGGCTGTACGGCGTCGAGCGGGCGACCGGCGAGGTCGAGTGGTCCTACGGCAGCCGACGTGAGTTCTCCTCGCGGCCCGTGGTCGGCGAGGGGACGGTCTACGTGGGCGGCGGCGACGGGTTGATGTACGCGCTCGATCGGGACGACGGCGAGGAGCGCTGGACGTACGAAGTGAATCGTAACTACATGGTCAACAACGAGCCCGTCGTCGTCGGCGAAACGCTCTACGTCGGCCCGGTCGATAACCGCGTGTACGCGCTCGTCGAAGGCGGCGATGCACGGGAGCCGGCCGTCATCGGCTTCATCAGCCGGCTCCTGCCCGCCTTGGGCGATTTCGCCGGCTTCCTCGCCACCGCCGTGCTCGTCCATCTCGGCGTCGGAACCCTGTTCGGTCTCGCCACCGGCATCGCGCTGTACGGACTCGTCGCCGGACTGCGTCTCTCACGGGCGCCGCTGCGACTGCTCGCTGCTCGGGTCTTCCGGATCCCCGTCCGTGAGGTGACCCGACGAGCGGAGTTCGGCGGACTCCTGTCGGCGAGCGTCCTCGGGACCCTTGTCGTCGGCCTCGTCTCGGCGCTCACGTTCGGAACGTTCCCGCTCAACGGGCTGCTCACGGCGCTCGTCGTGTTCGGCGGCGCGTGGGCGGTCCTCGCGTATCGGTGGCTTCCGACACATGCCGATGATCTCGACCGCGATGCCGGCAGCATCAGACGGCAGTGGGGCGTGTTGCTGGCCGTTCACGGACTGATCGCCGGCCTGTTGTACCCGCTCGTGGTCTTCGTCATCCTGCTGGGCATGTATTTCACGTGAGCGGTGCCGCCGACGAAAGGCCCGTGCGACCGCCCGGATTCGAACGTCACCCGCTTCGCGTCGTGCCCTGCTTCGAATCCGCTCCGGTCCTGACGCTCGCGTGGTTGCTCACGGCAGCAAATGGGACCGCCCGGATTCGAACCGGGGTCACGGGCACCCAAGGCCCGAAGTATACCACTAACCCACGGTCCCGTACCGAACAGTAGCCGGATGAGGGGGTAAAGCGTTTCGTTGTCGACGCTCGCCGAACCGATCCGCGTCAGCGGACGCCCGTGCCGGCGCTGGCGTCCGGCAGGTCGTACTTATGTACCGGCAGCCCGAGCTCCTCCAGCGCCCCCTCCATGTGGCGGTCCTGCGCGAAGTCGGCGCCGTCCTCCTCGCGGAGCCGCT
>CAZIFX010000078.1:0-9521 GCA_964538415.1 uncultured Halobellus sp.
CCCGCCAGCGTGTAGACGGCCGATCCGTCGGCGCGGTCGGCGACGCGCTCGAAGGTGGGCCGGTAGCCCGCGGCGCTGCGTCGTCCCTCCTCGTCGAGGCTGGCGTCGATGGCGTACTCGAGTTGTCGGACGGCTTCTTCGGGTTCCATGGACGAACGTATCGGGCCGACCCCCTTAAAGGTACTCGGATTCGAAATCGAGTTAATACTGACGGCGAGGTGACGCTCGCCGGATCGACGACGGACCGCCGGGGACGAACGGGCCCGGCACCGGAATCGACGTTTATACGCATCCGGGGAATCGATCCGACCCATGACCGATCGAGACGTCTCCGTCCCGGGTCGTTCGTCGGATCCCGCGTCGCGGGCCGCGGTCGCCGAGCGTGCCGCGCGCGCCGGCGCGGCCGTGGCTCACGACCGGTTCCGGACCGACATCACGGTGGAGACGAAGGGCGAGGACGACGTCGTCACCGAGGCGGACCGGACGGCACAGCGTCGCGTCATCGAGACGATCCGTGAGTCGTTCCCGGACGACGCGGTCGTCGGCGAGGAGGAGGACGAGCGCAAGACGGTGCCGGAGGCGGGTCCCGCGTGGGTGATCGACCCCATCGACGGCACGCACAACTACGTCCGCGGGATCCGGACGTGGGCGACGGCGGTCGCCGCGGTCGTCGACGGCGAACCCGTCGCCGCCGCCATCGTCTGTCCCGCCCTCGGCGACGTCTACACCGCCAACGCCGACGGCGCGTCCCGCAACGGCGAGCCGATCGCCGTCAGCGACGTCACGGAGCCCCGCCGGGCGGCCGTCGACCCGACGGTCTGGTGGGACTTCGACGCGCGCGACGAGTACGCCCGCGCCTGCGAGGCGATCGTAACGCGGTTCGGTGACATGCGACGGTTCGGCTCCGCGCAGGTGGTGTTACCGACGGTCGCCGCCGGCGGTCTGGAGGCGACGCTCACCAACGTGCGGGTCAACCCGTGGGACGGCGTCGCCGGCGTCTTCGTCGTCCGGCAGGCCGGCGGTCGCGTCACCGATCTCGCGGGCGACCGCTGGCGTCACGACTCGACCGGCCTCGTCGCCTCCAACGGCCACCTCCACGAGGAGGCGCTCGCGGCCGCCCGGGAGATCACGGGCGAGTGACCGCGCGCGGGAGCGTCACCGCGTCGCCTGCTTCCACTCGCGAAGCCCCAGTCGGCTCCCGTTCAGGTCCTCGGCCGGTGCATCGGTCGCGGCCCAGACGAAAAGCGGGGCGACGCTTTCGGGGTCGCGTGCGCGCTCCATGCCGGTGAGGTCGGTCGCGACGAGCCCCGGATCGACGACGCCGACCGTCTGCTCGACGTCGGCGGCGAATCCGCGTGCGACCGCCTCCGCCGCGGCTTTCGAGACCGCGTACGCGCCCATCCCCGGCTTCGATTCCGCCGCGACCGAGCCCGAGGGAACGATCAGTCTGGCGTCGGCCGCGAGGTGCGGGAGGGACTCGCGCAGCGTCGCGAAGACGCCGCGCGCGTTCGTCCGCATGGTGTCGTCGTAGCCGCTGTAGGAGACCTCGTCGACCGGCCGCTCGCCGGGGTCGCCGTGGAGGACGGCGGCGTTCGCGAACACGACGTCGACCGGCCCGGCCTCCCGGGCGATGCCCTCGAAGAACCGTTCGAGGTCGTACTCGTCGCGCACGTCGACGCGCGCGCCCCACGCGCTCCCCTCGTCGCTTCCCGCGTTCAGTTCGTCGACGACCGTCTCGACCGCGTCGCCGTCGCGACCGGAGACGGCGACGAACGCCCCCGCGTCCGCGAAGGCGTCCGCGATCGCTCGTCCGATCCCGCGCGTCGCTCCCGTGATCGCCACCGTCGGATCCATGTGCTGATTGGTGTTTCGGGCGACGACGACTTAGGCGTATCCGACCGCCGGGAGGAAAACGTTGAACCCGTTCGCGCGAGTCGTCGTTCGAATGAGCGTCCACTCCGACGAGGACGGGGTCGATCCGGTCGAGACGACCGTCGAGGCGATCCACGACGCGTTCGCGGCGGGCACGCTGACTGCAGCCGCGCTCGTCGACGCCTACCTCGACCGGATCGACCGATACGACGACGAACTCGGCGCGTACCTCCACGTGAACGCCGACGCCCGCGAGCGGGCCCGCGAGCTGGACGAACGGTTCGACGAGGAGGGGCTCACCGGACCGCTTCACGGGATCCCGGTCGCGGTGAAGGACAACCACGACACCGCGGACATGCCGACGACCGCCGGCTCGGCGGCGCTCGCGGACGTCGTCCCGCCGCGTAACGCCGCCGTCGTCGAGCGGCTTCGCGAGGCCGGCGCGATCGTGATCGGCAAGGCGAACCTCCAGGAGCTCTCCTTCGGCACCGACACGATCAGCTCGCTCGGCGGGGAGACGCACAACCCGTACGACACGGACCGCCGCCCCTCGGGCTCCAGCGGCGGCACCGCGGTCGCCGTCGCGAGCAACCTCGCCGCGATCGGCACGGGGACCGACACCTGTTCGTCGGTTCGGTCGCCGCCGGCGTTCACGAACCTCGTCGGCGTCAGGCCGACGATGGGACTCGTGAGCCGAACCGGGATCGTCCCGCTCTCGCTCACGCAGGACACGGCCGGCCCGATCGCCCGAACCGTCAGGGACGCCGCCCGCACGTTGGACGCGATGGTCGGCTACGATCCGGCGGATCCGATCACCGCCCGCGGGGTCGATCGGGTTCCCGAGTCGGGCTACGCCGCCGATCTCGACGCCGGCGCGCTCGACGGGGCGCGGATCGGCGTCGTCCGCGACTGGTTCGAGCCGACGGATCCGGAGAACGTGCCCGACGGGGACGCTGGACGGGTCGCGGAGACGGTCGACGCGACCCTCGAAGCGTGTGAAGCCGCCGGCGCGACCCTCGTGGATCCCGTGACGGTCGTGGACGACGACGACCTCGCCGACGCACGGGTCGTGGGCCACGAGTTCAAACGCGACGTCGACCGCTACCTCGCGGAGATCGGCGACGCCGCGTCGGTCGACTCGCTCGCGGAACTCGTCGAGACCGGGACGATGGCGCCGAGCATCGAGGATCGGATCCGCGACCTCGGCATCCTCGACGTCGACGTCGACGGGCTACGGGAGGATCCGGACTACCTACGGGCGCTCGTCCAGCGGGAGGTCATGCGAACGGAGACGATCGACCGGCTCGTCGTCGACGACCTCGACGCGGTCGCGTATCCGCCGGCGACCGTGCCGCCCGTACGGATGCCCGAGCTTCAGCCGTTCGAGGAGATGCGCTGTGAGCTGGCCGCCCACACCGGACTCCCCGCGGTCGTCGTGCAGGCGGGTTTCGCGGGCGGCGTCCCGGTCGGCGTCGAGCTGCTCGGCCGCCCCTTCGACGAGCGGCGGCTCCTCGAGCTCGCGTACGCCGTCGAGCAGGAGACCGACCACCGGCGACCGCCGGAGGGGTTCGATTGACATCCTCCCCGCGCTGAAACGCGAGGCCTTCTCCTCGTTTCTCCGAAGCCGTCGAGCACGCGAGATCCGCGGAACGGAACGGCCTCGTCCCGCCGGCCTTTATACCGATGCCGCCCTACGATAACGTATGAACGAGGTCCCGGAGATGGACGCCGTGGCAGGCGAATCCGTCGTGGTGATCGGTGGCGGATTCGGCGGCCTCTCGACCGCCTGTTATCTCGCAGACGCCGGCGCGGACGTCACCCTCCTCGAGAAGAACGAACAGTTGGGCGGGCGCGCAAGCAGACTGGAGGTCGACGGCTTCCGGTTCGACATGGGCCCCTCGTGGTATCTCATGCCGGACGTGTTCGAGCGCTTCTTCGGCCATTTCGGCCGCTCGCCGGAGGACTACTACACGCTCTCGCGGCTCGATCCGCACTACCGCGTCTTCTGGAAGGACGGCGACCGCGTCGACGTGCTCCCCGAGCTGGAGGCGAACCGCGAGCTGTTCGAGTCCTACGAGCCCGGCGCGGGCGACGCGCTCGACGCCTACCTCGCGGAGTCGAAGCGAACCTACGAGATCGGGATGGAACACTTCGTCTACGAGGACCGTCCCCGGCTGCGCGACTACGTCGACCGCGACGTGCTCCGCTACTCGTGGGGGCTCTCGCTTCTGGGCAAGATGCAGGGACACGTCGAGGACTACTTCGAGCACCCGAAGCTCCAGCAGCTGATGCAGTACACGCTGGTCTTTCTCGGCGGGTCGCCGACGAACACGCCGGCGCTCTACAACCTGATGAGCCACGTCGATTTCAACATGGGCGTCTACTATCCCGACGGCGGGATCGGCGCGGTCGTCGACGGCATCGTCGAGCTCGGCGAGGAGCTCGGCGTCGAGTTCGTCACCGACGCCGAGGTCACCGCCATCGAGGGCCGTCGCGGCGCCTTCGCGGTCGACGTCGCGGGCGGCCCCGGAGGGGTCGTGGGCGGCGCGCCGGGCGAGGCTGCGGGCGCCGCCGGGGATCCGGCGAGCGCCGCCGACGGCGGCACGACGACCCGCTACCTCGCGGACCTCGTCGTCTCGAACGCCGACTACGTCCACACCGAACAGGCGCTGCTTCCGCCCGAGAAACGTCAGTACACGCAGGATTACTGGAAGTCACGGACCTACGCGCCCTCGGCGTTCCTGTTGTACCTCGGCGTCGAGGGCGACGTCGAGGAGCTGGCCCACCACACGCTCGTGTTGCCGACGGACTGGCAGCAGCACTTCGCGCAGATCTTCGACGACCCCGAGTGGCCCGACGACCCGGCCTACTACCTCTGTGTGCCCTCGAAGACGGACGACACGGTCGCCCCGGAGGGCCACAGCAACCTCTTCGCGCTCGTGCCCATCGCGCCCGGGCTGGAGGACACCCCCGAGATCCGCGAGCGCTACCGCGACCTCGTCCTCGACGACGTCGCCGAGAACACGGGCACCGACCTCCGTGACCGGATCGTCTTCGAGGAGACGTTCTGCGTCGCGGACTTCGCCGACCGCTACAACAGCTATCAGGGCTCCGCGCTCGGGCTCGCACACACGCTGCGACAGACGTCGCTGTTCCGGCCCCCGCACGCCTCCTCGACCGTCGACGGCCTCTACTTCACGGGAGCGACGACGACGCCGGGTATCGGCGTTCCGATGTGTCTCATCAGCGGCGAACTGACCGCGGACCGGGTCGCAAAGAACACGTGAGCGGGACCGTGATCGGGACTGGACACGATCCGATGGACGGACGCGAATCACACGATCCGACGGACGCACACGATCCGATGGACGGACGGGACGACGCCCGGGAACTGACGGACGGACGGGACGGCGGCCGCTCCGACGACGACGCCTACGGCGGCGTCCGCGACCGCCTTCGCTATCTGGTGGTGCTCTCGCGGCCGCGGTTCTGGCTGTACCTCGCCGGCCCGGTCGCGGTCGGCGTCACCTACGGCATCGGCGACGTCTCCGGGCTGATCACGCCGACGACGGTCGCGCTCGCCGCGTACTTCCTGGTGCCGGCGAACGTCCTTCTCTACGGCGTCAACGACGTCTACGACGCCGACATCGACGAGTTGAATCCGAAGAAGGCGGGCGATCGGGAGGAACGGTGGCACGGGGACCGGCTCGTCGCCCTCGCCGTCGTCACCGCCGGCCTGCTCGGCCTAATGACCTTCGCGATCACGCCGCCGGTCGCGTGGCCGTACCTCGTCGGGTTCTTCGTGCTCGCCGTCGGCTACAGCGCGCCGCCGCTGCGGTTTAAAACCACGCCCGTCCTCGATTCCGTCTCGAACGGTCTCTACGTCCTGCCGGGTGCCGCGGCGTACGCGGCCGTCGCGGGCGCCCATCCGCCCGCGGCGGCGCTCGTCGGCGCGTGGCTCTGGACGATGGGCATGCACACGTTCTCGGCGATTCCAGACATCGAGCCGGACCGAAGGGCCGGAATACGGACGACGGCGACCGCCCTCGGCGAGGGACGAACCTACGCCTACTGTTTTGCCTGCTGGGCTGGCGCCGCGGCCGCCTTCGCGGCGGTCGACGTCCGACTCGGGGCGCTGCTCGGGGTCTATCCGGTCTTCGTCTCGTGGGTCGCGCTCTCCTCGGTCGACGTCGCGCGCGCCTACTGGTGGTTCCCGGCCGTGAACACTGTCGTCGGAACCCTGCTCTCGATGGGCGGTCTCTGGCGGGTCTACCCGCTCTGGGAGGTGCTCTGATGCCGGGCGCCGAGGCCGAGACCCCGGGCGATGCCGGCACGGTTCTCGATCGGTTGCCGGACGCGCGCCCGGAGGCCGAGTCGCTGCTCGACCGGATCGTTCGCGAGAACCGGTTCACCATCGCCGTGTTGTTCCCTGCGGTCGGCGCGATCACGCTCGTCGGCAGCGCGGAGGGATGGATCCCGGACCCGCTCGCGTTCAATCCGTGGTTCGTCCTCTTTGGCGTCCTCGTGATGCGCTCGCCGCTCGTCGTCGGCGTGTTGCCGCTTCTCGACCGCCGGGCCGTCGGCTGGATCGGGCTGCTGGTCGCGTACACCTACTTCATCGAGCATCTCGGCGTGCGAACGGGGTGGCCATACGGCACCTTCGAGTACACGATCAGCCTCGGACCGATGCTCGGGGGCGTGCCGCTGGCGCTACCCGTCTTCTTCATCCCGCTCGTGATGAACGCCTACCTGCTTTGTCTGCTGCTTTTGGGATCGCGCGCGGCGAACGGCTGGTTGCGCCTGCTCGTCGTCATTCCCGCCGTCGTGACGATGGACGTCGTCTTGGATCCCGGCGCGGTCGCGCTCGGCTTCTGGGACTTCGGCGGCGGCGCCTTCTACGGCGTGCCGCTCTCGAACTACGCCGGTTGGGTGCTTTCGGCGACGGTCGCGGTCGTCGCGCTCGACCGCGCGTTCGACCGGACGCGGCTCCAGGAGCGACTGACGAGCTGTGAGTTCATGCTCGACGACATGGTCAGTTTCGTGATCCTCTGGGGGGCGATCAACGTCTGGTTCGGCAACTACGTTCCCGCGCTCGTCGCGCTGGCGTTCGGCGTCGGGCTCGTCCGCACCGACAGGTTCGACGCACGCCTGCTGAATCCGTGGCGGTGAACCACAGGGATCCACCCCTCGATCCACGTCGAGACCGCCCTTTCGCCGACGCTACCGACGCGGTCCCGGCGTGAACTCCGCGGCGAGTCCACGCAGGTACCGCAGCAACAACAGTCCGAGCACCAGCCCGGCGGCCGTCGCCGCGACCAGTTGGGAAGGCGTTGGGTCGCCCAAAAACAGCATCAGCGGCGGCGACGCCGTCACCAACAGGAGAAATCCGACCTGGATCTTCCGGTTGCCGGAGTCACGCTCCTCCCGACTCATCGGCTCTACCATCGGCAACTCTCCTCATCCATGTCGCTGCGGACGACGCGCACGGCAAAGAACCTCCTGAACCGGCCGTTCGATTCCAGGATAGTATGTAACACACGCACTTAACGATCTCGACCGTTCACGCTCGTGACGGTCGCTCGATGGCGTGAACGGTCTCGACAAATTAAGTCGCTCGGCGTCTGACGTGCGTCTTGCCCCTACCCGCGGTTCGGAGCGACGAGCGTCGACGGACCCGCGCGAGTCGACCCGATCGAAACGCGGCGACGATGCCCCGTGCCTCGGCCGCGTCGCCGTAGCCCCCCACCGGCGTTTTCGGCGCACCGTCGACACGGTCGAGACGGCACCGTTTCCGCGGCGTTTTTGAGCGAACCCACACAAGTCGTGGGTAATGGACGACCAACTCCGTGAGCGCGTCGAGGCCGCCGGTGAGCGAGCCGCGCTGTTCAACGCGCTCAAACACGGCAGCGACCCGGACGTGGGCGCCATCATGGGTCCGCTGATGGGCGAAAACCCCGAGTTCCGACCGCACGGTGACGAGATCCCGGGCGTGCTCGGTCCGATCGTCGCCGAGGTGGCGGGAATGGACGAGCCCGCACGTCGCGAGCGACTCGCCGAGATCGCCCCGGAGCTCGTCGAGAAGCTCGAGACGGAAGCCGAGACGGACGAGCACACGCTTCCGGAGCTCCCGAACGCCGAGGAGGGATCGGTCGTCATGCGCGCCGCCCCCAACCCGAACGGGCCGTGGCACATGGGCCACGCCCGAATGCCCGCCGTCATCGGGACCTACAAGGAACGGTACGACGGCGAGTTCATCTGTCGGTTCGATGACACCGATCCCGAGACGAAACGGCCCGACCTCGATGCGTACGACGCCATCCTCGAGGACATCGAGTACCTCGGCTTCGAGCCCGACCGCGTGCTCAGGGCATCCGGCCGGCTGGAGACCTACTACGATCACGCCCGCGAGCTGATCGATCTATGCGGCGCGTACACCTGTGACCTTCCCGCCGAGGAGTTCTCCGAGCTGAAGAACGCGGGCGAGCCGTCGCCAAACCGCGGGAAGGACCCGGAGACGGTCCGCGAGGAGTTCGAGGCGATGGTCGACGGCGAGTACGACGCCGGCGAGATGGTCCTTCGCGTGAAAACCGACATCGAGCACAAAAACCCCGCGCTGCGCGACTGGGTCGCCTTCCGGATGATCGACACGCCGCATCCTCGCCCGGAGGCGGCCGACTACCGCTGCTGGCCGATGCTTGATTTCCAGTCCGGGATCGACGACCACCTCACCGGCGTTACCCACATCATCCGCGGCATCGATCTTCAGGACTCCGCGAAGCGCCAGCGGTTCGTCTACGACTACTTCGATTGGGAGTACCCCGAGGTGCTCCACTGGGGACACGTCCAGGTCGACGAGTACGACGTGAAGCTCTCCACCTCGACTATCAAGGAGCTGATCGACGCGGGCGAGCTGACGGGGTGGGACGACCCCAGAGCGCCCACGCTGCAGTCGGTCCGCCGCCGCGGCATCCGCGGGGAGGCCATCGTGGAGTCGATGACCGAGCTCGGCATGTCGACGTCCGACGTCGACCTCGCGATGTCGTCGGTCTACGCGAACAACCGCGATCTCGTCGACGACGACGCGGACCGGTACTTCCTCGTTCGCGACCGTGAGATGGATCCCGCAGTGGTTCGCGACGTGATCGGCGGCCCGGAGGCCGGCCACCCGCCGCGGCATCCGGACCACGCGGACCGCGGCACCCGCACCGTTCCCGCCGGCCGCGTCCGGCTGGAGGAGTCGGACCTCCCGACCCACGGCGACCGCGTCTGGCTCAAGGGATTCGGCTGCGTGCGGCACGTCCGGGACGCCTTCGAGTACGTGGGCGACGACATCTCCGTCGTCCGGGAGGGCGACGTCGACGTCGTTCACTGGGTCCCCGACGAGGAGAGCCTCGAGACGCTGGTGCGCACCGCCGAGGGCGACGTTCGCGGCCACGCCGAACCCGCCATCGCCGACGCCGACATCGACGATGTCGTCCAGTTCGAGCGCGTCGGCTTCGTTCGGATCGACGCGTTCGATCCCGCTCCGACCCGCGCGGCGGACGGACCGACCGGCGAGGAGGAACTCGTCACCTACTACGCGCATCCCTAGCCGGGTCGCCGCCGGATCGCCGCCCCTCGTCGCCGCCGGATCGCCGCCCCTCGTCGCC
>CAZIFX010000079.1:0-9470 GCA_964538415.1 uncultured Halobellus sp.
TCGCTATCGGTTCGGCGGGCGCGTCCAAGGCGTCCGTCTCCCTGGACTCCGAGGGCGCCTCGCCGCTTTCGCCGTCCGTGCCGTCGCCGCTTTCGCCGTCCGTGCCGTCGCCGCTTTCGATCCGCCGTCGAAGCTCCCGGAGCTTCCGCTCCCGGATCCGTCGTCGTTCCGCGTCCGGATCGGTCGTGAACTCCTCGCCGTGGCTCATGCGTGGGGATAGAAAACACAGCCCACTAACTCTCACGGCCGAGTCAGGTGAAGCGACGATCGGCCTGCCGGGCGTCTCGAAGCCGATCGGATCGCCCGTAGGTCTCAGTCGTCGGCGCTCACGTGCGCGGCGGCGTCAACGTCGAGCATGTCGTGGTCGTCGAGCAGGGCGACGGTCGCGAGCCGGATGGCGTGAGGCCACCCGAGCGGCGTCGCGCTGTCGGGCGTCCCGTCGTCGAAGAACTGCTCGGGAAGGTAGCTCGTCTCCGCACGGAGCGTTCCGTCGGGCGAGACCTGTTCGAGCAGGTCGCGGGCCCGCTGGGCGATCCGCTCGGCGCGCGGATCGTCGCGGGCGACGAGCAGGACGGCCAGCTCGGCGCAGGCGTTCGCGCCCCACGCCGTCGAGACCGTCCAGACCTTCTCGCGTCCCTGTGCGGCCTGCCGCCAGCCGTCCTTCTCGTAGCGGAACAGTCCCGTGATCGCGTCCGTGTCGCGTGCGAGCCCGTCGACGACCGTCTCGACGTGCTCGACCAGCCGGTCGAGCCGGTCGGCGTCGACGGCGCCCGGGCCGGACTCACCGTCCGCCGCGTCCGCTCCGGCCGTTTCATCCCCGCCGAGCGCGTCGAACGCGCGGTGGGCGCTCGCGAGCGCGAGCGTCGCGGAGTCGAGCCGGCCGTCGAGGTCACCGTGGGGCGTCTCGCGCAGTGCATAACACCCGCGCTCGGGAACCCAGAGGTCGTCGAGGGCCTCGTACACCTCCCGCGCCCGTCGCTCGGCGTGAGTCGCCGCGTCGCCGTCGATCCGATCGTCGTCGGCGCCGACGCCGGAGCCGTGGATCGCGAGCTCGGCGTACGCCTCGAGAAACGTGGCGGTCGTGTGGCCGAACCGGCCGATCGAGTCCTCCCACGCGTTCTGACAGACGACCGGGAGCCCGTCCGCCTCCAGCGTGTCGTCGAGGCCGACGAGCGCCTCGACGAGCGTCTTCTTCAGTCCCGTGACCTCGACGCCGGCCGCCCGGGCCCGCGCGAGGAAGGCGATCACGCTGCCCGTCTGGTCGGCCTGATAGTCGACGTCGGGGCCCGCCTCCAGCCGTGCGTTCGCCCAGCCGGGGGCGATGGCCCCGCTGTGCGGCCAGACGCGGTGTGGCCAGGAGCCGTCCGGGCGTTGGGCGTCGACGTACATGCGGGCGGACCGTTCGTGCCAGCCGTCGAGCCCGATCCCGAGCCGCGCGTCGGCGTCGAGGACGAATCCGGAGACCTCCGCGTCGTCGCGGAACCAAGTGTAGCCGTAGCCGCCGGAGTGCTGGTAGTGCGGGTCGAAGTCGGGACCGGCGATGCGCAGGCCGCTCTCGGCCGAGAGCAACGAGAGCACGCGGAGGTCCGCCGCGAGCGACTCGCGGCGCGGGGCCGACTCGGGCATCGGGGGGACCGAACCGTCGGTCGCCGCGACGAGGGCCTCCCGGGCGGCCTCACGATCGGGCGTGCCGGACGCCTCGTCCGGGGGTTCGACCGACGCGAACAGGTCGCCCAATCGCTCGCGTGCCGTCTCACGGGACGTCTCCTCGTGATCGGTCAGCAGGCTCCCGACCGTCGTCGCCCCCGACTCGAGGGGCACCTCGACGACGACCTCGCCACAGAGCCGCTCCTCCTCGTATCGTCCGGCGTGACGGTCACGCGGCAGGTCGACCGGTCGCTCGTCGAGCAGCTCCGGAAACGTCGTCGGGAGCTGTCCCCGCAGGTCGTCGAACCCCGTCGCGCTCGCGAGGAAGTCGCGCTCCGCCGCGTGGTAGATCTCGACCGCGTCGTCGTACCGGAGCTGGCCGAGCCGGTCGTCACGGCCGTCGGGCGCGAAACGTGCGTACACGAGCAGCGAGGCGTCCTCGGGAACGGTCACGCCGTCGTCCGAGGTACCCTCGCCCTCGTCCGGGGTACCCTCGCCCTCGTCCGAATCGTCGGCGCCTTCGTCCGAAGCGTCAGGCGTCTCCACCGTCACGTGTGTGAGGTGGGCGTCGTCGACCGTCGCGTCGTATCGGCGCACGGTCGCGAGGTCGGTGTGGTGGGTCGTCTCCACCACGGTCGTCGCTTCAACGTAGCGCTGTGTCGTCCCCGCCGCGTCGAACCAGCGGCGCTCGCCGTCCACGAGGATCCCGAATCGGCTTCGGACGAGCCCCGAACGGCCGGTCAACGGGTAGCCGAAGTCACGAAGCTCGCCGTCGTCGTCGACGTGAACGAGCCGTCCCTCGCCGCCGGAGAACCGGCCGCCGAGCGTCCGGCGCTCGCCCGTGAATCGAGTCGAATGACCCAAGTGACGCTTGTGATCGTCTATCGCGTCTCGTAGCTGCATGTCCCGGTTGAGACGGCCACCGGGGTTAAGCTTTGATGTAACTATTATTCACGGATTATACACTCGGAAGGACGCCCGGCTCCTCGTCGTATCGCTGGAGCGTGACGATCCGGCCGTCGTCGAACGCGAACGCGACGCGGCCCGGCTCGACCCAGCCGTCGATGACGACGCCGCCGGCGTCGTCCAACTCGCGTCGCCACGCGATCCCGTCGGCATCGACGGCCCGGACCGCGTCTCCGGTGACCGAGTAGCCCCGTTCGGCGTCGGCCACGAGCGGCGATGCAGTCCGTCGATCGGTCGTCCAGAGGACCTCGCCGTTCGCGGCGTCGACCGCGCCGCCCGCGTCCCGCCCGGCCACCGCGACGATTCCCTCCACGGCGTGTGTCGGATCCTCCCCGTCGACGACGGTCACCTCCCACTGCCGAGTGCCGTCCGCCGGATCGAGCGCGAGCACCCGATCGCCGTCGCGAACGTGGACGCGTGGGGCGGGAACCGCATCGATCGGCGGCACCTCGACGGCGGGTGGCCCGTCGTCGGAGGACGATGACTCGCCCTCCGACGGGACCGCGGCGTGTCGCCACCGCACGTCGCCGTCGGCCGCGAGCGCGACGACCGCGTGGTCGGCGACCACCACGGCCGCCGGACCGGCCGTTTCGGCATCGAATCCGGCGTGGATGGCGTAAATCCGGTCGTCGACGTCGAACGACCGCCGCCACGCGACCGTGCCGTCCCGAACCGCGATCACCTCGTCGGAGAGCGCGAGATACGTCTCCCGACCGTCGCCGGCCATCGGCGGCGTGCGGCCATCCTCCTCGACCCGCTCGACGAGGCCGTCGACCGACGTCCGCCACGCGAGCGATCCCTCCGGCAGCGAGCCGGTTCCCTCATCGTCGCCTCGGTCCGTTTCGCCGAGCGTTTCGGGCCCGTCGAAGGCGAGGAGGTCGGCGCCCTCCTCGAGGTCCTCGACCAGAAAGACCGTCTCGGCGGCACGGTCGGTCGCGAGCGCAGCCGTGACCGCGTCGTGGGCCACCTCCCAGACGGGATCGCCCGCGCGGTCGAAGACGCCGATCTCGGTCGGCTCCCCGAAGGAAAACGGCGTTTCGCCGGTAACCGCCCGAACGATGCGGTCGTCGCCGACGGCGTGTTCGACGGCGCGGGCGAATCCGCCCGTCGTCGACCTGCCCCCGAACGACCGCGTCTCGCGGACGTCGCCGCCGCCGTGGGCGTAGCCGCAGCCGGCGATCGCGGCCGTACCCCCCGTCGCGAGCGCCGCGAGGAACCGTCGCCGGTTCACGGCGGACCCGCCTCCGTCGAATCGTCCGTCGTCGACGAGCCGGCGGTCGTAAGCGAGCCGGCGGCCGTCGACGAGCTACCCTCCAACTCCGCCGCGACGTCGCGCAGGCGGTCGATCCGTTCGCGGGTCGGCGGGTGCGTGTCCGGAAAGACGTCAGTCGAGACGAGTTCGGCGTCGGTGAACGCCCGCCCATCGAGCGGGGCGACGGTGAGGGCCTCGGATCCGCCGTCGAGCCGTCGGAGGTCGTCGTCGGAGGTCTCCGGCATTCGCTCGTCGAGCGTCGAGAGGGCGTTCGCCAGCGCCGCGGGGTCGCCCGTGATCGCCGCCGCGCCGCGGTCGGCCGCGTACTCGCGATACCGCGAAAGCACCCGATGGACGAGCGTGCTCGCGGCCCAGAACATCGCGGCGATCGCGAGACTGACGAGCGAGACGACGACCAGCACCAAAAGCGCCTTCGCGGCGCCGTCGCCGCTCCGCCGCGAGCCGGACGAGCCCGACCCGAGCGCCCGTGCGATCCCGTAGAGGACGTACGCGGCCGCCACGGCGACGTAGTAGGTGACCGTGGGCAACAGCCACGCCACCGTCATCACGGTCGCGTCGCGGTTCGCGACGTGGGCGATCTCGTGGGCCAGGACCGCGTCGAGTTCGTCGCCGTCGAGCGTCTCCAACAGCCCCGTGGTGACGACGATCGTCGGCCCCTCGGGTCCCTGTACCGCCATCGCGTTCGGCGCGGCGTTCGTCGCCACCGCGATCGCCGGCGGCTCGACGTCCGCGGTCCGGGCGAGCCGCGTAACCCGAGCGTGGAGCTCGGGGCGCTCGTTCGCGTCGACGCGGCGGGCCCCGACGCTCGCGAGCACCATCGACGGCCCCTTCCACGCCTGAAACGCGAGCCCGCCGAGAACGACGAGGACGGCGAACCACGGCTCGACGTAGACCCGGCCGTGATACGGGCCGTGTCCCTGCGACTCGAGTAGGGGGATGAAGATCGCGTTCGTGACCCAGACGAAGGCGTAGATGAACGCGAACGGGAGGACGACCACGAGCGCGATGGCGAGCAGGACGCGGCGGCGGAGGGCGGGATCTTCCGGAACCATGATGAGGGCACGCTCCGCGCGTCGGGGACCGGCGAGACGCGGGGCGAACGGCTTCATCCGACGATCCCGCCCGATTCCATAAAAATCACCGGGTGTCTCGGCGCGGCGACCGCAACCAGCCCGCGAACTGCATGGCGCCCGCTTCACATCGGCGCGCGCGACTCCGACGCGCGCGAGGGAGTTCGATCGGGGGCGCCGAGCGGTCCCGCGAGCCGTGCGAGCGGGACCTCGGGAGTCGCAGCCCGGCAGCCTGCCACTGCAGGCAGCCCGGACCGTCGACGGCACCGATGGTGGCGATAAATCCCGCCGTCGGCGGCGAGACACCTCGTACGGGACGACGAGAGTTATTTAAACCGGCTCCGTTGAAACCTCCTTTTCAAGCGTACTATCTGATGAAGAATGGCGGTGGAGACCGCGAATCACCCGGATGAATCAGCTCAATCCTGAGGGGTATTTACCCGTCTTCCGGTAGCGGGAGACGATCTTAGCGAACGCAGCGGTCTGGAACGCGACGACGAAGACCAGCGTGATCAGGTACAACCAATGAAGCGGGTCATCGGACGGAAACCCCGGTCGGAGATAGGCTCTGTCGTAGATGTGAACGGCGAGAAGCCAAAAGATCGTGTACGCACCGACCGTCTGGTGCCACTTCCACGCCTTCCCACCCATGTAGTCATACGCTCGGTTATTCGAGGTGACCGCGAGCGCGACCGCGATGATCAGGGCCACGAACGAGCCGAATGCCCACGGACTCATCCCGGACAGGTAGCCGATGACGTCCCAGTTTCTCGCCTGGAACACGAAAAGCAGGTGAACAACACTCCAGATGGCAAACCAGATCCCCAGTTCTGCCCGCCAGCTTACCGGGAAGTTCCCCGGGAACCGGCGTCTGATTCCGGGCCAGAGCCGTATCGTCGGCCCGATGACCAACACTAAAACGAGGAGGAACCACGGAACCGCTCCGACGACCCGCTGCTCGTGATACCCCGCCACCCACAGCAACGCAGCGAAGATCAAACTCCCCGTACCCACCGCCAGATGGTGCGTGAGTTCGTTGCTCGTGTCTACTGACATAGGTTTCTCAGCGCCGACCTTCGTTCCTTCCCACTATAGTTCTACGTGTGATCCTACCCCGTCAACTGAGTCGAGGCCGATCGGCTCAAGGAGATTTACCCCCTCCATCGTGGAAGATCTACCAGTCTCCGTACGACTTCAGGACGTTCGCCTCCCTCTTCGGGGCGACTCTCCGTTATTTAAAATGACGGAGGTTTGATATGGGGTAGCGGAGATAGTAGCAGGTATGTACGACCGAATCCTCGTCCCGACGGACGGAAGCAACGTGGCGGAGCGGGCGGGAACCGTCGCTGTCCGAATGGCCGAACTGTTCGGCGCCGATCTGTCCGTAATCTCCGTTCGGGAGCCGGAAAACGAAGAGCGGGCGTCACGGGCCGTCGAGGACGTCGAACGGATCGCGATCGAGGCTGGACTCACCCCGCAGGTCGAGGTCATCGACGACGAGGAAGCGGCCATCCACCAGGCAATCATCGACTATGCCGATGAACACGGCGCCGACGTCGTCGTGATGGGGACACATGGTCGAACGGGGGTCGGTCGATTCCTGCTCGGTAGCGTGGTCGAACGGATGCTCCAGGAGTCGCCGATCCCTGTTGTAACCGTTCACGAGGACACCGTCATCGACTTCGATGTCGAGAACGTCCTCGTCCCAACCGACGGGAGTGAGGGGGCCGAGGCCGCCACGGAACACGCGATCGACCTCGTGACCGAAGGCGACGGGACGCTCCACGCACTCCACGTCACTTCGGACGGGCGCAGGAAGGAGTCGTCACCGACTGACGCCGTGTGCGAACGTGGCGAAGCTGCTGGCGTGGAAGTCGTCACGGCCACGCGAAGCGGTCGGCCACACGAAGCGATCGGCGGATACACGGCGGAAGGGGAGATCGATGTCGTCGTGATGGGAACCCACGGTCGCACCGGTCTCAGGCGATACCTACTCGGGAGCGTCACTGAACGCACGGTTCGGTTCTCGCCGGTTCCGGTCGTCTCCGTGAAACCGGAGTCGATCGGTTCCACCGTCGAGTTTCTCGATTACGAGGTCATGGAGAACGAGGGCTGGTCGCTGGAGGACGGCGACCTCTTCGAGAAGGCGGCCGAGGCCGATCTGATGTCGGAAGCCTACGGGACGCTAGCGGTTAAAAAGGGAGAGTACATCCTTGAGGCGGCTGAGAGGGAAGGTTACGACTGGCCGTTCTACTGTCGAGGTGGTGGCTGTATCAACTGTGCGGCGGTACTGGTTGATGGTGAGGTTAAAATGGAGGTCAACCGTAGTCTCTCCGATGAGGAGGTGGACGCGATGAACTTGCGGTTGACCTGCGTCGCAACCCCGACGACCGACGAGGCAAAACTGGTCTACAACGCCCAGAACCTCGACCAGCTCCGGGACCGGATTATCTAGACGTTCCGTCTCCATAAGACGGATATTGCCGACGAGTCGGTGACGGCATTCACGATGCTTGAATACGCGTGCACCGAAATTCGAAAGCCCGTTCTCTGACGTCAAACACCCGCTCGCCGCATGGTGTCGTAACGAAGAGGTAACAACTGCTGCATACGGCCTCTCCATCCTGCGCGGCGATCTCACCAACCGGTGGATAGTTCGACGCGTTCCTCGGCGGATCGCTTGCCCGGATAGACCACGTCTCGGGCACGATATATCACTCGGTGAGAATTTCAACGGAGCCAAGAAGCCGAACCGGATCGCCCGCACCGACCGACTCAGTAGCCGTCGCCGGTCGGGCTGTACGCCACCACCTCCACCGCGCCGAGGGTGAGCGCGTCGGGTTCGAACGCGCCGTTCGGCGGCAGGTAGCCCGCCGCCTCCAGCGTCGCGTCGACGACCGCCTGGTTTTCGGCACGAACGCCCATCGTCTTGCTTACGGAGTCTACGCCGTGATCCGCACAGTAGATCCCCTGTATCTCCCAGCTGTGGTCCTCATAGCAGGTCACCGCGACGGTGACCGCGTCGCCGACCGACAGCGCCTCGCCGCAGCGGCGACAGTCGATCGTCGCCGACTCGAAGTCCTGTGTGACCACGAGGCTCTCGACGACCAGTCCGGTGAACGACTCGATCAGTTCCGCCGTCGATAGCGGTGACGCTGGCATCGATCGTCCGTTCGGGTCCGAGATGGTAAACCATTCACGCGAGGTGCAGCCGACGCTCAGCCACAGTCGACCGATTCGGCGATGGCGGCCGCCTCGTCGGCGTCCACGGAACCGATGACCCAGTGAAGCATCCCGTCACATTCCCAGTAGAGCCGGGTCAGCCCGCCGGCTTCGGTGAGCGTCCCGCGTCCATCGCCGACGGCGACGGCGACGCCCCGGGGATCGAACGTCGCGTCCGGCGACGCCGCCACCCGAACCGTCTCCTCACCGTCGGCGTAGTGCAGATGGACGCGTTCGGAATCCTCGAGCGTGGTGACGCGGACCTCCTCGAACCGATAGGAGTCGGGCACCCGTGGCTCGGGGATTCGAACCGACGTCGCCGTCCGGGCGGCCTCGATCGACTCGTAGCTGTCGACCTCGTACTCGGGGAACTCGGTCACCTCGTCGGGATCGGCGTCCGGAAGGTCCCGGGCCGGATAGAAGTCGAAGGGATCCGGCTCCTCGGGGAGCTCGAACTCGATCCGGTCATAACGGGTTTCATAAACCAGCGAATCGCCATCGGGCGTTTCGAGCACCGTCCGTTCGAGGAGTGGGTAGTGCCGCTCACGGTCGATCCAGAGTTGATGGTCGACTAACACCAGCGGCTCGTCGAACCGCGTCTCCAGGACGCGATACTCCCGATCGCCGATCAGTAGTTCGATAGCGGCGTCGTCCGGTTGTGGCCCCTCGAGCCGCAGGGCGTACGCCTCTCGGCCGGCCACGCGCTCGGTTCCCTCGTAGGTCACCTCGAACTCGTCGGTGAGGTCCGGGTAGTGGTCGTGTTCGAGCGCGGGAACGACGAACCCGCGTTCGAACTCGGAGAGGTTCCCCCGGGTGAGTTCGTTCTCCTCGGCGTCGTACATCCACAGATGCGTCCGATTCTGTACCAGCGTGGTCTCCGTTCCCGGACCGGTGATCCGGACGCGCATCTCGTGGGGTTCGGGCCGATATACCACCTCGTAGGTGGTGCGTTCGACGACCGTGCCGTTCCGCACCGTGGTCTCCTCGAGCTCACCGTCGATCGCCTCGGGCGGGTCGGTGACCAGCCGTTCGACCAGCTGGTCGGGCTCGGGCTCGTCGGCGGCATGGCCGGAGATCGTGGCAAGCGGCCCGACGACGGCGGCGAACGACGCCAGAACGGCCACGATGGCGGCCACGCCGAGGACTGTGAGCCGGTCGTCCATGACGCTTTCCCATTACTCATTCAACCTATTCGTAATTGCGTTTCGATCGACGGTGGCGGCGCTCACGACGGTGGTGGCGGCTCGGGCGTCGATGGCGGCTCGAGCGTCGATGACGGCGGGTGAAAGATG
>CAZIFX010000080.1:0-9379 GCA_964538415.1 uncultured Halobellus sp.
GAGGCGTCCGGAGGTCACGGACGGCACACGAGCCGGAGGCCGCCGACCGCAGAATAGGCGGACGGCACACGAGCCGGAGGCCGCCGACCGCAGAATGGGCGGACGGCGGACGCTACCTTTTACCCACGGCGGACCCGTGTTTTGGTCATGATCGACGAGCTGCTCGGCCGTGCCGAACTGAAGGAGCGGATCGCCGAGCTGGAGGAGGAGAAACGCCACCTCGAACGGCGGGCCGAGGCGGAGGAGGAACGCCGGTCCGACGCGGTCGCGGACCGGCAGCGCGCCGAGGAGCGGGTCAACCGACTGGAGGACCGCATCGCGGAGCTGGAGGACCGCATCGCCCGGGCCGAATCGGGCGAGGAAGACGTCGAATATCGACGGGTGAGCGACGTCCGCGACGGGCGGCTTCGCGACGTGCTCGGTCGGCTCCGGTCGATCCGGAGCGACGATCCGGAGGGGCTGCTCACCGCCTTCGTCCCGGACGAGGACACGGTCCCGTCGTCGGTCGCGGACCTGCTCGGGGACCGAAGCCGACTCGTCAGACGGGCCGCCCCCACGGTCGTCGTCGCGGACGACATCGGCGCCGTGAGCGCCGCCGTCTCGCCCGCGTTGCATCCGGAGCCCTTCGACCGGTGGGACGATCGATTCAGACTTCCCGACGAGTGGTTCCTCCCGACCGGGCGGTTCGCGTTCGCGCTCGTCCGCTCCGACACGTTCGCGCTCGGCGTCTACGAGGCGGACGAACGCGTGGAGTTCGAGGGATTTACCGCCGACGTGAAGGAGGCCCACTCGAAGGGTGGGTTCTCACAGGGACGCTTCGAACGTCGCCGGGAGGGGCAGATCGCCGATCACCTTTCCGACGTCCGCGAGGCACTATCCGCGATCGAAGACGTCGATCGGACCATCGCCGTCGGGGAGCGAAGCGTCCTCGGCGAGGTCCGAGAGCACGCCGATCACACGACCGTCTCGGACGCGACGGGAGCCCCGAAGGCGGCGATCGACGACGCGTTTCGAGACTTCTGGACGGCACGAGTACACGCGGTCTGAGTCCGTGTCGACGACGCTCCGACGCCCGTTCATTCCCCACGGACCACCTTTGGAACCGATCTCTTCGTCGTGCATCCACGCGAAAAATTCTGCCAATAACTAACTGGTTTTGCGTCGTACACCTCCGTGGAGGGACCCGTCACACGCTCCCTCCCCTCGAAACGAGGATGGCTCTTTCTCGTCGCGACGCGTTCGATTCGCTCCGACCGCGGACGGATAATCATAAACCCGACGGCGTCGTGGCGAACCCATGAGACGGTTCGGACGAGGACGCGGCGTCGCGCTCGCCGCCCTGCTCGTGATCTCGCTCGTCCTCGCGACGGGACTGGCCGCGAGCGGCGGGGCGACGGGCGCGGCCCCGAACGGCGGCGTGACGGGGATGACGGACGACCCCTCGGTCGGGGACTCCTGGTCGCCCGCCGTTGCGGGGACTCCCGCCGTCGACCATGCGGGGACCCTCGCCGTCGACGATGACACCATTCTGCTGCACGACGACCTCTTCCTCGTCGAGGAGTCGGGAGTCGTCGGGGTCACCGCCAGCGTCGAGATCCCGGATCGAGCCCGGGCACTGCAACTCACCCTAAGGAGCGCTACCGCCGGCCCGATCGAAGTCGACGGGTTCGACCGAGTGGACGACGACGGCGAGACGTGGGAGTGGGACGGCACCACGGAGCGGCCCTCGATCACCTACCGGATGGACGCCAACGACACCGCCGTCGGCGACGGGCCGCTCGACGGTGGGGGCTCGTATCGGTTCGTCGACGCCGGGGAGTGGGCGCTGGTTCGTACCCCGGTCACCGACGTCAGCTACTCGTCGGTCGGCGGGGAGCTGCGCGTCGACCGCGACCGCGACGTCGACGGCGAGGGCGTCGCGTCACAGGCGATGGCGTTTCTCGGTCCGCACGAGGAGCACCGTCACGAGGCCGCAGGCCAGCGGTTTCGGCTGATCGTTCCCGCGGCGGCCGATCCGGTCGCCTCGCCCGAGGAGGTGTTCTCCGCGTTCGAGCACGCCGCGCTCGGGCTGCAGGTCGGCGCTCGGAACCCCGAGGTCGTCGCCATCGCCGCGCCGACCGGGGAGGTCGAGTGGGCGGCCCGCGGGCTCCAGGCGGGCGACCGCGACATGTGGGTCGCCGCGGACGAACCCGCGGGCACCGCCGACGACGTCTGGACACACGAGTACGTCCACGCGCGGCAGTCGTACGACGCGGAGGCGAGCGCGCGGTGGTTCACGGAGGCGACGGCGACCTACTATGCCGCGCTGTTCGCCGTCGAACGCGGGGTGGCCGACTTTTCGGAGTTCCAGCGCACGCTCGCACGCGGCGAACGACGACCGGAGGCGACGTCGATCCTCGCCGATCCGGAAACGTGGCGGGGCCATCCCGACTACACGAAGGGGTCGCTCGCCGCGGGTGAGATCGATCGACAGCTGCGCGTCGCGACGGACGGAGAGGCCTCGCTCGCGACCGTCTTCCGCGAACTGAACGCGGCATCGGGTTCCATCACGAGCCGGACGTTCCTCGATGCCGTCGAGGCGGCCGCCGCCGAGGGCGGCGACGAGGCGGCCGCGGCGGCGATCCGCGAGGACGCCGAGCGATATACGACCACCGAGGCCGCCCCCGAGGTCTGGGACCGCGACGCACACGCCGAGGCGTTCGGCGCGCCGCCAGCACAGGTCGGCTACGGCCTCGCGGCCGAGGGTATCCGCGCGACGGGTGAGTTCCGCGACCGGCCGATCGACCGCGGCCCGGTCAGGCTCGTCTCCGACGAGACGCTCGAACTCGACGTGAACGTCCGCAACACGGGCGGTGTGGCCGGCACCTACGAGGTGCCGTTACGCGTCGACGACGACCTCGTCGCGGTTGAGAACGGAACCGTCGACCCCGACACGGAACGGACCGTGACCCTCGAACACGCGTTCGCGGAGCCGGGCGAACACGAGGTCCGGATCGGCAGCGAGACGTTCTCCGTCGTCGTCACCGAGCCCGAACTCGTGACCGTCACCGGACTCGCCGTGGCTCCCGATGACGTCGTGACCGGCGACGTCGTCGTCGCGACCGCAGAGGTCGCGAACGACGCCGACGTTCCGGCAGCCGGCGACGTCGAGTTCCTCGTGGACGACGAGGCGGTCGCCTCGACGTCGGTACGGTTGGATGCAGGCGAGTCCACGACCGTCGAGCGTGAACTCGTCATGGAGGGCTCCGGGTCGGTGCGCGTCGAGGCGATGGGGCCGACGAGCGGCGCGGCTGCGACGGTGACCGTCGAAGGGGATGGACCGCTGGACGGCGTGGCCGACGGGATCGGAGAGACGGTCGAGTCGGTGCCCGGATTCGGTCCGGGCGTCGCGTTGGTGGCGTTGCTCGCCCTGCTATCGGTCGGTACGCTGCGTGCCGGACGGCGGTAGAAGCGCCCGATCGGTTAGAAGGGTGCCTCGGGACCCTCGTCGGGTTCGGCCGATCCGTCGAACGCGGATCCGTCGGCCGTCCTCTGGTCGCGATCGTTGGTCTCCAACCGGCCGATCTCGCGCTCCCAGGCCTCGATCCCGCCGTGTAGGCTCTCGACGCGAGCGTCGGCGGTACCCTCGTAGGTTCCGACGAGTTCGGCGGCCTGTCGGCTGGCGATCCCGTGCGGGCAGACGGTAACCACCCGCTTCGCGCCGTCGAGTTCGGCGATACGCGTCGTCAGCTGCGGAAACGGGATGGACTCGCTGGTCGGGATGTGCCCCCGGTCGAAGGCGCGCTCGTCGCGAATGTCGACGATTCGGAGCGGCTCGTCGCGGTCGAGGAGCGCCTGCAGCTCCTCGACGTCGATCTCCTCGACCATCAGGGGAGCGGACAGAGGCTGGCCGTGAGCACGGCCCGTTCGTCCGTCTCGTTTCGTGCCCCGTGAACGTCGCCGCGCTCGTTGAGGACGACCGCGGGCGCGGCGAGCGTCTCGGTCTCGTCGTCGCGGATCACGGTCGGTTCGCCCTCCAACACGTGAAAGACGTTGGTCGCGTCGGCGTGTTCGTGCGGACTGATCTCGGCGCCGGGCGCGAGGACGAACGCCTTCACGAGGACGTCGTCGGTGACGACCAGTTCGGCGGTTTCGGTCGCCCCCGGCTCCGGATCGAGGTCGGCGACGGCGTCAGCGTAGCGGTCGAGCGTCATGCTCAAGCGATGCACGCGCGGGTACAAAAGTCGTCGGCGTCCGGTCGGTTGGATCGAGGTCGGCCGACGACGTCGTGTGAGTCGTGACGACGTCGCGTGAGTCGCGTCGACGGATTCGGGCCGTTCCGGATGCGAAATCCGGAACGACCGGAACCGCGACCGTGTGTCTCGTGGACCGATCGTCACACGCGCTGCGGGCTCGTTCCCCGATTCCCGGGACGCTCCCGAACCCTGACCCCGAAGCCATCCGTGGCTCCAACGGGGGAACGAATCGGCCTTCGTCGATCTGCACCGCGCCGTCGACGGCCCGGATTAGTCCTCGGTCGATTCGTAGCTCACTTCGATCCCCTGAGGGACCGGCCTGAGGAGGTAGGCGTCCGTTCGACCGCGTTTGACCGGCGCGAAGTCGGCGACGAAGCTCGTCCGGGTGTCCTCGCGGATCTCGAAGGACGCGTTGAAGGTGAGCGGCGCCTGCCCCGGGAGATCGACGGTCGCCTCCCCGCCGTCGACGAGCGTCCCGTTGACGTCGCTAACGTGGAGTTGGAGGAATCGGTAGGTCGCTACGTCGAGTTCGCGTTCGTCTATCAGCTGAGCGGAATCGTCCTGCAGCTCCACGAGGTCCGCCTGCTGTGGCTCGTCGAACTCGTGGTACTCACGGCCGGACGGGCCGTCGTCGGCATCGTCGGCATCGTCGCCGTCCTCGTCGTCGGTCACGTTTCCAGTCGCCTCGTCGTCCGTGCCGCTCTCGGCGCCCTGCGGGCCGAGCCAGATCCCCTCGATCGTCACGACGAGTGAATCGAAGTCCCCGATGTCGGCCGGCTGGTCGGTGACGCTCGTCGCCAGCGTTCCCGACGCCTTCCCGACGCAGCCGGCGAGCGCCGTGGTACCGACCGCGGCCGCGCTGGCCACGCCGAGGTACTGTCGTCGGTCGAGCAGCACCGATCGGTCGTCGGCGGCGTTCGGTGCTCGCTCATGGGTCATCGTCGATCACCGCCCGGGAGGATCTCGGTCGCACCGACCGAGTCGGAGAGTCCCGACAGGAAGTCATCGATCGCGCCGAGCAGGTCGCCGACGAAGTCGGGGACCGGGTCGGGCAGGTCGCTCGGCGGCCCGTCGTCGGTTACGTTCGCTCCGCCGTCGGTTACGTTCGCTCCGTCACCGGCGTCGGCCGCGGCGAGTCCACCCGTTGTGGCGACGGCGAGGATCATCAGCGCCCCCGCGAGGAGCGTGACGATCGTCGCTCGGTTCATGGATCGATCGGAAGTCGTGTTCATCGTGAATCACCCTTGGAGCCCGACCCGGTTGAATGCGAGACGTTCTCGTTCCGAATCGCATCGAATTAAGGCGGATTTATTCTCCGTTTTCAGCCCTTGAGACGCTTGCAAGGCGGGTTCAATTCGACGTCATCTGACGTGATCGATCGCCTACGTTAAGAAAACGGATATATACACACCGCCTCTCATGTCAACGCTTACATGCAGCAAGGACCGTTATAGATGCGATTTGGGTACTGACGTGTGGTATCGTTTCTCAAAAACTATTTGGAATCTGAAAGTATTTACCCACGAAGCACCGAGGGTGATACATGACTGAAGACACCTTCAGATCGGTCCGAGCACCGCCGCGGGATCCGTCGATTTGGAGCGCGATGGCGCTGACCGTCGGCCTCTTCGCGCTCGTCGCGTTCATCACGTTCCCGGCGGCGACGGCCGCCGTCTCCGTCGCGCTCGGGCTCGGCTGGTATCTCGTTCGCCACGGACTCCCGACCATCGCCGCTCGGCTTCGCGGCCGAACCCACGAGCTGACCGTCCCCGGACTGGGCACGCTCGAGTACCGACTGACCGACCGCTGAGTTCCCCCCTCCGGCCGTCGATTCGCTTGCATTCGGTTGCAACTCCCGCGGACGATCCGCGTTGCAGCCGGCCGTTTGCCGATGACGATCCACATTCGTGATCATCCAAGCCGCTCGCAACCCAGTGTTGAACACGATCCCGGGGAGCTTTTAGGCATCGTCCGTCTCGATTCGGTCATGACCGAGGTCATCGACGGCAAGGCGGTCGCGACCGATCTGCGTGCCGAGATCGCGGAACGGGTGGAGACGCTCGCGGACGCGGGCGTGACGCCCGGACTGGCGACCGTTCTGATGAGCGACGATCCGGCGAGCGAGACGTACGTCTCGATGAAACAGCGCGACTGCGAGGAGGTCGGCATCGAGGGGATCCACGTCGAGATCGATCCCGACGAGTCCGCGGAGACCCTTTACCACACGATAGACGACCTCAACGAACGTGAGGACGTCCACGGCGTTCTGGTCCAACTGCCCGTGCCCGACCACGTCGACGAGCGATCCGTACTCCGGCGGATCGATCCGGAGAAGGACGTCGATGGCTTCCATCCCGAGAACGTCGGGCGGCTGGTCGCGGGCGACGCACGATTTAAACCCTGCACCCCACACGGCGTCCAGAAACTGCTTTCGGCCTACGACATCGAGACCGAGGGCGCGGACGCAGTGATCGTCGGCCGATCCGACATCGTCGGCAAGCCCATGGCGAACCTCCTGATACAGAAGGCCTCGGGCGGTAACGCCACGGTCACGGTCTGTCACTCTCGAACCAGGGACCTCGAGGCGAAGCTCGCGGGCGCCGACCTCGTCATCGCCGCGGCCGGAATCCCCGAGTTCGTCGACGGTTCGATGCTCAAGGAGGGAGCGACCGTGATCGACGTCGGGATCAATCGCGTCGACGCCGACACCGAAAAAGGGTACGCGCTCGTCGGCGACGTGGACTACGACTCCGCCAGCGAGGTGGCGGGCGCGATCACGCCGGTCCCCGGCGGCGTCGGTCCGATGACGCGGGCCATGCTGCTTTATAATACGCTGAAGGCGGCGAGCCGCCAGCACGACGTCGCGATCGACCTCCCGTAGCCCGCCGTCCCCGCCATGCGGGGCTCGTTCAGTTTTAAGTGACCGCCGCGACAGCTTCAACCATGGTCCACGACCCGCTTTCTCCCTCGGAAGCGCTCCGTACGCGACTCGGCCGGACGTTCCTCGTGGTAGCGTTTCTCACCACGATCTACGCGACGGTCGTCATGGGCCAGCCCCTGTTCGGTCTCTGGATCCTCTCTGCCGGCGTCGGACTCTACGTGCTCCATCGACTCCTCGCGGTGCTCGATTCGATCGCGGACGCGGCCCAACGCGTCGCGGCCGTCCGCGAACGGGAGGTCGGGATCGGTCCGGAGTCGATCGGAAACCGATCCGGAGCGGATCCGGAGCCGGTCCGCGAGGACGTGGATGGTTCCTCGGAAGGGACGGAACGCTGACCGCGGCGTCCCGAGAGGGGAGCCCTGATCCCTCCTCGACTGGTTCGCTCCCCACCGATCGACCGAAGCTATTTGCCGAGCCCGTCCCTTCGCCCGGTATGAACGGGGGGTGGCGATCCGGCCGGGCCGTGATCGCGTCCCTCACCGTCCTGATCGTCGTGGTCGCGTCGCTCGCGTTCGTTCCGATGGCGACGGTGGCGACAGGCGATGCTCCCGGCCAATCCGGAAGCTCGGCGGGAGATCCGGACCTCGACGGGATCGAGCTGCCGACGGGTGATCCGCTCGAAAACGAGACCGGGACGACGGAGGTCGTCGTCAGGCTGACGCCGATAGACGAGCCGGACGCCGAGGGCGACGCGGTCGTCGCGAAGCTGCGCGATCACGCCGCCGAGGAACGGACGACCTTCGAATCGTTCGCCGACGAACGCTCCGAGGTCGCCGTCGAGCGCGAGTTCTGGCTGGCCAACGCGTTGCTCGTGACCGTCGACGCGGAGGAGGTCGACGTCGAGGCGCTGCTCGCGGTGACGAACGTCACCGCGGTCCACGAGAACGTGGAGGTCGAGACGCGCGTAGCCACGACCACGGAGTCAAGCGGTTCCGAGGCGGCCGGTGCGAGCGGCCGCGAAGTGCCAAACCCCGTGACTGCTCCCGTACGGACCGATCACGCGTGGACCGACCCCGTGTGGACCGTCTCGGCCCAGCCGACCGGCGAGCACACCGCCGGGCTCGAACTGATCGGGGCGCCGGACGCGTGGGATCGGTTCGGGACGCGGGGCGCCGGCGCGACCGTCGCCGTGATCGATACGGGGGTCGACCCGAACCACCAGGACGTCGATCTCGAGTCGTGGGCCGAGTTCGACGAGAACGGCACGCTCGTGAGCGATCGCGTCGCGGACGCCCACGATCCGAACGGCCACGGCACCCACGTCGCCGGCACCGTCACGGGCGGGGCCGCCACCGGGACGCACATCGGCGTCGCGCCCGACGCGTCGCTGTACGGCATGAACGCATTCGGCGAGGACGGCACCGCGACCTTCGCAAGCGTGCTCGCCGCGATGCAGCGGGGCACCGCCGACGAGGACGTCGACGTCCTCCAGATGAGCCTCGGCGCCGACGGGACGTTCAACGGATTCATCGCCCCCGTGCGAAACGCCCGAGCGGCCGGGACGATCGTCGTCGCCGCCGCCGGCAACTCCGGCCACGAGACCTCTTCGGCGCCGGCGAACGTCCACGACGCGCTCGCGGTGGGGGCGGTGCGCAACGACCGATCGGTCGCGACGTTCTCGGCCGGCGAGACGATCAATAAGACCGCGGCGTTCCGGGAGGCGCCCGAGGAGTGGCCGCAGTTCTACGTCGTCCCCGACGTGACCGCCCCCGGGGTCGACGTCATCAGCGCCGAGGCGGGAACGACCGACGGGTACCTCACACGACAGGGAACGAGCATGGCCGCGCCGCACGTCGCCGGGACCGCGGCGCTCGCGATCGCGGCGACCGAGGGCCGGATCGAGGACGACGATCTGCAGGCCGCCATCGTCGACACCGCGCGGCATCCGACGGACGCGGCCGAGCCGGACGAGCGCCACGGCCACGGCGTCGTCGAGGCCCCCGCAGCGATCGAGGCCGCACAGGAGGCCGCACCGGCGCCGACGCCCACGCCGGGTCCCACCCCAACCCCGGTCGTCGATCCCGCCTCGAACGGCGACGAGAACGTGCCCGGGTTCGGCGTCGTCCTCGCGCTCGTCGCGCTCGGCGTCGCGTCGCTCGCGGCGTCTCGTCGGTCCGGACGGTAGTGATGGTATTATAATGTTAATATGGCGAGTAGCCGGGGGTATGCCTCCAGCATCCGTGGATCGATCCGGCGACCCGGA
>CAZIFX010000081.1:0-9018 GCA_964538415.1 uncultured Halobellus sp.
AACGCGACGATGCCGATCAGGCGAACGCGACGATGCCGATCAGGCGAACGCGACGCGGTCGAGCAACTCGGCGGTTGCCTCGGGCTCGAACCGCATCGGTCGCCGCCACCACGGCCCCTTGCCGGAGTCGGAGGATAGCTCGGTGACGAGCCGGTTCGCCTCCGTTCCACCGTCGGGGGTACTTAAAGGAACGGCCCGCTCGAGGAGGCCCGACGCGTCCGGATCGCCGGCGACGACGACTCGTGCGTCGAACGGATCCCGTTTCAGGTGGGCGTTCGTCGGCACGAGGTCGGCGGCCGTCTCGCCGGAGGGCTCCGGAAGCACCGAGTCGATCCGCATCCCCGCGAAGAGGTACGCGCCCCAGTCGGGCGCGAGGTCGTCGCCGACGGCGACCTCGTGGCTCCGCAGCCAGTCGCCGCCGCGCTCGTCCGCGTCCGCGTCGCCGACGGCCTCCCCGCCGGGACCCCGCCAGTCGGCCGGCCGGAGCGTGAGCGTGGCATAAAACAACAGCCAGTCGCCGGGATCGAGGTCGGCAATGGGGCGGGCCTTCACGCCGTACGGGTCGCCGTAGGTCGCGTGGGCTCGGCCGTGGACCCCAGGGAACTCGGGGTCGGCGTGGATCGGCGTCGCCCGCAGCGCCTCGGGCAGCCGAAACTCGACGTCGAGGTCCGCGTAGGTCGGTAGAGGCTCCTCGACGGGGAATCGGTCGCGCTGACGGGTCGCAGCGGACTCGGGGATCGGCACGTACGCGAACGAGCCGTCCGGATACACCGGCCCGCGAAAGCCGGGCTCGTTGGTGTTGGCGGCGACGTTGACGGCGACGGCGCGGGTCACGGGTTCCACTCGTTCCGAAGCGTCACCTGAGGGTGTCACTCCGCGCCCGGCGGACTGAGGTCCCGGTCGAACTCGTCGAAGCGGTCGAGGTCGTCGGGCAGTTCGTACTCGATCTCGCGTTCGTCCTGTCGGTTCGGGAGCCGACCGTCCGGTACCTCCTCGGCGATCGACTCCCACCCGGGTTTGATCCGGACGCTCCGTGCCGGGGTGCCGACGACGACGTGGTGGTTCGGCACGTCGCCCTGCACGACCGCACGCGCGCCGACGACGCTGTTCTCGCCGATCCGACAGCCGGCACGCACCATCGCGTCGTAGGTGATGCGGGCGTCGTCGCCGACGATCGTGTGGAAGTTGCGCACCTCGGTCTGGTCGACGATGTCGTGGTCGTGGCTGTAGACGTGGACCCCGTCGGAGATGGAGGCTCCGTCGCCGATGGTGAGCTTGCCGCGGTCGTCGAGGTGGACGTCGTCGTGGATCACGACGTTGTCCCCGATCTCGATGTTGTGGCCGTAGGTGACGGAGATACCCTTGAAGAACCGGCAGTTATCCCCGCACTCGGCGAAGAGGTGCTTGCCCAACATCCCTCTGAATCGGAGCGCGAACTCGACGTTGTCGGCCATGGGAGTGGCGTCGAACTGTCGCCAGAGCCACTGGAGGTGTTTCGAGCGCTGGAACTTCGACTCGTCCTTCTCGGCGTAGTACTCGGACTCCAGCGTCGCGTTACAGGGGTCGTATCCCTGAAGGCGGACGCGTTCGGCCTTCGAGACCGGCTCGCCGTCCTTCCATGCCTCCCACGCCTCGCGGTCGCCGAACAGGTCGATCAGGACGTCCCGAACGACGTCACAGGTGTCCTCGTCCGAGGAAAGGCGCTCGTCCACCTCATCGATGAACCCTCGGACCCCGGCCTCCGCGGCGTCGGGGAGGGACACGTGTCGCTTTGTCATCGTCCGGTCTTCGACGGCGATCCTGAAATGGATTCGGTTGTGTGGTGTGGTCGCCGTCGCCTATGCCGCGTACACGGGGTGTTCGGCGCAGAGCTCGACGACGCGCTCGCCGACCTCGTAGATGACGTCCTCGCTCTCGTGAGCGTCGACGACGCGGTAGATGAGGTCGCCGACTTCCTCAATGGCCGCCTCGTCGAACCCGCGGGTGGTGAGCCCCGCCGTGCCGGCGCGGATCCCCGAGGGGTTGAACGGCGAGCGCGTCTCGCCCGGGACGGTGTTCGCGTTGAGCACGATGCCGGCGGCCGCGAGCGCGTCCTCGGCGTCGCCGCCAGTCAGGTCCGGATGCGACTCCCGCAGGTCGACGAGCACGAGGTGGGTGTCGGTGCCGCCGGACACGAGCGAGAGGCCGTGGTCCGTGAGCGTCTCGCCGAGCGTTCGCGCGTTGTCGACGACCGCCTGCGCGTACGTCTCGAACTCCGGTTCGAGCGCCTCCTTGAACCCGACCGCCTTGCCGGCGACGTTGTGCATCAGCGGTCCGCCCTGCCCGCCGGGGAAGACCGCCTTGTCGATGTCGTCGGCGTACTCGGCGTCACACATCACGATCCCGCCGCGACCGGCCCGGATCGTCTTGTGTGTCGACCCGGTGACGAAGTCGGCGACGCCGACGGGGGAGGGATGGACGCCCGCCGCGACCAGTCCGGTGATGTGGGCGATGTCGGCGAGGTGGTAGGCGTCGGCGGCGTCGGCCGCGGCCTGTATCCGCTCCCAGTCGACCGCACGCGGGTACGCGGAGTAGCCGGAGACGACGATGTCCGGCTCGAACGACTCCGCCATCTCGCGGAGACCCTCATAGTCGATCCGACCCGTCTCGGGGTCGACTTCGTACTGCTCGACGTCGTAGGTCTGTCCCGTGAAGTTCGCCGGATGGCCGTGTGAGAGGTGCCCGCCGTGGTTCAGATCCAACGAGAGGATCTTATCGCCCGGCTCGAGCATCGCGTAGTAGACGGCCTGATTGGCCTGCGTGCCGGAGTGTGGCTGCACGTTGACGTGTTCGGCACCCCAGAGCTCAGTCGCACGCTCGATGGCGAGCCGCTCGACCTCGTCGGCGTACTCACAGCCCGCGTAGTAGCGTGCGCCGGGGTAGCCCTCCGCGTACTTGTTCGTCAACACGCTTCCCTGTGCCTCGAGCACGGCTTCGCTGGCGTAGTTCTCGCTCGCGATCATCGCCAGCGTCTCCTCCTGCCGATCACGTTCGCCGACCAAGGCGTCGGCGACCGCGGGATCGACCTCCCGGACCGATTCGTAGTCCATACGCGTGTGCGGGGGTGACTGCGCAATAAGCCTGTCCGTCCGTCGGCGTCGTGGTCGCCGATCCGCGGTTTTCAAACGTGTCGCCGAACGGACCGTCACTTGAATACGCCGATCCATGCGCTCCATCGTGGCCAAACCCGAAATCTCCGAAATTCGGGCAGTAGAGGCGTTCTGATCGGGTTTTTCACCACCGGCTTCCCGTTAATATTAAATACGTATCGAATCTTTACACGTCACGACAAATGGAATCGAATCTGCTGGGGACGAGCGTCGACGAGATCCTCGACGTGGCGTTCTCCGGGACCGAAGAGGAGCTTCTCGTCGTCGACCCCTCGCCGGAAACGATCGTCTCGATCGTGGAGGCGGGCATCGACCACGGCGACCTCCCGACGACGGCGGTGCTCGCCGACAGGCGCGTGCTGAAGGACGTCATGGACGACTTTCTGATCGGCTCGAAGGCGGCCGATCTCGTCGCGGACGGCGTGCTCTCGATCCGGGTGTTGCCGGATGGAGCCGAGAACTCGCTTTTCGTCTCGGCCTCGCGCGTGCTTGCGCTGGTGAGCACGGACCGGGGGCTCTCTGCGCTCTCCTCGACCGACGACGCGTTCGTCTCCGAGGTCTTCGAGACGTATCAGGAGGCAGTCGAGGAGGCCGAGACGTATCAGCTGCGAACGCCGCCCATCAGCCGCGTTCGGGAGACGATGGCCGCCGACATCGGCGAGGCGATCCGCGACGACTTCGATCGGATGTTGGCGTGGCTCGACGCCGTCCGAGGGGACGGCAAGGGGCTCGACGAGGTGACGGCCTCGCTTCTCGTCGCGGCGAAAAACGACGTCCTGCTGTACGACATCTCGAAGTGGGGGGAGGACGTCGGCATCGCCTCGAAGGCGACCTTCTCGCGGACGAAGACGCGCCTCGAAGACCTCGGGATCATCGACACCGAGAAGGTCCCGATCGACGTCGGGCGTCCGCGACTCCGGCTGAAGATCGGCGACGAGCGGCTCGTCGGCGTCGACGCCGCGGAGCTCGCCGAGACCGCCTCGGAGCTACTCGAGTAGCCGTCACTCCGGAACGGACTCCTCGGGCGGAACGGCGTCCAACACGACGAGTTCGATCCCCTCGCCCGCGCGGTCGAACGCCGCGACGGTATCGTCGTCGTACGGCGGGACCGCGACTACGATCACCGCGGCGAGGTCGTCCGTCTCCGAGACGCCGAGAAAGCCGTCCGGGTGCGAGAGGAATCGAGCCTTTCCTCGCCCTGCGGGCGTTCCGAGGTCGACGCCGAAGACCGCGTTCACGGACCGGCCGACCTCGGAGATCGTGAAGTGCGTGAGGACCGGCGTCTTCGGCGAAAGCCCGAGGTCCGTCTCGAACTCCTTCGCGGGCGTCGCCGAGAGCTGGAGATTGGCCGCGTTCGGGTCACGCTCGGCGGCGTGGTCGAGGAGAACCGTCAGGAGATCGCGAGTGATGTAGATCACGCCCCCACGTACGGCTTCGCGGTTTAAAAGCGCGAGGCGCTGGTGTCAACCGACGCACGTTCGCGGAGCCGTGGCCCGAACTACGGTCCAGCGCGGAGTCCCGGGCCGACCCACGATCCGTGGGGATGCCATGGCCGATCACGGCTCACGGTCCCCACGTCGTTTAAGCCGACGCCGACCCAACGTGGCCCCATGCCCGCGACCAAGGAGGTCAAATGTGAGAGTTCGGACTGTGAACTCGACATGTTCGAGAACCACTACACCTACGACGTCCCCGACGACCACTCCGTCGCGGATCTCGCCTGCCCGTACTGTGGCGGAAACCGGCTCGCCGAGATCGAGGTGTAGCTTCGTGACGCGATTCGTCGAGGCCGGCCGATCGGCCTTCCGACGCGCCCTCGAACGGGTCGGCCGTGGCTGGAGCAAGATGCAGGAGCGGCGGCCGCTCTCGTATGACCTCCTCGAGAGCGAGGACGCCTACCTCGTCGTCTTCGACGCGCCCGGCGTCAGCGGGGAGGACGTCCAGGTGAAGTTCCTCGATCACACCGTCGAGGTTCGGCTCGACCGATACCGGGACTTCTACGACGGCTTCGAGATGATGTTCCCCGGCCGCGGATTGACCCTCTCGGGCAGCGCAGATCTGCCGCGGGACGCCGACGTCACGCCTCACGGCGCGAACGCAACGCTCACGCGAAACGGGACGCTGCAGGTGGAGATCCCGAAGGATGGGTCGGCACAGGACGTCAACGTCGTCGAGGAAGACGGAGACGAATAACTCTCTGTCCGGTTCTCGCTGTAGAGATCCTTCATCGCCTCTGCGGTCTCGCGCTCAAATAGCCCAATCTGGTGGGCACGCTCGTAGCTGAACTGGTGGTCCTGAAAGCCCTGAAGCGTATCGTTCGTCATCGCGAGCGCGTACGCCTCGATCGACCGTTCGATAGCGCCGAAACAGACCTCGATGACGGCCGTATAGTACCCGTCCTGTGCTTGGAGGGTGTCAACGACTTCGAGGAGGCGACACGCTTTCGTCAGCTGTGTCTTCCAGTCTTCATCGGCATTGATCCCCTCCTCGGACGCTGTCCGACCGCGTCCCACCATCTCGAAGGCATCCTGTGCGCGGTCGAGTGCTGCGAGCACAGCGGTCGGATCCGAGCCGTTACTCATCGGTGGCCCCTTCCTCCAAGAGGAGGTTTTCGACGGTTTCGAAGTCACTCGTCTTGTAGACCGGAATGCCTGACACGACGATCTCCCGGATGTCCTCGGTGTACGCCGGGATCGCCTGGACGGCCTCGACATCGATATCGTAGGCGTATCGGTCACCGTCGAACTCCGTATCTTCGAGGTCACGGGCAACAGTGTTCGCTTCTCGTTGGCTTTCGGCCCGCCCAGAGCGGGTTAGCACCCAGAGATCGATATCGCTCCGTCGGTCAGCCTCGCCCCGAGCCACACTCCCATAGAGGATGATGCTGACGACGTCGTCGTCTTCGACACCGCCCCGACCGGACACACGCTCCGACTGCTCGAACTCCCCTCCGACTGGAAGGGGTTCATGGACCTTGGCTCGCTGACGAAGGGTGCTGCCCCCGCCAAAGGCGATCAGTATGACGAAGTCATCGAGACGATGAAAGACCCCGAACGGAGCACGTTCGCGTTCGTGATGTACCCCGAGTACACCCCGATGATGGAAGCCTACCGGGCCGCCGCCGACCTCAAAGATCAGGTCGGCATCGAGACCTCGCTGGTCGTCGCCAACTACCTCCTCCCCGAGGAGTACGGCGACAACGCCTTCTTCGCAAATCGGCGCGCTCAGCAGGCGCAGTATCTCGACGAGATCCGTGACCGGTTCGACGCGCCGTTGATGTTGGCGCCGCTCCGGCAGGACGAACCGATCGGGCTCGACGAACTCAGCGCCTTCGGTGAGGAGATTACCGGACTCGCAGACGTTGTCGAAGCGGACGCACCGGAGGTGACGCCCTCGTGAGCGACGCACAGGACGTGGAAGGTGCGGCCGAGGACAGCGTGGGCATGTCTAATGAGGAAGACGTAGAAGCCAACGTTGAGGCGGCGCTCCACGAGTTCCTCGACGCGCTCAGCGAGTCTGAGACGTATCAACAGTTCGTCGCGGCCGACGAGGCGTTACAGGACGATGACGACGCGATGGCGCTGCTCCGCGAGTACCAGCGAAAGCAACAGCAGATGCAACGCGGCGGTTTCGACGAGTCGGTGATGGCCGAGCTGAAGCAGCTCCAGACCGAAATGTCGAACAACGAGACGATCCAGCGTCAGCAGGCCGCACAGGCCGATCTGATAGAACTGCTTCAGCGGACGAACGACACCATTAGCGACGAGATCGGCGAGGAGTTCGCGCGGTCCACCGGAGGTGGGTGCTGTTGAGCGCTTCTGGTCAGGATGTCAGCGAGTCCGAAGTGACTGACGAAGCGGTCGTCGCAGCTGCCGAGTCGCTCGGCAAAGAGCTCGCGACGGCGAAAGAGTCCTCCTCGGAGTTCGCGTTCACCACGATGGTGATGCAGTGTAACGAGGCGATCGGTGATGAGACCGGTGTCGACTACGGCAGCGTCTGCGGCGCCGACGACGACGGCTGCTGTTAGCGAAGATCATGGGGGTCGCCCCGGCTAACGACCCTGCCAACCGCGTTACTCCGCGGACGGAGTTTGCGACAGGAGTTCGTCGAACAGCGAGACGACACGTTCTTCGATCTCGTCACGAATCTCACGAACCTGCTCGATCGGACGCTCATGGGGATCATCGAGCCCCCAATCGCGATTCTCGCCGTTCCACGTCGCCGGGCACACGTCCGATGCCGAACACCCCATCGTGACGACGATATCGACCGCCTGTAGCTCGTCTGGCGTCACCTCTCGCGGCGTTCGGTCGCTGAGATCGATGTCTCGCTCTCTCATTGCTTCGACGACGATCTCGTGGACGTGGTCTGCGGGCTGTGTGCCACCGGTAACGATCGTAATCTGATCGCCCACACCGCGACGGTCGCGCTCGCGCTCAGCGAACGCTGCCGCCATTTGGCTCCGTCCTGCGTTTTGGACGCACACGAACGCTATCTGGTGGTCCGTCCGCTCATCGGATTCAGTCACACCTCCACAAGCGAGTGGGATCGGTATAGCTGTTACTTCAGGCACAGCGGCTCTCGATAGGCTATCTGAGAAGTACTCTCAGACCCGTGTTGAGCTATTGAGACGTATATACATCACATAGAAGTTCTCAAGTCGACAGCATCGATTCTGCTGTTTATGGGTGATGATTTGCCGGTTACTCTAGGATTCGTTTGTGTACAAAATGCTGGTCGCAGTCAGATGGCAACAGCGTTCGCCGAACGCGAGCGTGACCGTCGTGGACTCGAAGACAGTGTTGAGATCATTACCGGTGGCACTCACCCCGCCGATAGCGTTCACGACGAGGTCGTGGCGGTCATGCAAGACCACGAGATCGATCTCTCGGATCGAGTCCCCCGAGAAGTCTCAACGACTGAGCTCGAATCATGTGACGTCGTCGCCACAATGGGCTGTTCGACACTCGAACTTGATGCTGAAGAAATAGATGTTCGCGACTGGGCGCTAACAGATCCCGACGGCCAAGATCTCGATCAGGTTCGTGAGATCCGAAACGATATCGAACAGCGGGTGACAGACTTGTTCGACGAAGTTTACCCGAACAGTTCACGGTGAAACAAGCGTCTGCTGGAGCAGTACTCGAATGACGGACCGTTATTGATTTAGCGGGTTTTAATCAAACCTTTGTGAGAAAACAAAGGCACGCATGAGATCCATCCTCCGAAGTTATGGTTCGGGCCCAGTTCTGAGAATAATCGCGAGACTGCAAGCAGATAGCTTGCTACACAATCTACATAATGTACAATGCGCACAAAATCTGAATGATGAGGGAAATCGGCCAAATCCAATATTAGTCGTTCGTAGCTTGCTCGCTCAGCATCTCCACAACTTCCTGGACACGTTCCTCATCGGCTTCGATACCACGCTCCCGGAGGATCTGGAGGGCGACCTCATCACCGTGGTCCGCAATTACCCGGAGACACGCATCTTGAAACTCTCTTCCCTCAAATTCGGGAACATCAAACATAGAACACGCGGCAGTTACCGAGGATCGCATCCGGGTGACGCCATTCCACGTCTTCTCCCGGACATAGAAGCCGTGCATATCGGTCTCGTCAAAAGAGAAGGCGGGTCCACCGGTGGATTCGCCCCCATCCTCCTCATCCCGCTCAGGAGTAGACTCAGTCTCCGACTCTGTGTCCTCAGTAGTTATCCCCTCATCCGATTGTGGTTCATCCCGGGTGTCAGTACGTTCGTCGTCGTCCGAGTCTACTCCTTCCTCCGTTTGTTTGAGCTGTTCAGCGACGTCTCCGAAACGGTCGTCCTCATTAGGCATGGCTGTGTTCCTCCACGAGGTCCGCTAAG
>CAZIFX010000082.1:0-8954 GCA_964538415.1 uncultured Halobellus sp.
GCCGTCAGCGAGTCCCCGGATCCCGGGGTTTCGATTGCTCGCACAGGCGTACAGGGCACAGTCGTCCGCGAGCGATCGGGCGATCGCGTGTTCGCGCCCGCCGCCGCCGACAAGGAGCACGGTCTCCGTCATGTCCGTCGAAAATACGCATGTGAGTGTAAAGGTTACCTTCCCCAGCCAGCCATCTATACACGTGCGTGGTCGCCGCATCGAATCCGCGTTCGTTCGCCGTGTGTGCGGGGTTTTTGAATACGGCGGATGAACGGCAGGTATGTCAGTCCCGACCGACCGAAACCGGTTGGACGAGGAGGCCAGCCCCTACCTCCGACAACACGCGGACAACCCCGTAAATTGGCAGCCGTGGGGCGACGAAGCCTTCGAGCGCGCTCGGGAACACGACGTTCCCGTGTTCGTCTCCATCGGCTACTCCTCGTGTCACTGGTGTCACGTCATGGAGGAGGAGAGCTTCGCGGACGAGTCAGTCGCCGAGGTCATCAACGAGTCGTTCGTGCCGATCAAGGTCGACCGTGAGGAGCGTCCGGACGTCGACAGCACGTTCATGACCGTCTGCCAGCTCGTCACCGGTGGCGGTGGATGGCCGCTCTCGGCGTGGTGTACACCCGATGGGAAGCCGTTTTACGTCGGCACCTATTTTCCGCCGGAAGCTCGCGGAAACCACCCCGGATTCGCCGACCTCTGTCGACGGATCGCGGAGTCGTGGGAGGACGCGGAGCAGCGCGCGGAAATGGAGAACCGTGCGGACCAGTGGACGACGAGCGCGAGGGACAACCTCGAATCCCTTCCGGAGGCGCCGGGCGAACCGCCGGAGCCGTCGGTGCTCGACGAGGCGGCATCGGCAGCCATGCGGAGCCATGACGACGGCCACGGGGGATTCGGCGGGAGCGGTCCGAAGTTCCCGATGCCCGGCCGGATCGACCTGCTGTTCCGTGCGGCCGCACGAACCGGACGGCAACCCCTCGCCGGCGTGGCGACGGAGACGCTCGACGCGATGGCATCCGGCGGAATGTACGACCAGGTCGGCGGCGGGTTTCACCGGTACGCGGTGGATCGGGACTGGAGGATCCCCCACTTCGAGAAGATGCTCTACGACAACGCGGAGCTGCCGATGATCTACCTCGACGGTTACCGCTACGCCGGCGATCCGTCCTATGCCCGCGTCGCCGAGGAGTCGCTGGCGTTTCTCGAGCGCGAGCTTCGTCACGACGACGGGGGTTTCTTCAGCACGCTCGACGCCCGAAGCCGGCCACCCGAAAGCCGCGGCGGAGGCGACGAAGACGCCGAAGGGGCGTTCTACGCGTGGACGCCTGAGGAGGTCGACGCCGTGCTCGATGAGCCGGCGGCATCGATCCTTGCCGACCGCTACGGGATCCGACCCGGCGGCAACTTCGAACGCGGAACGACCGTGCCGACGATCGCGACGTCGCTCGAGACGCTGGAAACGGAGTACGACGTGGAGCGGTCGGCGCTACGGACGGTCCTGATGAACGCCCGACTCGAACTCTTCGAGGCCCGAGAGACGCGCCCCCGACCGGCTCGCGACGAGAAGGTGCTCGCGGCGTGGAACGGGCGGGCGATCTCGGCGTTCGCTGCGGCCGGTTGGTCCCTCGGGAAGCCGTACGCCTCCATCGCCCGAGACGCGCTCGAGTTCGTGCGGGATCGACTCTATGACGACGATGGCCGGGCGCTCGCCCGTCGTTGGCTCGGCGGCGACGTCGGCGGACCGGGGTATCTCGACGACTACGCGTTTCTCACGCGTGCCGCACTCGACGTCCACGCGGTCACCGGCGATCCCGGTCCGCTCGGGTTCGCGTTGACGCTCGCCGAGGATCTGTTGGCGGCGTTCTACGAGGCCGACGACGGGACGCTCTACTTCACCCGCGATCCGGGCGCGGAAACGGACGTGAAGGCGGGTTCGACGCGTCCCGGCGGCGACGGGAACCTCTTCGCGAGGCCACAGGAGTTCGCGGATCGATCGACGCCGTCCAGCCTCGGCGTCGCGGTGGAGACGCTGACGGTCCTTGACGGATTCCGACCCGACGCTCGATTCGGAGACGTCGCCGAAGCGGTGCTCGGAACGCACGCCGAGCGGATACGAGGAAACCCGCTCGAACACGTTTCGCTCGTGCGCGCTGCCGATCGGCTGGCATCCGGCGGGATCGAGGTGACCATCGCGGCGTCTGATGTGCCCGACGCCTGGCGGGACACGCTCGGTCGGACGTACCTCCCGGGGGCGATCGTCGCTCCACGACCGCCGACGGCGGAGACGCTCGAGGAGTGGCTGGATCGTCTCGGCCTCGCGGAGACGCCGCCGATCTGGGCGGGTCGAGATGCCATCGACGGCGAGCCGACGGCGTACGTGTGTGAGGGATTCACCTGCTCGCCGCCGAAGACCGACCTCGATGAGGCGCTCGATTGGCTGGGAGGTCGAGGATAACGGCTGGCGGCTCCAGTTCGATGCGACGGGAACCGCTTATGTGTCCTGACCTACTTGACGGGCGTATGTACGATCTCGTCGTCGTAGGTGCCGGACCGGCGGGGTCGCGGCTCTCCCGTCGAATGGCGGAGGAGGGGCACGACGTTCTCCTCCTCGAGAAGGGCGAGGTCGGGACCCCGCTCGCCTGTTCGGGACACGTCTCGACGGACGTGTGGGAGTTCGTGCCCGAGGCCGCACGCGAGGAGCTGTTCCAGAACCGCGTGTTCGGCGCACGGTTTCACGCCGGCGGGCCAGGGTCGCGTACGTACCCGTTTTATAAATCGGAGGAGGTCTCCAACGTGATCGACCGCGTCGGCCTCGATCGAACGCTCGCGAGGTGTGCACGCGAGGCGGGTGCCGACCTTCGTGAGGGACACACCGTCGTCGACGTCGATGAGCGGGAGGACCGCGTCCGTCTGGAGGTCAGCGTCACCGACGGCGGGACGGAGCACGTCGAGAGCCGACTCGTGGCGGGGTGTGACGGACCGACCTCACGGGTACGGCGATCGGTCGGGCTTGATGAGCCGGAGGAGCTGCTTCACGGCGTGCTGGCCTTCGACGACGCCGCGGACCACGGCGACTTCGTCGACGTCCACCTCACGGCGCCGACCTTCTTCGCGTGGCGGATCCCGCGCGGGGAGGCGGGGGTGGAGTACGGCCTCGCGGCGCCGCCCGGCGAGGACGTCAAGGGGCTATTCGACCGGCTCACCGACGCCTACGACGTGGAGACGGATCACTTCTGCTCCGGCGCCATCCCGATCGGCCCGCCGGAGCGGACGACCGCGGATCGGGTCTTCCTCGTCGGCGATGCCGCGGCGCAGACGAAGCCGTTCACCGGCGGCGGGATCCGCTACGGCATGACCGCTGCCGACGTCGCGGCGGAGACGATCGATCCCGCGGATCCGTCGACCCTCGCGGCCTACGAGGCTGGATGGCACGACGAGCTGGAGACGGAGATCCGGCTCGGAAAGGCGATCCGGCGGTGCTACTCGCTTCCCGAACCGGTCCAACGGGCCGGTCTCCGTGCGCTCTCGGGCGAGATCGGCGTCCACATGGACGAGCCGAGCTCCTTCTTTTCGCGATCGCACCTCTCTCGACTGTTCTCCCGTGGTGACCCTCCGGCGGAACTGGGGAAGTGACCGACCGCCGGCGACTGCAGGGACCGGGAAGGCGTCCGAGAGTGCATTCGGACGAGTGTAAAAGTTTACTATGATCCGAAGTATGGCCCCCGTATGAGCAGGAACTACGAGTCCTTACACGACCCAAACGCGGAGTACACCATGCGGGAGCTCTCCTCCGAGACGATGGGGGTTACCGGATCGCGTGGGGGGACGCGCAACGTCGAGATCACGGACGTCCAGACGACGATGGTCGACGGCAACTTCCCGTGGACGCTCGTCCGCGTGTACACCGACGCCGGCGTCGTAGGGACCGGCGAAGCCTACTGGGGCGCGGGCGTTCCGGAGCTCATCGAGCGGATGAAGCCGTTCGTCGTCGGCGAGAACCCGCTCGACATCGACCGGCTCTACGAGCATTTGATCCAGAAGATGTCGGGCGAGGGATCCGTCGAGGGCGTCACCGTCACCGCCATCTCCGGCATCGAGGTCGCCCTCCACGACGTCGCCGGAAGGATCCTCGACGTCCCCGCCTACCAGCTGTTGGGCGGGAAGTACCGCGACCGAATGAGAGTCTACTGTGACTGTCACACCGAGGAGGAGGCGGACCCCGAGGCCTGTGCCGACGAGGCCGAACGCGTCGTGAACGAACTCGGCTACGACGCGCTGAAGTTCGACCTCGACGTGCCCAGCGGGCTGGAGAAGGATCGTGCGAACCGACACCTCCGACCCGGCGAGATCCGACACAAAGCCGAGATCGTCGAGAAGGTGACGGAGCGCGTGAGGGACGAGGCGGACGTCGCCTTCGACTGTCACTGGACGTTCTCGGGGGGCTCCGCGAAGCGACTCGCGGCGGCGATCGAGGAGTACGACGTCTGGTGGCTCGAGGACCCGGTTCCGCCGGAGAACCTCGAGGTACAAGAGGAGGTCACGAAGTCAACGACGACCCCGATCACCGTCGGCGAGAACCGCTACCGGGTCACCGAGGAGCGCCGGCTGATCGAGAACCAGGCGGTCGACATCATCGCGCCCGACCTGCCCAAGGTCGGCGGAATGCGTGAAACACGAAAGATCGCCGACGTCGCGAACCAGTACTACGTGCCCGTCGCGATGCATAACGTCTCCTCGCCGGTGGCGACGATGGCGGCCGCCCACGTCGGTGCCGCGATCCCCAACTCGTTGGCCGTCGAATACCACTCCTACGAGCTCGGCTGGTGGGAGGACCTCGTGGAGGAGGACGTCATCGAGGACGGCTACATCGAGGTTCCGGAGCAGCCGGGACTCGGCGTGACGCTCGACATGGACGCCGTCGAAGAGCACATGATCGACGGCGAGACGTTGTTTGACCCGGCATAGCCGGGTCAGGCTCACCCGGCGTGGCTCGGCGGGGGTAAGTACAAGCCCGTTCGCGTGTGATGACCGACCGGGCCGTGAGCGATCCGGAGACGCGGACGTCTTGGTCTTCCAAGAGGCCGTCCACCAGACGGGCGCTCCTGCGACGTGGGGCCGTGGCCGTCGGAACGGGCATGATCGCCGGGTGCGTGCGAACTCGACCGCCACGGGAGGGGGCTTCGGAGCCCGTGATCATCGGTCATCGCGGCTGTGCAGCGGAGAACCCGGAGAACACGATCGAGGCCATCGAGGCCGCCGCCGGCGTTGCGGACGCCGTCGAGCTCGACCTCCGACGCTGCGGGACCGGCGAGATCGTCGTCTTTCACGACGAGGCGCTCGACCGGCTGACGACCGAACGCGGCCGCGTCGACGAGACGTCATGTAGGACGGTGACCGAACTCGAGGTGGACGATTCCGGCCAGCGGATCCCGACGCTGCGGGAGGCGTTCGACGCGACCCCGTCCGACGTACCGCTCGTGCTCGATCTGAAGGAGTCGGGGCTCGTCGAGGACGTGCTCTCGATTCACGCCGAGTACGACCACGAGGTGCTTCTGTCGTCGTTTCGTCCGGACGTCATCGCGGAGGTTCGGGCCGCGGACCCGACGGTTCCGACGGCACTCATCGTTCGGGAGTCGCGTCCCAATCGGGCCCTTCGGCCCCTGATCCCGGGGCTCCCGTCCGTCGCGTACCTCCCGGAGAACGTGACCGAACTGGTGGATCGAGCCGTGAAGTCGGGGTGTGAGGCGATCCATCCGCGTTACGAACTCTGTCTGCGGACGGATCTCGTGGAGCGAGCCCACGCGGCGGGGCTCCGCGTCGAGGCGTGGACGGTCACGACGGACGAGGAGTTCGAGGCCCTACGGACGGCCGGCGTCGACGCGGTCATCTCGGACGTCTGTGTGACGCTCTCGGGCGACGGCTGAGCGGGACGGACCTCAGCGGAACGTCAATGCGTCACCGCCGAGTGTATTTCGGCGGGGACGATCCCCCGCATCTCGAACTCCCGTTCCAGCGCGGGCGTTCGGTCCGTGATCGCCTTCGGATCGTGGCTGTCGCTGCCGACGGTGAACTCGATCCCGCGATCGACGAGGGCGTCGAGAAAGTCCGGGGCGGGGTGGATCGTGCCGTAGTCGTCGAACAGCCGCCCCGCATTGATCTCGGGGACGGTTCGGGACCGTTCGAAGGCGTCGGCGATCCGACCGTACTCATCAGCCGTCATGAATCCCCGAAGGTGTGGGTTGCGCTCGATGAGGTCGACGTGGGCGGCGATCTCGAACAGTTCGGAGTCGATCAGCGCGAGGAGCTTCTCGACGTAACGGTCGACTAACTCCCGGCGGCGGGCCTCGCTCATGTCGGCGAAGTGTGCTCGAAAATGGACGTTCTCGCCGTCGAGGTCGTGAACGCTGCCGACGGCGTAATCGAAGGTCGCCTCCTCGAGGAACTCGTCGATGACCGCCTCGTGGTCGGGGTGATAGTCCATCTCGACGGCGTCGAAGACGGCGACCTCGGCGTCGGCACGGACCGCCTCGATCGCCTCCCGTCGTCGGTGATACGTGAGATCGAGGTTGAATCCGAACGCACGCTTGTACCGCTCAGCCTCGGGCGTCGGCAGGACGTTACAGTGGTCGGCGAAGCCGACGCCGGCGAGCCCGGCCTCGGCCGCGGCGTTGACCATCCATCGAAGGAACGCCCCGTCGGAGTAGTTCGAGTGGACGTGGTAGTCGTACACGTCCGCCGAGAGGCGCTCGAGCGACACGTGTTTTCGGGTCCTGTGAGCATCGACGAGGCCCGCTCCATGGCGTCGGGCGCGACCGCCGCGACGCGCGTTTTTAAGTCGATCGGGAACGACACGTATTCACGTATGACTTCCGACGATCACGACGAGGCGACCCCAGCGGGTGGATCGACGCGGAACTACACCGTCGATCATCACCTCTCGGACGCGGAGCGAAACGTCCACCGAGCCTGGGACAATTCGCTGGATCCCGTCCTGACGGTCGAGGAGGGCGACGTCGTCAGGTTCGAGTGTCGCGACGCGGTCGACCGCCAGCTTGACGTCGAATCGACCGTCGAGGACTTCGCGAACGTGAGCTTCGATCCGGTTCATCCGCTGACCGGACCGGTCGCCGTCGAGGGAGCCGAGTCGGGCGACGTATTGCAGGTCGATCTGCTCGACTTCCAACACAAGGGCTGGGGGTACACGGGATTCCTTCCCGGCGAGATGGGACTCGGGCTGTTGCCGGAGGACTTCCCCGATGCAGGCGTCCACATCTGGGACCTGCAGGGTGACGTCGGCCGTTTCGTGAACGGGATCGAGGTGCCGCTGGATCCCTTCCCGGGCGTCATCGGCGTTGCGCCCGGAGCGGACGGCGAGCACGACACCCTGCCGCCGTATTCGACGGGCGGCAACATGGACGTGAAACACATGACCGCGGGTTCGACCGTCTATCTCCCCGTCGAGGTGGAGGGCGGGCTCTTCTCGACGGCGGACTGTCACGCCGCCCAGGGGGACGGCGAAGTGTGCGTGACCGGGATCGAGGCCCCGATGTTCGTCACCGCCCGTTTTTCCGTCCGTAAGGACATGGAGGTCGAACAGCCGCAGTTCGAGACGACGGGGCCGTTCACGCCGACGGGGCGGGACGAGCCGATGTACGCGACGACCGGGATCAGCGACGACCTGATGGAGGCGACGAAGAAGGCGACGAGACACATGATCGACCATCTCGCCGAGAACCGCGACCTGACGCGGGGGGAGGCGTACATCCTCTGTTCGGCTGCGATGGATCTGAAGATCAGCGAGGTCGTCGACGCCCCGAACTGGACCGTCTCCGCCTACATCCCGGAGAGCATCTTCCCCGAGTAACGGGGGCGGCGGGCGAGTGACGGGGACGGCGGGTGAGTCGCGGGGCGAACGCAACCGCTCAGGGCGAACAGACGTCGTGGAGGTCGGCGAGGCCGTCGATCTCCCAGGTGGGCCAGACGTTCAGGTCCCACTCGTCGCGGTGGGGGCGGCGGATGAACGCGGAGTCGATGCCGGCGTTGTGTGCGGCCTGCACGTCCGACTCGTTGTCGCCGACGAACAGCGCGTTTTCGGCGTCGAGATCCGCCAGCGCCTGTTCGATGTAATGCGGGTTTGGCTTACGAAGCTGCAGGCTGTGGATCGTCGGCTCGCGGCCGTAGGCCGTCTCGAACGGCTCGAAGCCCTCGAAGTGATCGACGATGAAGTCGACGGTCTCCTGTTGGTTCGAGGAGACGATTCCCATGTCCACGTCGAGATCCGTCAGCTCGTCGAGGTCGTCATAGGGCGTCTTGCGCCCCTCGCGGGCCTCGATCTGCTGGGCCTTCGAGACGGTGCTGTCGCGGGTTCGCCAGAATGTGGTCGGGTCGAAATCGTAGGTCTGACAGACGGTGCCGACGCTGCCGGGCGTCGCGCCGATCGTCATCCGCTCAACGTCATCCGGGTCCGGGTCGGTCGCGCCGAGCCGTTCGAACGTGTCCCGGGTCGCCTCCCGGAGGACGTCGAACCGCGTGCGACCGACGAGGACACCGTCGTTGTCAAACACGACGGTATCGTAGGTCATACGCTTCGTTCACGCCGCACATTTAAAAGCGTTTCACCGTGGCGAGAGACGGATCGACCCACGGATCGACAACACAGCCGCAATACGGCCTCTGGGGCCTACTGCTGCCGTTTGAAGGTATATGTTGAGTATCACCGAGGGAACCGGTACCACAAACATTTATATATTTTGATTACCTAACTCCGGGTGAAGGATACGCGAACGCGACGATACCATTTCATCCTTCTCGTCGTGTGTCGCCCCAGTCCTCCGTTCGATCACCATGAGTTCACCACGATTCCGTGCCCACCGGCACACCGACCCGCGAGAGCAACGATCGACGAACGCCGACGACCGCACGGCCGAAACGCGTCCCGACGACCGCACGACCGA
>CAZIFX010000083.1:0-8520 GCA_964538415.1 uncultured Halobellus sp.
GCGACGTGGTGGCGACGTTCGACGTCTCGCCGGAGGCCGGAACGGTCTACACGGCGTTCGCGGTGGGGTATCTCGATCCCGACGCGGCCCCGGCCGACGAGCCGTTCGATCTCGAAGTAGTCGTCGACGCCGCTCACGGCGACTGAGAACGTCGTTCCACGTGTTCGACGCGTCCTCGGAATCGCTCGCCCCGTCCCCGAATTTCGGTGCGGCCGTCCGCCGTTCGAACGGTAGCTTTAGGCGTCGACCGTTCTACGTGGTCGACATGGAGGCCGTCCTCTGGTACGTGCTCACCGGGACGCGAGGCGGCCCCAATCGGGTCCGGATCCTCCGGGCCATCGACGACCGTCCCCGGAACGCGAATCAGCTGGCCGAAGAGTTGGATCTCGATTACACGACGATCCGACACCATCTGGACGTGCTTCGGGAGCACGACGTCGTCGAGCGGACCGGCGACGGCTACGGGACGGTCTACTACCCGACGGAGCGGACACAACGGAACTGGGATCTCGTCGAGGAGATCGCGGAGGACCTCACATGATGACCGATACGAGGCGTACGGAGGGGAAGCATGGTCGACCTGATTGACATCGCTCGGGTGAGCGTCGCGTTGAACCTCGTGATGCTGCTCGCGCTCACGTGGATCTGGGCGCGAAACTACCGAGCGTTTCGCTCGAAACATTCGCTCGGGCTGGCGGCGTTCGGTAGCCTGCTTCTGGCACAGAACGCGCTCTCGCTGTACTACTACCTCTACCATCCGGTGTTGGCGGGGTGGTTCGCCACCGACATGCCGCCGCTGGCGTGGCGCGCGAACATCGTCGTCCACGTCTTCCAGACGGTCGCACTCGCGTTCCTCCTCTGGGTGACGTGGGACTGATTCCGTCTCCGTTCCCGCCTCGCCCCGTTTCGTTTTCGTCCCGTTCCGTTTCGATTCCGTTTCGCCGTCCGCGCTTCGTTTCCGCCGTCCGACCTCACACCAATCGGTATAATGGTTTAAATATGGCTGCCGCTACAGCCGCGGTGTTGCCTCTCGCTCCACGAAGTCTAACGTAACCTCGTTTAAATGGCCGGTGCGGCGGTCGTCTTCGGGCATAGACAGTTTGAAGACGCACCGCCTCACGTTTCAATCCTCATCTGAACACCACCGCTACGGCCACGTCTGCTTTATATACAGTCGAGAAACCGCGTCGCCTCCGGCCGTCAGTCGGCGTTTCCGATCCGCAGGACTCCGCCGCGCTCGTTGGTGGGTTCCGGCTCGTTCGGGCGGGAATCGATCGTCTCTCCGCACTCGGGGCATTCGTAGCGCCGGTGGGTGGCGTCGACGTGGAGTATCCAACCGCCGTCGATGCGGTCCGCATGGGTACAGCCGGGACAGTAAAGCGTCGCCTTGCGGGACGGCGGATGCTTGACGTGCGTATTGGAGGACTTCATCGACGAGCGTACGCTCCGAACGGGAATAACGGTGCCGTTCTCCGTCTTTGTGGGTGATCGATGGCCTCACCGGCTCGGTTTCACTGATATACGATGCGGATGCCACGGGGTTTCACCCCGAGGCCGTTGACGTTCCCGGACACCTTCGGTATCATTATACAGGTTGGTTCATATTCGGCAGGGTATGTGCTTGAGTATCCAGTTCTCCGTTGACCCGGGGGGTATCCGCCTCCGGAGCATCGCCGATCGTGCCGCCGCCGATCGTGCCGCCGCTGATCGGAAGACGGCTTGCCGCGGTTCGGTGGTCTGAGATGGCTGACGACGAGGAACTCGCGAAGGATCTCGGGCTCGTCTCCGCGCTGACCATCGGCATCGGAACGATGATCGGCGCCGGGATCTTCGTGCTCCCGGGCGTCGCCGCGCAGCGTGCCGGACCGATCGTCGTCGTCTCGTTCATCATCGGCGGTATGATCGCGCTGCTCAACGCCTTATCGGTCTCGGAACTCGGCACCGCGATGCCGAAGGCCGGCGGCGCGTACTACTACATCAATCGATCGCTCGGACCGGCGTTCGGATCGATCTCGGGGCTCGGCGACTGGCTCGGGCTGGCGTTCGCGTCCGCGTTCTACACCATCGGCTTCGGTCAGTACCTCGCCGAGCTGGTTCAGCTCCCCTCGGTGCTGTTCTTGACGAACGTCCAAGTGGGCGCGATCCTCGCCGGGACGCTGTTCGTCGGCGTCAACTACATCGGCGCGAAGGAGACGGGCGGGATCCAGACGGTGATCGTTACGATCCTGCTCGCCATCCTGACCGTCTTCGCGATCGTCGGCTGGTTCTCGTTTGACTGGGGAACCGTCACGGGAAGCGACGGGCTCGCGCCGCTCGGGACCGCCGAAATCCTTCCCGCCACCGGGCTCGTCTTCGTCTCGTATCTCGGCTACGCGAAGATCGCCACGATCGGCGAGGAGCTGGAGAATCCCGGGCGAAACCTCCCGATCGCGATCGTCGGCAGCGTCGCCATCGTCGGCGTGATCTACACGATACTCGTCACGCTCATGCTGGGGATCGTCCCGTGGCCGGACCTCGACGTCAACGCGCCCGTCGCGCAGGCGGCCGAGTTGGCGTTTCCGGCTCTCATCGCCGGTGCGGCCGCGACCGTGATGACGCTCGGCGCGCTGCTCGCGACCGCGTCGTCCGCGAACGCGTCGATCCTCGCGTCGGCCCGAATCAACTTCGCGATGGGCCGCGACCGGATCGTTACGAATTGGCTCAACGAGATCCACCCGCAGTACGCGACCCCGTATCGGTCGATCCTCGTCACGGGGCTGATGATCGTCGCGTTCGTGGCCCTGCTCGGAACGGATGTCGGGCTGCTCGCCGAGGCGGCGAGCGTCCTCCACCTGATCGTGTTTGCGCTGTTAAACGTCGCGTTGATCGTCTTCCGGGAGACCGATGCACCGGGCTACGATCCCGACTTCGAGGTGCCGCTGTATCCGGTGGTTCCCATATTGGGCGCGGTTTGCTCGCTCGGGCTCATCGCGTTCATGGAGTTCTGGCCGCAGGTGATCGCGGTCGGATTCGTCGTCGGGGCGCTGTTGTGGTACGCGCTCTACGCCCGTCGGCACACTCCGATCGAGGGAGCGCTCGGCGAGTACATCCGCGAACGTCCCGACGAGATGCCGGACGTCGCGGTGTCGGCAGCTGAGGCCGCCTCGCCGGAGGCGACCGCGCCGTACCGCGTGATGGTGCCGGTGTCGAACCCGGAAACCGAAGACGAGCTCATCGCGATCGGCGCCACGATGGCGAAGCAGTACGGCGGAGTCCTTCACGCGGTTCACATCGTCGACGTGCCCGACCAGACGTCGCTGGACCACGTCGCCGGGAAGCTCGATGAGCTTGACCCCGACGCTCGGGAACGACTCCAGAGCGCCCGCGACACCGCCGCGAAGTACGATGCGGAGATCGAGACGCACGCCGTCGTCTCCCACCGCCCGTTGAACGAGGTGTTCGGTGCGGCCGAGCGGCTCAAGGCTGACACCGTCGTGATGGGCTGGTCGCCGCGGCGCGCGTGGACCACCGGACGCACCGGCACCGCCATCGACGAGCTGACGATGAACCTGCCGTGTGACTTCCTCGTGTTCAAGGACCGCGGGTTCGATCCCGCGCGAGTGCTGCTCCCGACCGCTGGCGGCCCCGATTCCGACCTGAGTGCGGAGGCGGCCAAGGCGTTCCGCGACGTCCACGGCTCCGCGATATCGGTGCTTCACGTCGTTGACGAGGCGACCGACCGGGCGAAGGCGATGAGCTTCATCGGCGAGTGGGCCGACGACCACGGCCTCGGCGACGCGAACCTCATCGTCGAGACGGATGGCGACGTCGAGGGCACCATCGCGGCCGCGGCCGACGATCACTCGCTCGTGCTCCTCGGCGCCACCAGCCGCGGGCTGCTTTCCCGGCTCCTCGGCGACTCGCTCGTGTTCGACGTCGTCAACGAGCTCGACATTTCGGTGCTCCTCGCGGAGCGTCCCGCGAAGCGATCGCTCCGCGAACGACTGTTCGGAGGCGGCTCGGCCGGGAAACACGCCGACGACCTCGACGCCGAGGAGGACGAGGACGAATCGACGGACGGTACTTCGGAGGAGGACGACCGGCCGTAACGTCGCATCACCGCTGACGTTCCACGGCACTTGGACCCGTCCCTCGGGTCGTGAGCGGGCCGATTCGCGTTCGATCGGTCGCCGTCGGCCGCCGCCGGCGTCCCCGCGTTCCCCTTCCACAACGACTTTGATTCCCCTCGCGGTGGGTGGTCCCATCGGAGTCCATCACCAATGACGGCGACATCGACGGTCGACGAGACGATCGAGGCGAACCGCGAACGGCTGTACGACCTCTCGAAGCGGCTCTGGGAGACGCCCGAACTCGGCCTCCACGAGGAGGAGTCGGCGGCGATCCTGATCGAGGCGCTGGATACCGCGGGATTTTCCGTCGAGACGGGCGTCGGCGGCATGCCCACCGCCTTCGTCGCGAGTTACGGCGAGGGTGACCCGACGATCGGGCTGCTCGGCGAGTACGACGCGTTGCCCGGGCTCTCACAGTCGGTGAGCGCCGAGCGCGATCCGATCGAAGCGGGCGGCCCGGGCCACGGGTGCGGACACAACCTCTTCGGGGTCGCGGTCCTCGGCGCCGCGATGTCGGTCGCACGAGCGATCGACGCGGGCGAGATCGAGGGGACCGTCCGCTATTACGGCTGTCCGGCCGAGGAGACGCTGGTCGGCAAGACGTACATGGCACGGGCGGGCGTCTTCGACGACCTCGACGCGGCACTCACCTGGCATCCCGGCGATCTCACCACGCCGCGTGTCGGCTCCTCGAACGCGCTCGACTCGATCGAGTTCACCTTCCACGGCGAGTCGGCCCACGCGGGTGGATCCCCGGAGTCCGGCCGCAGCGCGCTCGACGCCGTCGAACTCATGAACGTCGGCGCGGAGTTCATGCGCGAGCACGTCAGCGACGCCTCACGGATCCACTACGCGATCACGAACGGCGGCGACGCCCCCAACGTCGTTCCCGCGGAGGCGTCGGTCTGGTACTTCGTCCGCGCGCCGACCCGTGACGAGGTCGAACACAACTCCGCCTGGCTCCGGGAGATCGCCGACGGCGCGGCGACCATGACCCGGACGACCGTCGAGGAGCGCGTCCTCTCGGGCTGTTACCCCTACCTCGCGAACCGGACGGTCACCGACGTCATCTGGGAACACATGCGCGATCTGGGCGCGATCGAGTACGACGACGCCGACCGCGAGTTCGCGCGCGATCTCCTCGAGACCGTCGCTGACTCGAACCGGGAGGCGCAGCTCGCCGATCTCCCTGAGGACGTCAGGGACGCAGTCGAGGGGAAGGCCCTGCACGCGGAGCCCGTCGCCCCGTTCGGCGAGGACGAGGTCTCGGGCGGTTCGACGGAGGTCGGCGACGTGAGCTACATCGCGCCGACCGGCCAGTTCAGGGCGGCGACGTGGCCGGTCGGGGCCCCGGGCCACTCCTGGCAGGTCGTCGCCGCGAACGGCGACTTCGCCCACAAGGGCATGATCCGTGCGGCGCGCATCCTCGGGCGAACCGCGGTCGACCTGATGGGCGATCCGGAGACGCTGGCGGCCGCCCGCGAGGAGTTCGAGATCGCGACGGCGGACGAACCCTACGAGACGCCGCTGCCGCCGGAGGCGGAGCCGCCGTTCGACGTGACGGCGCGGCAGTAAGCCGACCCCACCGAACGGGTCAGTACTTCGGGTCGGCGCCGGTCGTCTCGTAGATCCGATCCATGATCGCGTCGCGCTCGCCCGTCCAGTTGGCCATCGCGGCCGGGCTCGTCGGATACGACTCGTAGTGGGCGAGCAGCTCGTCGGCGAGCGCCTTCGTGCGGTAGAAGTCGCGGATGGTGCCCCAGTAGCCGAAGCTCTTGACCGCACACTTCAGCTTGAGCCCGAAGGACATCGACGTCGAGCCCTCGTACAGCGCCTCGGCGAGCTTCTCGCCGGGCAGCGCCGCCAGCAGCCCCATCAGGTCGTCGACGTCGACGGCCGTCGAGAGCACGTTGTAGACGTCGAGTCCGGCGTACCGGCCGCCGAAGTGGTCCATCACGCGCTCGTTGTACCGCCAGAGGTTCTCCTCGGTGACGTCGCCGTCGCTCACTGCCTTCACCGCCTGCTCGCCGGCGTACTTTCCGGCGTAGGCCGCGCCCGCGATGCCGCCGCCGGTCGTCGGGTTGACGTGGCCCGCGGCGTCGCCGACGGCCATGTAGCCGGGCGCGACCGCGGAGTCGTATGGCCGACGGGTGGGCAGCGCGGCGCCGAGCTTGTCGCGCACCTCCGCGCCCGCGAACTCCGGCCGGTCCCGCAGGTCGCGTTTGAGCGACTCGACGAGCTTCATCGGCTCCTCGTTCATCTGGAAGCCGAGCCCGGCGTTGATCTCCGTGCTCGTGCGCGGGAAGTACCAGAGGTATCCCGCGGCGCGCTCGGTCGGCTTGAACACGAGCGCGTCGTCCCACTCCACCGGCTCCGGCACGTCGACGATCTCGCGGTAGGCCGAACAGAACTGCGAGTAGCGGACGTTGGTGTCGAAGGTCGTTCCCTCGAACTCCGCTTTGTCCTGTAACAGCGAGAGCGACCCGGCGCCGTCGATCACGACGTCGGCCTCGTAGGTTCGGTGCTTGCCGCGTCGGACGGCCTTGAGTCCCGTCACCCGCCCGGAGTCGTCCTGAAGCACGTCGTTGATCACCGTGTCGTAGTGGAACTCGACGCCGGCGTCCTCGGCGCCCGCGATGATCCGCCGGCCGTACTCCCAGCGGTCGATGACGGCGAGTTCGCCCGGAACCGGGATCTCGAGGACCGTGTCCTCCTGGGGGATCTCGAAGCGGCCGTGGTCGACGCCGGTGTTGGTGAACGCCGGCTCCAGTCGCGACTTCGGGATCGCCTCCGGAAAGGCGTCCGCGCCCTTTAATGCGTCACCGCAGGCGATGTGGCCGGCCTCCTCGGCGTCCTTCCGCTCGACGACGACGACGTCCAGCCCCTCGCGGGCGATCGTCGCGGCGGCGTAACACCCGGCGGTTCCCGCGCCGGCGACGACGACGTCGTACTCGTGGCTGCTCATACCACGTCGGTCGTCACGCCGGCGGCAAAACTCTTTACTCCCGTTTTCGTCCCCGCCGAACCGACGCATTCCGACGGATCGGCCGGAAGCTGAAGGGTGACCGATCCGGAACGGGTCGCGGCGGTCCTAACGAGGTAGGGATGACGTCCTTTGACGCGACGTTTCGATCCACACCCATGTCCCGTCTCGAACACGTCACCGCCGATCGGCTTCGCGAGTGGCTCGACGCGGCCGAACGCAAGGAGACCGCGACGGCACTGACCGCCGCCATCGCCGTCGACCGTGGGATCGGCGTGGAGGAGATCGCCGCGTGGCACGGCCGGTCGCCGGAGGCGGTGCGTGCGGACCTCGACGCCGTCGACTCCTCCCGTCTCGTCTCGGCGATCGCGGAGCGCGAGGGGGTCGACGTCGAGGGGATCGCGGACGCGTCGAACCTGTCGCCGGCGACCGTCCGTGACTGGTTCGACTCCCTCGCCGACCGGCCCGTCGAGGAGGCGGCCGACATCATCTCCCGCTACGCCGAGGGCGGGACCGGCCCCCTCGTCACGAACGACCCCTCGACGGTGTATCACCTGTCGTACGACGCGATCCGGGAGCGGGGCTGGTCGCTCGACGATCCGAGCCTCTTCGAGCGGGCCGCGGAGTCGGATCTGAGCCTCCCCGAATTCGGCCGGTTTCTCGTCGAGCCCGGCGAGTCGATCCTCGAGGCCGCCGAGCGCGGCGGCCGGGACTGGCCGTACGCGTGCCGCGGCGGCGCCTGCTCGAACTGCGCGATGATCGTCGTCGACGGCGACGTGGCGATGCCGAGCCAGTCCGTCCTCTCCGACGAACAGATCCGCGGGTCGAACGCCCGGCTCTCCTGTGTGGGCGTCCCGGTCACCGAGGAGGTCTCGCTCGTGACGGGCGTCGGCGACCTCGACGAGTTCGCCGATCTCCGGCTACCGTCGCCGACCGACGCCTGATCCCGACGTGCGGACGGGTCGGTATCGACGCAATCACCGGATTCCGTGGCGGCGTCGACATGTCGAACGCGTGATTGCTTCCGGACGACCGTCGTTTCACATTCGACCGTCGTTTCACATTCCGTGGTATCGCCCTCCGTGACGTCCCGGCGGCGCGCGGACGCGTCGTGGGTAGGTATCGTAGCGAAAGAAACGTATTTCAGGCTGTGCCCCGTCGACCACCTCATGACTGGCGATCGATCCACCAGACGCGAACTGCTGAAACTGACCGGCGCCGGGTCGGTCATCGCGCTAGCCGGCTGCAGCGACGAGGGCGAGCTCGTCGACGAGGACGACGGCGCCGCGGGCGGGACGGACGACTCCGACGCCGGGGATGACCGCTCGGGCGGGCGGCTCGTCTACAGCCAGCAGGTCGCGCCGATCGCGCTTGACCCGCTCGACATCGGCGACATCTACTCGTATCAGATCGCCTACCGCGTCTTCG
>CAZIFX010000084.1:0-8253 GCA_964538415.1 uncultured Halobellus sp.
GGCCGACGGAGGCAACCGACCGGCCGACGGAGGCAACCGACCGGCCGACGGAGGCGATAGACGACCCCGACCCGAACGCGGCGTGGGCGTTCTGGACCGACGGCGACGCTCGCGATCACCTCCGTGGGCTCGCGCTCGACGACGACGAATCGTGGGCGTGTTCGGAACTCACCCGCGAGCGACTGCGGGAGGCCGCCGCCGACGGTCGCCTTCTCGCGGTCCGTGGCTCGCCACCCGGCGTGAACGACGGGGATGCGTTCGCGGGCTTCGCGGTCCGAGCCCACGTCTCCGAACCGCCCGGTGACGGTTCCGACCGGGTCGCGGTCTACGGCATCGCCGCGTGGCGCGACGCCGACGCCGCCGGGAGGCTGTACGAGTCGATCGCCGCGGATGCGGCCGGCGTGGATGCGAACGCCGCCCGCGTGGTGATCCCGGAGACGGTCGAACACGTGAGCGACACCGCGTTGAATCGGGTTCCCGTCTCCGGGGAGCCCGACTTCGTCCTGAGTGCGGACCTCACGGACGACGGCGTCGGCACGGGGGATTCGGCGGAGCGCCCATAGATCGAAGTGCTCAACTCCGGCCGGTCGAATCCGCATTCATGCCACTCATCGGCATCGATCTACCGTGGTCGCTCCCGCTCACGCTCGTCATCTACGGGATCGTCGTCGCTGCCGCCGTCTGGATCTACAGGGACGCGAGGGCAAGGGGGAGCCGATACGCGATCGTCTGGGGGATCGCGACCCTGGTCTTCACCATCGTGCCGGTGCTTTTATATATGTATCTGCATCGCGAGGCCGGCCCGGCTCACCGCGAGTGAGGAGAGAAACGCGAAACCGCCGGATGGCGGACGAGATGGGGAAGCGATCGGCACTCCGGAAGGAGGACGGCGGGAACGGACGGGTCGCCGATGCGCCTCGATCGAAGGGTGCCCGACGGGAACCGGACGAGCCGACCGGCCACCGCGGACGCGAAGGCTGCGACGGCCGTCTCGCGTACTCGAAGGCGGCGACGGCTTACCCCACGTACTCGAAGGCAACGGCGAGGGCGTCGGCACCCCAGAAGACGAACCGGTGGCGACCGGGTTCGAGATCCGGACACACGCGGAGCGAATCCGCGTGCGGCCCGTCCTCGACGAGCCCGTCCTCGGTCATGACGAACTCCCAGACGACCGTCTCGCCCGGCCGGTGAAGGAGGAGTTCGTCGGTGTACGGGATCGGACGGTCGGCGTCGAAGACGCGGACGTCCTCCCAGCCGGCCTCGGTGTATGCCTCGAGGTTGTACTTCCCGTGATTGCCGGTTCCGATGGGAGCGCCGGCGACGTTGGTCAACTCGACGCGAAACTCGTCGCCCCGCTCGAGTCGGAGCGCCTCGTCGGGCGACGCGGCCGGCTCCGCGTCCGGATTCACGACGCGCAGCTCGAGCCCGGAGGGACCCTCGATGGCGGCGCCCGAACCCCACGAGACGTCGTCGGGGTCGTAGCCTCGATAGTGTCGCTCGACGCCCCCCTCCGGACAGTCGAGGGTGCCGGACCGCGGCTCGGGGTCCGACTCCGGGCGAACGTGGCCCTCGAGCGAAGCGGGATCGATGAGGCCGTCCGCGGAGTCGACGGTCGCCCGTTCGCCGCGTCCGTCCGTCAGCGTCAGCCGTGCCCGATCCGGCAGCGGGTCAGCCGTCACGCGGACGAACGCCCGCGGATACGTGAGCACCGTGGTACAGACCTCGTCATCCTCGCCCGTATCGACGACGGTCACCTCGCCCGTGACGGCTCCGTCCTCCCGTGAGAACTCGCCGAACTCGAGGCGGTCGTGACAGCCGTCGGGACCGACCGACTCGACGTACAAGAGCACCGACGAGTCGAAGTCGGTCTCCTCGACGAAGGTCTCGGTCTCCCGGTCGACGTCCTCGAGGAGCCACGAGGCGTCCATCGGATCGTCGATGAGCAGACAGATCCCGGGTCGTTCCTCGCGGTTCCAGCCGATCCCCGTCGACCACGCGTCCACGTGGTGGACCTCCGTCGTGAGCGACGGCTCCGGCGGGTCGTCGTCATCGGCGTCGTGGTCGTCATCTCCGTCGTCGTAGTCGTCATCCCCGTCGTCGTGGTCGTCGTCCTCCCCGTCGTCCGGGGCGTCCAGACAGGCCGCCAGCGCGAGCATGCCCGACGCGCCGAGCCCCGCGATCGTCCGCCGTCGCGTCAGTCGTCTCATGAGCGGTCCTACGTCACCCGAGCATAAGGGCTTCGTGTAGGGACAAACGCGCGTTTGCGTGACGGTCTCGAAGCGCTTACCCGCGGGGGAGCCGCAGGGGGAACATGACCGATGGGACGTACGTCGAGTGGCGCGAGTGGGGGCCGGAGGCGTTCGCCGAGGCGGACGACTTGAGCCGGCCGGTGTTGCTCTCGCTGTCGGCGACGTGGTGTGAGGGCTGTCACGAGATGGACGCGACGACCTACGCCGAGCCGCGGATCGCGGCCAACGTCAACGAGGGATTCGTCCCCGTCCGCGTCGACGTTGACCGGAACCCGCGGGTCCGCGAGCGCTACAACATGGGTGGCTTCCCGACGACGGCCTTCCTGACGCCCGACGGCGAGCTGCTCACGGGTGCGGGCTACCTCGGCGGCGACGGCATGCGACAGGTGCTCGAGTCCGTCCGCGGGATGTGGGCGGAGAAGGGCCGTGACGCGGGACGCGTGCCGCGCGCGCTCGACGCCGACCTCCCGCCCCGTGGCGAGCTGAGCGAGACGATCGAGGGCCATCTCGCGGGACAGCTGGAGGCCAAATACGACGCGGAGCACGCGGGCTGGGGAAGCGACGCGAAGTTTCCGCTGCCCCGAACCGTCGAGTTCGCGCTCAAACGCGACCGGGACCGGGCGCTCCGGACGCTCGACGCCGTCCGCGACCACCTCGCCGACGACGTCGCCGGCGGCTTCTTCCGGTTCGCGGGCACCCGCGACTGGGGCGACGTCGCCTACGAGAAGCCGATCGACACGAACGCGGCCGTGACGCGCGCGTTCGCCAACGCCTACCTCTACACGGGCGAGGCGGCCTACCACGAACCGGCCATGGACGCGGTCGGTTTCCTCACCGACGACCTCTGGACCGGCTACGGCGTCGGCGGCAGCATCGGGCCGGGGCTCGGACGCGCGTATTACGCCTCCCCGGCCGACGATCGCGAGGAGCTCGATCCTCCGCGGCGGGACCTCACGGTCTTCGCGGGCGGCAACGCCCTTGCGGCGGACGCCCTGCTCACGGTCGCGGCCTACACCGACGACGACCGCGCACGCGACTACGCCGGGCGGATCCTCGACGGCCTCGAACGCGACCTGATCGACGTGGAGACGGGCGTCGTCACGCGCTACCGCGCCGGCGACGACGTCGGCGAGACCGACCTGCTGGAGGACTGCGCCCGCGTCGTCGCCGCGTTCACGCGTGCGGCGGGCGTAGTCGGCGATGGCGTCGACGTCGCACGCGCGGTCGCCGACCGCGCCGTGGAGCAGCTCCACGTGGACGGCTCGTTCGTCGACGGTCCGCGGGCGGGCGCGGGACTGCTCGACCGCCCGTTCCGGCCGCTCGACGCCAACGTGGAGATGGCAACCGCGCTGTGTGATCTGGCGGCGCTGACCGGCGAGGAGCGCTATCGAGCCGTCGCACGCGAGACCGCCGAGTCGTTTGCGGGCGCCACGGACCGTCTCGGCGTGCAGGTCGCGGACTACGGGAGCCTCGTCGGCCGGCTGCTTCGCGGGACGACGGTCGTCGCCGTCGGCACCGCTCCGGGATCCGACCTCCATCGTGCCGCCTGGCGGGTGGCCGACCACGAGAAGGTCGTCGTCCCGAACGCACACCGCGAGGACGCGCCGCCCTCCGTCACGGTCGATGCGGGCGAGGCCGTGGTCGACGCCGGCGACGTCACCTCGGCGCCCGCAACAACGCCCGACGAGTTGATGACTCGTGTCGCGGAAACGGTCGAATGACGACGGAGAACCGTCGCGGCAACCACGGGCCGGGCTCGGCTCAGCCGCTCAACGGATCTACTCCCCCCGCTCTGCGTCCTCGATCGTGATCGACGGCTCCGCCGGACCGACGGCCGATCGCCGGTCGCTGACGAACCGGCAAGGCGAGTCGGATAAACCGGCGGTGCGTTTTTCCCCTCCGGGATCCACCCTGAGACATGGCCTCCCTACGTGATCTCGGGCTCTCCGAGTACGAAACCCGCGCCTATCGGGCGCTGTTGCGAACCGGACCGACGACCGCGAAGGACCTGTCGCGGGCGAGCGAAGTGCCGATGGGGCGCATTTACGACGTGCTCAACAGCTTGGAGGGCCACAACCTCGTGCGGAGCCAGGCGGCGAGCCGGCCGAAGAAGTACGTCGCCGTCGAGCCCGACGCCGCCCTCGACAGGCTGTTGGCGGAGAAGAAACGTGAACTCGAGACGCAGGCGAACCAGTACGAAACGGTCGTCGAGGAGCTCTCGACGGAGCTCGAGTCCGCCGATCCGGTCGAGAGCGGTTTCTGGACCGCCGCGGTCGGCGCGAAGGAAACGACCGACCTGCTGCTCGAGCGGATCGCCGCCGCCGACCGCCGCATGATCGTCGTCGCCGGCGCCCCGGCGACCGGGTTCGACCTCGGGACCGTCGGCGATCAGGTAACTGCGGAGCTGGAGGCCGCACTCGACCGCGGCGTGGAGATCCGCGTGCTGTTATCCCCGGAGGCGGTTGACGAGCTGCCACGGAGCGTCGGACGGCGCTACACCGCGGAGCTGGCCAGGAACGACGGCTTCCAGGTTCGAACGGCACCGGGCGTGACGGGGACGTTCAACGTCTTCGACGGCATCGAGGTCTGCATCGAGGTGCCACACCCGCTGTCCGACGACGAGCCGTTCGCGATGATCGACCTCAAGGACGCGGAGTTCGCGGCGAACGTGAAAGAACAGTTCGAGCCGCGGTGGCGCGACGCGGATCCGCTGTCCTTCGGCTGACCGAGTTACTTCGTCCTCGACGACGCCGGCATCCGGCCGGTGAAGTCCCACGTGTGGATCCGGTCGGGATCGATCCGGACGTGAACCTCCTCCCGCTCGGGCCGCAGCAGCCGTCGACCGAGTCCGTTGTCGGTCCCGTCGAGGTACTTCTCGAACAGCGCGCGGAGCTGGGTCTTCTCCTCGTCCGGTGAGATCGTCGCGGTTCCGCGCCCACGAACGCCCCGATACGGCGGGTCGTTCGTGGAGACGTCGAAGGAGACCCGCGCGTCGTGTTCGAGGAAATCGACGATGTCGGCGTGCGCGCCGGTCGCACAGTGAACGGCGCCGTCCCACGCGAACCACAGCGAGACGATCCACGGGTCGTCGGCCGGCGTCCGACAACCCACCCGGACGGGGATTCGCGCCTCCTCGAGGAACTCGTCGACGCGATCCCGATCCCACGGCCCCGTGAGTTTCATGCGGAACGAAGGACGGGAATCGTGGTAAAACCACCGTCGAGGACGACTCCACCCGACGTCGAGGACGACGACGAGAACCCTGACACCACGCTTCCGCGGCCACCGCCACCGCCGACCGTTCGCATCGCTCGATGGCGCCCGCGGAACACAAGAGAATTGACCGTCCCCGGGTGAGTGGGCATATGACCGAGTACTTCGAGGTCCACGAGCGCGACGGCGCGGCGCGGCTCGGCGAGCTTCGCCTCTCCGATCCCGTGACGACGCCGTCGCTCGCGGATCCCGTCGTTGCGGACGCCGGGAGCCTCTGGGCGGCCGATCGGGAGTTACCCGACGGCGACGAGGCGACGCTCACCGTGCTCCCGCATCGCGCGTTTCCCGCCGGCACCCGCGAGGAGGTCCGGGAGTCCTTCCGCGTCGACCATCCCGACGTCGACTTCCCCGCCGTCGCGGTCGTCGACGTCCCGGGCGCCGAGGACGTCGGTGCCGACGCCTACCTACTTTCGGACGCCGCGGGATTCATCGGCCACGGCGAGGCGTTCCGCGACGCGATCGTGGCGGCCAAGGAGTCGCTGCCGGCGGACGCGGCGCTGTTCCTCTCGGGCGTCGCCACGCCGCGAAACGTCGCGACGCTCGCGTCGGCCGGCGTCGACCTCGTCGACGGCACGCTCGCCCGTGTGAAGGGACTGGAGGGGCGATATCTCACCGCCGACGCCGCACACTTCCTCGAGGACCTCGCCGAGCTGCCGTGTGCATGTCCCGCCTGCGCGACGTCGCGGTCCGAGTTCACGCGGGCCGACTGCGCCGAGCACAACGTGAACGCTCTCAAAGCCGAGCTTCGTCGCGTCCGCGAGCGGATCCGCGCGGGCCGTCTCCGCGACTACCTCGAGGGACAGGCCCGCCACGAGGGGTGGCTCACCGCCACGTTGCGGGAGTTCGACGACCAGTGGGGCTACCTCGAGGAGCGGACGCCGATCCTGCGCGACGCGGAGATCACCGCCGCGAGCGCGGAGACGCTCGACCGCGTCGAGATCAAGCGGTTCGCCGACCGCGTGACGACCCGGTACCGGAACCGCTTTTCCGAGCAGCCGCTCGTGTTGGTTCCCTGCTCGGCGACGAAGCCCTACAGCGATTCCCAGAGCCACCGACAGTTCCACGACGCGATCAAGTGGCGCGGCCACACCGTCTCGATGACGTCCCCCATCGGCGTCGTTCCCCAGGAGCTGGAGACGACCTACCCGGCCCAACACTACGATGCCGTCGTCACGGGCGACTGGTCCGAGGAGGAGATCGGCTTCGTCACCGAGGTGTTGCGTCGATACCTGACGCGCAACGACGGCTACTCGCGCGTCATCGCACACGTCCCCGAGGACGGCTACCGCGAGATCTGCGAGCGCGTCGAGGCGGATCCCGCGATCGACGTTCCCTTCGAGTACACCTGCGTCGACCACCCGACGACCGACGAGTCGCTCGGCGAGTTGAACGCCGCGCTGGAGGGTGAGCCTGCCTACAGCAAGCGGGAACGCGAGCACAACACCGTCCGAGCCATCGCCGACTACCTGATCGGCGACGGTGCGGGCGACGAGCTATTCGATACGATCCGGACGACGGGACGATACCCGAAGCTGCAGGTGCGGAGCGACGACGCGACGGGCGGCCGCGACGGCGAGCCGGGCGAACAGCTCGCGACGATGGTGCCACAGTACGGGACCCTATCCTTTACGCTAGCCGGCGCGCGCCGCTGGGTCGAAAGCGACGCGCCGACGAAGCGGGTCGCCATCGACGGCTTCGTCCCCCGCGGGTCGGTGCTCGCGCCGGGGATCCTCGACGCCGACGCGACGATCCGGGTCGGCGACGAGGTTGCCGTCGAGGGGCCGAAGGCGTTTGCCGTCGGCCGCGCCCAGATGAGCGGCCCGGAGATGACCGCCTCGACGCGCGGCGTCGCCGTCGAGGTTCGACACGTCGAGGAGCGGTGACGCGACTCGCGCCTCGACGGTCTCGCTATTCGTCGACGAGTTCGACGTCGAGCCGGTCCTCGATGGCGCGGACGACGGAGCCGCCGACCCCGGCTCGAGCGGCTCGACCCTGCTCGACCGCGAGCAGGTCGTCCTCGTCCACCTCAAGTTCCACCGCCAGCTCCTCGACGGTGAGCCCCGCCTCCCGGCGCGCCTCGACCGCGCGGTCGTCGTAGCCGGAGACGAGGTACGGGAGCCGGTCCTTCTCGTAGTCGGTTCCCTCCTTCTCCCAGCGGGTGGAATCGCCCGTGGCGGCGTCGTACACCTTCGCCTGCTTGCGGGCGACCTCCTTCTTCCGGTTGGCTGCTCCGCCGCCGGAGGGGCCGCCCGAGGATCCACCCGGGGACCCGCCGCCGGAACCGCCTCCGCCACGGCTGCCGCTCCCGCCGCGCCCCTTGCGTGCGTCGTCGTGCGGGCGGCAGTTCGAGCAGACGAGCAGCTGCGCTCCCGCGACGTTCGCCCGCTGGAGGTTCGACGATTCGCGTCCGCAGAGCTCGCAGGCGCCGCCGTCGCCGCCGCCGCCACCGGACCCCGTCGAATATTTGGCCATGTCTCCCCCTAACGGCGGCGAGTTTTTAAAAGGTACGCGCGACATCGGGCGCTACACCCCATCCGATCGGGGCGGCCGACGCTTTTTATCGGTGCCGGCCGTAGCGTCCGCCGGCCGATGACGATACACCGCTCCGAGCCGCCTCGGCACCGGTGATGACGAGCCCTATGAGTGCCGAGGCCACCATTATAAACCACAAGGAGCATACCTGCGGCTTCAGCCGTCCCCAGAAATCGTAGATTTCTGGTGTGCGGACGAG
>CAZIFX010000085.1:0-8213 GCA_964538415.1 uncultured Halobellus sp.
CGCTGTTGGCCAACGAGGTTCGCGGCGAGGCCGCGTTACGGGTCGTGGCGGCGTGCCTACGGTAGATCGTGGTCGGGTGTGGTCGGCGTACTTGTGGGGAGCAGGGGCCGCAGCGTACTTACGGGAAAGCACGTTGCGAGGCGATCCCGAACGGACGCTCTTATAGGCGGGACGCACCTCCAAACGATATGAACTGTCGGCGGTGTGGGACCCCCCTCACGAAGCCCGGGGACTACTGTCTGACCTGCAACACCGCCAACGCGGACGCCGTCGTTGTCGAGTTCAAGCGCGACCGTGCCGAGCTGGCGATCCTCGACGAGGACGAGATCGTCGGGCGGACGACGGTGACGACCCGCCCCGAGCACGCGGAGCAGCTCTCCGAGGTCCAGCTTCGGAACTTCGCCGGGCGCGTCGCCGACGAGATCCGCCGCAAGCGTCCCGAGACGGTCTACGCGGCCGGCGAGCGAGAGCCGCTGCGGGAGACGCGCGCGCAGATCCACCACGAGTTCTATCGGGTTCCCGACGACGGCACCGACGGTGACGGCGACGTGGTCGGCTGGGTGCTCGACCGCCGCGGCGACCGCGCGCTGGAGGTCGTCGAGACCCCGCCACGCGAGAAGATCGGCGGGTCACACTCGACGCTCATCGGCGGCCGCAAGGGCCGGAAGGCGATCGGGACCGTCGCCGCGCACCCACACGTCAAGAAGATCGTCCCCGGCCCCATCGACGCGGGCGGCACCGGATCGCGCACCGGCCTCCGCGCGAAGGCGACGCGGGCGGGAACCAACGGTAACGTCCGGCTGCTCCTTCGGGACGGCTCCAGCGTCCAGGAGAACCGGATCGTCACCACCGCGATGGACCGCGAGACCGGCGAGCGCGTCCGCGCCGACCTCAACGAGGCGCTCCGGGAGGCGGAGCTGCAGGACGCGTGACGGAACGGGGTGACGGTCTTCCTCACGCGGACGACCACCCGTTCGCCCGCGAACGCGACGCTTTCCTTCCGCGGACGACGGCTTCCGGCCCACGGGTGACGACTCCCGGTAAGTATTTGGGCCCACGACCACGATCGTTTATAAATGCTCAGCGACGTCATGGAGGACTACGTGAAGGCCATCTACGTCCTCCAGTCGGAGGAGGGTCCCCCCGTCTCGACGTCCGCGATCGCGGAGTATCTCGGCAAGTCCGCGCCGTCGGTGACCGACATGCTGGGGAAGCTGGCCGACCGCGGGCTCGTCGACCGCGAGCCGTATAAAGGGGTGGAGCTGACCGCCGAGGGCGAGGCGGTCGCGTTGGAGATCGTCCGCCACCACCGGCTGTTGGAGGCGTTCCTCGCCGAACAGCTCGACTACGACTGGAGCGAGGTCCACGACGAGGCCGACGCCCTCGAACACCACATCTCCGAGGAGTTCGAACGCCGCGTGGCGGAGGCGCTCGGCGATCCCGAGTTCGACCCGCACGGCGACCCGATCCCGAGCGCCGACCTGGAGCCGATCGAGGAGGGAAGCGGTCCCCGCCTCTCCGATCACGTCGAGGGCGACCGGCTCGTCGTCACCCGGGTCTCCGACCGCGACGAGGAGGAACTCGAGTACCTCGCCGAGGCGGGGATCACGCCCGGCACCGAGATCGAGGTCGTCGACGTGGCCCCCTTCGGGCTGATCACGGTTCGAACCCCCGCCGGCGAACAGGGACTGCCGGCCGAGATCGCCGGATCGATCCGTGTCGAGGAGGTGTCCGAGGGCGCCGAGGGCAACGCCGTCGAGCCGGACGGCATGTAACGTGGAAACACGTCGCTCGGTGCGGCCGGTTTTTTCACGATACCGCTCCTGACGACCGACGTGGCACTCACCGAACTCGTCGTCACCTTCCTCATGGGGGCGGTCTTCGGACTGGCGCTCGCGGCGCCGCCCGGGCCGATGAACGCCGTCATCGCCGAGGAGTCGGTGCTCCGCGGGTGGCCGGCGGGCGCCCGTGCCGGGCTCGGTGCCGCGACCGCTGACGTGCTCTTTTTCGCGCTCGCGTACGTGGGTCTCGCCGCCGTGGTCGAATCCTCCCCTCGACTCCAAACCGCGATGATCGGCGCCGGCGGCCTCCTGATGTGTTATTTCGCGATCGGCGCGGCCAGGGGCGCCCGTGCCTCGTTTCGGCCGACTGCCGGCGACGAGCCGCGGATCGAGGGCGGGAAGGGGTTCCGGAAGGCGCTCGCGTTGGCGTTGACGAATCCGTTTCAGGTGCTCTTCTGGCTCACCGTCGGCGTCGGACTGCTCCGTCCCGGCCGACTCGACGTGCTCGCCCCGCTGCCGGTCGTCGGCGAGACGCTCGCCGGCACGCTCGTCGTCACGACGGGCTCCCCGGAGATTCTCGGCGGTTTCTTCGCCGGCATCTTCGGCTGGGTGCTCGCGTTCCCCGCCGTTCTCGTCGCCGCCGAACGCCGCATGGAGACCTTCGCACCGGTCGTCGCCGTCGGATCGGCGCTGGTTCTCGCCGGCTTCGGCGTCTTCTTTCTGCTCGATGCCGTCACGACCGTGCTCGCGTGAGTGGCGAACATGAGTGTCGTGGGTGTGAACGACGTGGGATGGGCAACGGCTTTTTATCCGGCGCGTGACCGGTCCGTATGTTCGAGAAGTCGAAGTGGATCAAGCTTCCACGCAGCGTTCTCGTGGGCCATGGCGTCGTCGACGGCCTCGGCGACGCGGTCGCCGACCTCTACCTCTCGGGGCGTCCGCTCGTCGTCACCAGCCCGACGCCGAACCGGATCGCCGGCGATCGAGTGCGCGCACAGTTCGATGACCCCGCGACCGCGGTGGTCGAGTCGGCCTCCTTCGACGCGGTCGAGAAGCTGATCGACACGGCCGAGGCGGTCGCTCCGGGCTACCTGATCGCCCTCGGCGGCGGCAAGCCCATCGACACCGCGAAGATGGCCGCAGACCACATCGACGTCGGCTTCGTCTCCGTGCCCACCGTGGCGTCCCACGACGGCATCGTCTCCGGTCGCTCGTCGATCCCGGAGGGCGATACGCGCCACTCGGTCGCCGCGGACCCCCCGCTCGCGGTCGTCGCGGACACGGAGCTGCTCGCGAACGCGCCCTGGCGGCTCACGACGGCGGGCTGTGCCGACATCATCTCCAACTACACGGCGGTGAAGGACTGGCGGCTCGCACAACGGCTCCGCAACGTCGAGTACAGCGAGTACGCGGGGGCGCTCTCGGAGATGACCGCCGAGCTGCTCGTCCAGAGCGCCGACATGATCAGGCCCGGGCTGGAGGAGTCCTCGTGGGTCGTCGTGAAGGCGCTCGTCTCCTCGGGCGTCGCGATGTCCATCGCCGGCTCGTCGCGACCCGCCTCGGGTGCCGAACACCTCATCTCCCACCAGCTCGACCGCATCGCGCCCGGAAAGGCCCTGCACGGCCACCAGGTCGGCGTCGCCTCCATCATGACGGAATACCTCCACGGCGGCGAGGAGGGCCAGTGGCGCGCGATCCGCGACGCCCTCGCCTCCCTCGACGCGCCGACGACGGCGGAGGAGCTCGAGATCACGGACGAGGAGCTGATCGAGGCGTTCACCGGTGCCCACCGGATCCGCGACCGGTACACCATCCTCCAGGGCGGGATCAGCGAGGAGGCGGCGATCGAGGTCGCGTCGACGACGGGCGTCATCGAGCGGTGACCGCGACCTCGAAAGTTCAATAACCGTTCCGTGACAACCCGAAGTATGTCCGCAGCCAGCGTTCGAGAGCGCGTCAAGCGCCGCCCCGCGACGACCGTCGTCCTCCTCACCGTCGTCGGGTACGGCGCGGTGCTCGGTGCGTTCCTCGTCCCCGGCTTTCAGGCCCTGTTTCCCGAGCTCTCGCGGTCGACGGTCGACGTCATGACCCACTCGATCGCCGCGGTCAACTCGCTTACGATCCTCACGCTCTCGCTCGGCTGGTACTGGATCCGCAAGGGCGAGGTGCGGAAACACGCCGCCGCGATGGTGACGTCGTTCGCGCTGATCCTGTTGTTCCTCGGGATCTACGTGCCGCGCGTCGCCGGCGGCGGGACGAAATACTTCGACGGACCGGAGCTGGTCGGGATCGTCTATCTCGCCATGCTCGCGATCCACATCGTCCTGTCGATCCTCGCCGTGCCTGTCGTCCTCTACGCGCTGCTTTTGGGGCTCACCCACTCGGAACGCGAGCTTCGGACGGAGACGCCACACGCCACGATCGGCCGGATCGCCGCCGGGTCGTGGCTGCTCTCGCTCGTGCTCGGCGTGGTCACCTACGTCATGTTGAACCACCTCTACGGATTCACCTACTGACCTGCACCCCCGAAGTCGCCGGCCGACGGCGTGTCTTGGTGTCGTCTGCCGACGGCGTGTCTTGGTGTCGTCTGCCGACGTCGTCACATCGATCCTCGGGACGGCCGGCGGGGAACCGAGGGTTTTTCCTCGATTCCACGCGCAGGTCGGCGTATGACCGAGCCGGTACGCCGCGTCGCCGTTCTCGGACCGGGCGGCGAGAGGGCCGCCGAGGCGACGGCCGGCGACGTCGACGTGTATCCCCGAGACGTCAACGCGCGGAGCGGCGACGTGCGAACCGAGGACTCGCGAAACGACGAGGACGCTCGGACCGACGCCGACCTCGTGACGGCCGTCGAGGAGACCGACGCTCGCGTCTCGTCGCTCCGGCATGCCGACGCGATCGTCGCCATGGGGGAACGCGCCGTCTCCGCGGCCGCCACTGCCGAGGTCTCCGCGCCGATCCTTCCGGTCGGCGTCGGCCGCCTCGGCGTCGACCGGCCGCACGCGGGCGACGCGATCCGCGCGCTCGTCGCGGGCCGCTGGCGACGAACCGTACACCCGCTGTGTTCGGTCACGATCGGAAGGGATCGATCGACGCGGCACCGCTCCGCGCTCGACGTGACCCTGCTGCCGCGCGAGACTGCCCGGATCTCCGAATACGCCGTCTCGTTCCCGAGTGGCCGCTCCGAGTCCTTTCGGAGCGACGGCGTCGTCGTCGCGACGCCGCTCGGTAGCGGCGGCTACGCGGATGCCGCCGGCGCACCCGCTTTGGAGCCCGGATCCGGGCTGTCGATCACGCCGATCGCGCCCTTTCGGATCCACTGCGACCGCTGGGTCGCCGCCGAGCGGGTCACGCTGTCGATCGAACGCGACGAGGAGCCCATCGAGCTGACCGTCGACGGCACGGTGTGTGGAACCGTTCCGCCACACGAGCCGATCGCGGTCGCCGTCGAGGATCGGTTCGACCTGATCTCGATGCCGGCCGAAGGGGAGGGTGACGGCGCGGCCGATTGGAAAAACTCTAATGAGTCGTGCACGGAGTGACCGGTATGGACCCACTGCAGTTCCTCGTCCCCCTCGGCTGGCTGACGGTCGTCGGGCCGATGCTGCCGTTCGCGATCCTCGTGATGGCGGTGGCGAACCTCGCGACGCGGCACTTGGCGCATCGTCGACACGTCGAACAGGGCAAGGACGGAGACAGCGTCGAACAGTACACGCCCCACGCGTTCACGAACATCGGCCTCATCCTGTTGAGCTTCCTGTTCGCGCTTGACGCACCGACCGGCGGCGTCATCCTGTCCGTGCTCGTCGTTACCATGCTGATCGCCGACCTCTTCGAGTTCGAGGCACGAAACGTCGAGGCCCGCAACGACATGACGATCGAGGCACCGAAAAGCGCCATCGTCGCCTCGGCGCTCGTCGTCTTTTATGCCGGCTACTACGCGTTCTTCTTCCTCGTTTCGGACCTCTGGGGACTGGTCGTCGCGTAGGCGGCTCGCTCGGAGCGTTTATACGTTCGACGCGCCGAACGTGGGTAATGAGCGCGTTTCCCACCGGACAGTTGCTCTACGGGCTCTGGTACGCCTTCATCGGCATCGCGTTCTGGTCCTCGGGGTTCGTCGTCGCCTACTACCTTTATAAACGGTGGGGCGCGGACGAGGGGCCCCAGTCCCGTCGCGACTCGTCGTGATCGGCGGGGCGGCCGTGAGCCCACGGAGCACCAGTAGTCCGACGTCGTTGGGGCCCGTCGCGGTTCGTCCGGATGGATAATTCTTTAAGCACGCGACCCGACCTTGAATCCAATAATGGCGTCAGACTCGGTGAAACTGTACACGGCCATCTACGTGGCGCTCGTCCTCTTGGCGCTCTCGAAGTTCATCTTCTTCGAGTTCGACCAGTTCTTCACGTACCAGCAGGCCTTCGCGGGGACGATGGTCTCAGCAGTGATCAAGTCAGTGCTCATCGTCGGCTACTACCAGCACCTCCGTTGGGAGAACAGGTCGTTGACCTACCTGATGCTGCTGGCGCTCGCGCTCGCCATGCTCCTCATGGCGGCTGCGACCTACTCCATCACGTGACTTCTCCCACGACTGAAGTCGTGGGCTTTCTGCTCGTTCTCGTGTAATCGACCCGGCCGGCTTCATGATGCAGTCGACCCGGCCGGCTTCATCCTGCAATCGACCCGGCCGGCTTCGCTCCCGTCCGGCACCGCGTTATCCGTCCCGCTTTTCGATCTTCCGCCCCGCGTTTCGGCGTTCATCCGACGTTGACGGCGACCGAGTGCCGGGGAACCGTAGTCGTCGTAGAACGGCGACCGAGTGCCGAGGAACTATAGTCGTCGCGGCGAACGTATTCGACATGGAGCTTCGCGATGCGACCGAAGCGGACGTCGAATCGATCCGAGGGGTTGCGCGTGCGTCCCTCATGGCCTCGTACGGGCACGCCGTAGACGAGGGGATCCTCGAAACTGCCGTCGAGCGCTGGTACGATGCCGCCGATCTCGCCGAGGAACTCGACGACGCCTCGACGCGGTTTCTCGTCGCCGTCGAGGACGACGTCGTCGTCGCGTTCACCGAGAGCTACGTGGTCGATCGCCGCGAGCGCGTCGGCGAGATCGACTGGATCCACGTCCACCCCGACCACCGCGGACGGGGAGTCGGCTCCGAACTGCTCTCCCGGATCGAAGGCGAGTTGCGGGAGGCGGCGGTCGATGCCATCGAGGGAAGCGTCCTCGCGGAGAACGAGGCCGGCGCGGTGTTCTACGAGCGGGAGGGCTACGAACGGACCGGCGAGCGGGAGGTCGACGTCGGCGATCGGACCTTCCAGGAGATGATCTACCGAAAGCTACTCGTCGACGAGGAGGTCGACGAGGCGACGGCGGCACGACATGAAACCGACGACGGCGAGACGGTACACGTCGCGTTCGGCGAGAGCGACCGCGGGTCGGTCGCACCGTTTTATGCGGTCTACTCCGACGAGGAGCGCGACCAACGGTACGGCTACCTCTGTGGTGCCTGTGAGAGCACGAACGTCGCCGTCGACACGATGGACGCCGTCGAGTGTCTCGAGTGTGAAAACCGCCGAAAGCCCGCCCGTTGGGACGCGGCCTACTGATCACACGAATACAAGGAGGAACCCACGGATTTAGCCGTGGGAGGAATCCGACAGCGTCGATTTCACGCCCAACACCCGCTCTTCCTTTTCACGACCGGGATCCCACTCGCCCCCGTCGCGGTCGGCGTCACGATGGTCGGCGACGGTCCGCGCCATCGCCTCCGCGATCGGCGTCGACTCCCAGCCGAGCCCCGCCAGCTTGGCCGTCGAGAGCAGGTGTGGATACTCCCGAAACAGCACGAAGTCGTCGGGGCTCAGGTCGCCCGCCGCGAGCGCGTCGGCGCCCGCCGGCACGACTTCGATCTCCGCGTCCGCGGCTGCGGCGATCGTCCCGATCGTCTCCTCCAGCGTGAGCGCCCGCCGGTCGCCGACGTTGTACGCCTCCCCCGGCTCCCCGCGCTCGGCAACGATCCGAAGCGCCCTGGCGACGTCCTCGACGTACGCGCGATGCCAGACGTTGTCGCCGTCACCGGGGACGACGACCCGGTCGTACGAGCACACCCTGTCGATCCAGTAGTCGAGTCGCTCCGTGTAATCGTGCGGGCCGTAGACGATACACGGGCGGACCGACATCGCTTTCACGCCCTCCGCGGCCGCCGCGAAGACGATCCGGTCACCCTCAGCCTTCCGATTGCCGTACGTCGCATCCGAGTCGTCAGTCGCCTGCTCGGGCGTACACGGTTTGAGGGGCGTTTCACCCTCGCGTTTCGGGACCACCTCCCGGCCGTACGCCCCGCCGGAAGAGACGTAGACGTAGGCGTCGATGTCCGCAAAGACCTCCACGGCGTGTTCGACGTCGGCCGGGTAGTACGCGACGCAG
>CAZIFX010000086.1:0-8178 GCA_964538415.1 uncultured Halobellus sp.
CACTCTGCGGTGATTCGGTCCGGTGAGAACGGCGAGAGAATGGGGCCGGAGGGATTTGAACCCCCGATCGACTGATATCTCCGGTACGCCTCGGAACTCCAGAGGGTCGTCAACACGAGCGATGATCAGTCGCCCGCTCGGTATATCAGTCTGGAGTGTCGTCCCGGGCGTGGCCTCTGGAGTCAGTCGCCATGCCTGGCTTGGCCACAGCCCCGCTGTCTGCGCTCGAAAGTTGAGCGAACACGATTAAAGGGGTTTCGATCCGGGGCGATCGGGGGACGTGAGCGCCCCGACGAACCGGCACGCTCAGGGCTCACCCGGGCGATCAGTCCCGGTCGTCGTCGCTCCAATCGCACTCCTGGCATTTGTACCCCGTCACGAACTCGGTCACACTCGGCATGTAGCCGACCGCGATGACGTCGCCGTCACACTCCGGACACGGACGATCCGCGTCGGTGATGTCCTCGGCTTCGAGGACCGACGACCCCTCGACCATCTCCGCGAGCTTTCCCGGCGTCACCATCCGTCCCTGCACGACGCGATTTGACATACTTGGTGCAGGGGCGAGAGCACCTAAAGCGATACGGCTCCACGGGCGCGCCGATCACAACCAGGGCGCACGCGAATCGCCGTCGTCGAAGGGGTCCCGCCGATCGTCGTCATCGTCGTCATCGTCGTTGCCACCGCCGGCACCCCCGTCCTCGTCCGGCTCAGCGGACGGACTGCCATCCCCCTCGACGGCCCCACCGTCGCCGGCCGCGGCGGCTCCGTCGGGGGGTGCCGTGGTGGACCCGGGCGAAACGTTCGCGGGTTTGCCGCCGGAAACGAGGTCCCCGTCTGCGACGTCCGAATCGTGACCGCCGACCTCCGGGGAGGCGCTGACTGCCATGCCGCCGGCGACGTCGTCGTCATCGTCGCCACCGTCATCGGTGCCGTCCGCGCCACCGGAGACGTCCATCCCCGGGGCGTCGGGGTCGTAGGCGAACAGCGCGGTCACGCCAAGGACGGCGAGCGCGATGGGCGCTTCCGTCTGCATGACCCCGATGGGCCGCAACAGGATCGGGAGCGCGAGCACGCCGAGTGCGACCGCCGAGCCGAACCGGAAGCGGTCGATGTCGACGCGGCCCTTCAGCTGCGGGGAGAACGCCGCCACGGAGAGCGCGAAGCCGACGCCGATACCGGCGGCGGCCGTGCCCGGCAACACGTACTCCGTCGAGGTCTGTAAGGAGAGGCCCGAGGGATCGAAGCTCGCGACGAGGCCCAACCCGATGATGACCGCGGGGCTCGGGAGGTACTTGCCGATCTCCGAACTCGCCGTCTTCGCGGCGATGGCGAGGATGACGAGCCCGGCGAACCGCTCGAAGATCTCGAGGTTCAAAAAGCCCTCAAGCGTCGGCGCGAGCGCGGCCTCGACGGCCGCCACCGGGATGATCACCGCCCCGATGAGCAACACGGAGGCCATCATCTCCTTTCGGGTGCCGTCCATCTCCGCGAGGATGACCGCCATCGTGGCGGAGCCGCCGAAGATGAGGATCCCGGTCTCGACCACGCCGGTCGGCGTCGCGAGGACGCCGGCGACGACGAGCGCGGGGAAGATGCCGTCGATGAGCGGCAGCGCCATGACGGTCGCGAGCAGCTTCGTCGCGCCGCCCACCTGCTGCTCAAGGCGGAGCGCGATGGGGTGTTGTGAGACGCTCATTCAACGCGGATGGCCCTGACCGACGGGTAAGCGGTGGGAAGCGGACGACTCCCGATAGCCGCGAGCGCGGCGGACGGAGTCGGATCCCGCGAAGGTCCGACGGGCCCCTGTAAATTTGGACGTATTGCCGAATGTAAAGCGGGCGCCGAGCTCGGTGGTCGGCTGACCGGCAATACGTACCTGCATGGAGCTGTCGGAGTCCATACCCTCAATACGTGACCGATTCACGTTAAAGCTTGTGTGAGGAATGTCCGCACGACGCGGAAAGATCCGAGCCACCATATATAAAAAGCGGTACGGATACGACGGCGAAACCTCGGATTGATCGAACATTCACCAACAGACTTCGATCGAACGAGGTTCCGGACGAACGATCATTATGTCTTTACAGGCGGCTCAAGGCGAGTGCCTCGGGGTGAGCCCCGAGGCAGTTCACGAAAGCCGCGATCCGGAACGGCCACGGGATCAGGGCGAACCCTCCGGGGGTTCACCGAGCGCCTCGAACCTCAAGGTTCAATGCGCACGAGCCGCTCCACCGGGTATGAGCGACCAACAGCTCCGCAAGGAGGCGCACGACCTCGACGTCACCGTCTGGGTCGGCAAGGCGGGCATCGAGGCCGTCGTCGACGAGCTCGACGACCAGCTGACCGACCGAAAGCTGGTGAAAGCGAAGTTCCTTCGAGCCGCCCGCGGCGGGACCTCGACGGACGAGTTGGCCGCGGAACTGGCCGAGGCCGTCGGTGCGGATCTGATCGAGACGCGCGGCAACACGGCGGTGTTCCATTGATGCCGGAAGCGGCCGTCCCGGCCCAAGTAACCGCGGTCGAGAACGCGCTCGCGCCGTTTTTAGGCGACGCGGCCGGCCTCGTCGTCTCCGCGGCGACCTTCATCGTCGTCCTGACGGCGGTCTACGTGCTCAACAAGGCGGTCATCAACCCGCTCGTCGAGCGGCTGCTCGAACGGCAGGGACTGGAGGAGCACGCGCGTCGGCCGCTCAACAAGATCGCGACGTTTCTCGTGCTCTTCGCCGGGTTGACGGTCGCGTTCGGAGCGGCCGGCTACGACGACTTCCTCCGCTCGCTGGCGACCATCGCCGCGGCCGCGACGCTCGCCGTCGGCTTCGCGTTACAGGACGTCATCCGCAACTTCGTCGCCGGCGTCTTCATCTACACCGACAAGCCGTTCAAGATCGGCGACTGGATCGAGTGGGGCGACAACGTCGGCGTCGTCGAGGACATCTCCTTCCGCGTGACCCGCGTGCGGACGTTCGATAACGAGCTGCTCACCGTTCCGAACCACGCGCTCACGAGCGGCGTGGTGAAGAACCCGGTCGCGAAGGACAAGCTTCGACTCAAGTTCGTCTTCGGGATCGACTACGAGGACGACGCGGACGCGGCGACGGACATCATCATCGACGAGGCCGAAAAACACGAGATGATCCTCGAAGAGCCCGCCCCCTCGGTCCGGCTCAACGAGCTCGCCGACTCCTACGTCGGCCTCCAGTCGCGGGTCTGGATCGCGGATCCCTCGCGGTCGGACTTCATGCGAACGCGTGCGGAGTACGTGAAGGCCGTGAAGGAACGGTTCGACGACGAGGACATCACCATCCCGTTCCCGCAGCGGACCGTCTCCGGGCGCGACGCGTGGGAGGAGCCAGCCAACTTCAGCGCGGAACCCTGAACGGGCAAGCACCGACGAATGACCGACGAACCGACTCCCGGTGACGCCGACGTGTCATCCACCGGAACGACCGCCGGCGAAACGGTTTCGGTCCGGATCATCGAGCGCGGGGGCTCCGAGTCGAGCATCGAGGTCGAGGCGGGAACCGTCCTCAGGGACGCGCTTCGCGATGCCGGCTTCGAGGTATACGGCTCGATCTCGCGCCGAGCCAACTGCGGGGGGCAGGGGATCTGTGCCACCTGTGGCGTCCGAGTCGAGCCCGCTCCGGAGCCGGGCCACTGGCACGACGTCGCGGCCGCCCGGTTCGGCTACCCACGCCTCTCCTGTCAGATCACCGTTACTGAGCCCCTGACCGTCGAACTCCTCGAAAAGCGGGTGTGGGGACGGCTGCTCCCCCGCCGTGGGGAGGAGTCGTAGGCGGCGTCGCCGATCGCGATGACCGGGTCCGAAGTCACCGGTTCGGCGTGTACTCTCCGAATTCGTCGCGGAGGACGTCACAGATCTCCTGGACCGTCGCGTACGCCTTCACGGCCTCGACGATTGGCGGCATGAGGTTATCGTCGCCGCGAGCGGTCTCGCGAACCGCCGCCAGCGCGTCGGCGACGGCGTCGTCGTCGCGGTCGGCCTTGACGTCCGCGAGCCGCTCCCGCTGAGCCGCCTCCTGTTCGGGATCCACCTCCTCTACGTCCATCTCCGGCTCCTCGTCGATCGTGTACTCGTTGACGCCGACGATGACGCGCTCGCCGTCCTCGATCTCCCGCTGGCGCTCGAAGGCGACGTCCTGGATCTGCCGTTGGACCCACTGGCTCTCGACGGCCGGCAGCGCCCCGCCGCGACGGTCGATCTCCTCGATGATCCCGAAGGCCTCCTCCTCGATGCCGTCGGTGAGGCTTTCGACGTAGTACGAGCCCGCGAGCGGGTCCATCGTGTCGGCGGCGCCCGACTCGTGTGCGAGTATCTGCTGGGTGCGGAGGGCGGTCCGAACCGACTTCTCGGTCGGCAGCGCGAGCGCCTCGTCCTTGCCGTTCGTGTGGAGGCTCTGGGTGCCGCCGAGGACGGCGGCGAGCGCCTGATAGGCGACGCGAACGACGTTGTTCTCGATCTGTTGGGCCGTCAGCGTCGACCCGCCGGTCTGGGTGTGGAACTTGAGCTGTTTCGATTTGGCAGTCTCGGCGTCGAACCGCTCCTCCATGATCGTCGCCCACATCCGGCGAGCGGCGCGGAACTTCGCCGCCTCCTCCAGCACGTTGTTGTGCGCGTTGAAGAAGAAGGAGAGCTGCGGCGCGAAGTCGTCGACGTCGAGCCCGGCGTCGATGGCGGCCTCCACGTACTCGATGCCGTTCGCGAGGGTGAACGCCACCTCCTGGGCCGCCGTCGAGCCCGCCTCCCGGATGTGATAACCCGAGATGGAGATGGTGTTGAAGTTGGGGACCTCGGCCGCACAGAACGCGAAGACGTCCGTGATGAGCCGCATCGACGGCTCCGGCGGATAGATGTAGAGGTTGCGTGCGATGTACTCCTTCATGATGTCGTTTTGGATCGTCCCGCGCAACTGCTCGCGGTCGACGCCCTGCTCGTCGCCCATCGCGACGTACATTGCGAGCAACACCGGCGCGGGCGCGTTGATCGTCATCGATGTCGACACCTCGTCGAGCGGGATCCCGTCGAAGACGGTCTCGAAGTCGTCGAGGGTGTCGATGGCGACCCCCGAACGGCCGACCTCGCCCTCCGCCATCGCCGCATCCGAGTCGTAACCCATCTGCGTCGGGAGGTCGAACGCCATCGAGAGCCCGGAGGAGCCCTGGTCGATCAGGTAGTTGAACCGCTCGTTGGTCTCCGCGGCCGTGCCCATCCCCGCGTACTGCCGCATCGTCCAGAGCCGCCCGCGATGCATCGTGGAGTAGACGCCGCGCGTGTACGGCTCCTCGCCGGGAAACCCGACGTCCTCCCGGTAGTCGTGATCCGCGAGGTCCGCCGGCGTGTACAGCGGGTCGACCGACTGGCCGCCGGTGTCCGTGGTGAACTCCTCGACGCGCTCCCCGAACCGGTCGACGGTGGGGCCGTAGGCCTCCGCCTCCCACGACTCCTTCGCCTCCCGGATCGCCTCCAGTTCCTCGGGGTCGAACATTATCGATCCGGTCGGCCGACCGAGACTTAAGTGTGGAGGTCGGCGCTCGCGATCGGTCCCGGATCCGGGGTCGGGGGAGTTTCAAGGCCCGGGGCGACCAGCGTCGATCATGGACGTCCTTCCCGAACACACGCGACGGTTTCTGGCCGCGACGGCGCCGGAACACACGCCGGTTCAAGCGGAGATGGCGTCGCTCGCCGAGGAGTGGGTATTTCCGATCATCGGTCCCGAGGCGGGTGCGGTGCTCCGACTGCTCGCACGCCTGACGGATGCCGAGCGCGTCTTCGAGTTCGGCTCCGGCTTCGGCTACTCCGCCACGTGGTTCCTCCGCGGCGGCGCCGGCTCCGTGGTCTGCACGGAGTATGACGAAAAGGAGGCCGAACGCGGCGTCGCGTTCGCGGCCGAGTACGGCTACGCCGGCGCCGTCACCTTCGAGGTGGGCGACGCGCTGGAGACGATCGAGCGCTACGATGGTCCCTTCGATCTCGTCCTCATCGACCACCAGAAGTCGAGATACGCCGACGCCTACGAGGTCGTCAAGCCGAAGGTCCGTCCCGGCGGCGTCGTCGTCGCCGACAACGTCGCGTCCGGGCCCATCGACTTCGAGGCGCTCGTCGACCACGTCGCCGACGGCGACCCGCTTCCGGATCCGGACGACGACGCGGAGACTCACGGGATCGGCGAGTACCTCGATCACGTCCGACGTGACGGCGACGCGGAGACCGCGGTCCTGCCGGTGGGCTCCGGAATCGCCGTCTCGACGCTGAGCGAGTGACCGTCGACCCACGCTCGGAAGGGCGGGACGACCGCCCGTTCCGAAACCCTTACTCCCGGGCCCGAACACGCTCACGTATGAGCGAAACGCCCGAGTCCGACGGCGACGCCGCGGACGAGGCCACCGGAACCGATCCGTCACCCGACGGCGGCGAAACGGCCCCCGCCGTCGACGCCGAGGACGTGAAACACGTCGCCGAGCTTGCACGGGTCCGGCTCGACGACGCGGAGGTCGAGCGGTTCACCGACGAGTTCGCGGAGATCCTCGACTCCTTCGAGACCCTCGACGAGGTGCCCGAAACCGAGCGCGAGGAGGAGCTCGTCAACGTGATGCGAGCGGACGAGGTCCGCGAGGGGCTCTCCCAGGAGGAGGCGCTTGCGAACGCCGCCGAGACCGAGGACGGTTTTTTCAAGGGGCCGAAGGTGTCGTAGATGGCGGTCGATCACAACGTCTTCATCACGGAGGAGACGATCGAGGGCGCCGCGGACGGCCCCCTCGCGGGACGGACCGTCGCCGTGAAGGACAACCTCTCGACGGCCGGCGTCCGGACGACCTGCGGCTCGGAGATGTTGGCGGACTACGTGCCGCCGTACGACGCCACCGCCGTGGAGCGCGTGAAGGCGGCCGGCGCGACCATCGTCGGCAAGGCGAACATGGACGAGTTCGGGATGGGGACGACGACCGAGACCTCGGCGTTCGGCCCGACGCGCAATCCCGTCGACCCCGAGCGCGTTCCGGGCGGATCCTCCGGCGGCTCCGCGGCCGCGGTCGCCGCGGGCGAGGCCGAGCTGGCGCTCGGCTCGGACACCGGCGGCTCCGTCCGCTGTCCGGCCGCCTTCTGTGGCGTCGTCGGGATCAAGCCGACCTACGGGCTCGTCTCCCGGTACGGGCTCGTCGCGTACGCGAACTCCCTCGAGCAGATCGGCCCGATCGCGACCACCGTCGAGGACGCGGCCACGCTGCTCGACGTCATCTCCGGCCCGGATCCGAACGACGGAACGACCCGCGAGGAGGGTGCGAACTCGAGCTACGCCACGGCCGCCGACGGCGACGTCGCGGGACTGACGATCGGGGTGCCGACGGAGCTGTTCGACGGCGCGGACGAACGCGTCGTCGAGACGGTGGAGGCGGCCCTCGGGGACCTCGAGGCGCAGGGCGCGGAGACGGTCGAGATATCCTTGCCCTCCGTCGAGCACGCGGTGCAGGCGTACTACGTCATCGCGATGAGCGAGGCGTCCTCGAACCTCGCGCGGTTTGACGGCGTTCGCTACGGTCACCGCGCCGAGAGCGACGGGAACTGGAACGAGGCGTTCGCGGAGACCCGCGAGGCCTTCGGCGCCGAGGTCAAACGGCGGATCCTGCTCGGCACCTACGCGCTCTCGGCCGGCTATCACGACAAGTACTACGAGAAGGCGCAGGACGCCCGCGCATGGGTGAAGCGGGACTTCGACGAGGCCTTCGAGACGGTCGACGTGGTCGCCTCGCCGACGATGCCCGTGCTCCCGTTCGAGATCGGCGAGAGCCTCGATGATCCCCTTCGGATGTATCTCGCCGACGCAAATACGACGCCCGTGAACCTCGCGAACCTGCCGGCTATCTCCGTACCGGCCGGAACCGCGGACGGGCTTCCGGTCGGACTACAGCTCGTCGGGCCGAAGTTCGGCGAGCAGACGATCGTTCGGGCGGCGAGCGCGGTCGAGGAGTAGGTCGGTCCGGAACGCGCTCCGGCACCTCCGTCCGCCGACGGATTCGCAACGCCCATACGGGGGGCGCTCGCACTCCCGATCATGGGGCTGACCGAGGAGGAGTTGGAGCGGCTCTCGGACGTCGTCCGGCTGCAGCCGACGAAGAACGCGGAGCTGATCGAGGCGTGGGGCGTCGAGAGCGGCAGCGAGG
>CAZIFX010000087.1:0-8010 GCA_964538415.1 uncultured Halobellus sp.
GGCCGTCGGGACGTCGATGGCACGGTCGACGGCCGGGACGTCGATGGCACGGTCGACGGCCGGGACGTCGATGGCACGGTCGGCGACCGACGGCGACGAACGATCCCGATCATCGGCCGAGTCGCCTGCGGATCCCGCGGGCCGCGCGGGCGACCCGGCGACCGATCCCGGAGAGTGCGAACGCCCCGCGGACGAAGTACTCGCGCGGGACGTTCTCCGGAAAGGTGACCGGACCGACGCGCGAGACGCCGACGGTCCGAGACTCGACGTACCGGCGGACCCCCTCCGGGCCGTGCCGGCGGCCGATTCCCGAGTCGCCGAACCCGCCCATCGGCGCGTCGACGGCGCCCCAGCCGGCGAGGAAGGCGTCGTTGACGCAGACGGTTCCGCAGTCGATCTCTCGGGCGATCGCCTCGCCCCGTTCGCGGTCGCCGGTCCAGACCGAGGCGTTGAGACCGTACGGCGAGTCGTTGGCGCGCTCGATGGCGGTCGCGGCGTCCGGAACCGGCGTCACCGAGACGAGGGGACCGAACGTCTCCTCGCAGGCGACCGCCGAGTCGGGGTCGACGTCCGTGAGGATCGTGGGGTCGTACGCGTACGGCGCGACGTCGGGACGGGCACGACCGCCGGCCAGCACGGTCGCGCCGGTCTCGCGGGCGTCCTCGACGTGCGCCTTCACGCGGGCGAGTTGGTCGGCATCGATGAGCGAGCCGAGGTCGGCGTCGTAGTCGAAGCCGGTTCCGAGCGTCAGCTCACGGGTTGCCGCGACAAAGGCGTCACGGAAGGGCTCGAAGGCGGGCTCCTCGACGTAGATCCGCTCGGCCGAGAGACAGAGCTGGCCGGCGTTCGCGAAGCAGGCCTGCACCGCGCCGCGGGCGGTCGCCTCGACGTCGGCGTCGGCGAGCACGACGAACGGGTTGTTGCCGCCGAGCTCCAGCGAGCAGTCGATCAGGTTGCGACCGGCCCGCTCGGCGACGATCCGGCCCGTCTCGGTGCTGCCGGTGAACGAGACGTAGTCGACCCGGTCGATCAGCGCGGGGCCGACGACGGGACCCTCCCCCGTGACCACGGTCAACACGTCGTCGGGGAGGCCGGCGAGTTCGAGCAGCTCGGCGAGGTAGAGCGCGCCGAACGGGGTCCTCTCGTCGGGTTTTAAGACGACCGCGTTGCCGGCGAGCAGCGCGGGGATCGCGTCCGCGACCGACAGCGTGAGCGGGTAGTTCCACGGGGAGATGACGCCGACGACGCCCCGTGGCTCGTAGGTGACGGTCGCGGTCGTGACGAGCGGAAGCGCGGGGTTGCGGGAGTCCTCCGCGAGCGCCGCGGGACCGTGGTCGGCGGCGTACGCACAGGCCATCGGGACGTCGAACAGCTCCTCGACGGCGGTCGTTCGCGACTTTCCGGTCTCCAGCTGAAGGAGGTCCAGAAGGGGCTCACGACGGTCACGCACGAGGTCCCCGAAGCGATCGACGACGGCCGCACGCTCCGTGACGGGGGTTTCGGCCCACTCCGCGGCGGCGTCGCGGGCGCGTGAGACGGCCCGGTCGACGTCGGCGGCGTCGCAGGCGGGAACCGACCCGATCCGTTCGTCGGCGGCCGGCGCCGTCACGGCCAGCCGGGTTCCGGACGGATCCCCGTCGGTCGGGTCGCCATCGTCGACACGGACGGCGAGCGCGTCGAGGGTCGCGGGGTCGAACGTCGGGAGGTCGTCGAGCACGGACGTCGAGCCGCGGTCGGGAGTCGCCATTCGGTCGATCTACGGACGACGGAGGGAAAGCAATGGTGGTGGGCGAAAGCGGCGGTGGCGGAGCCGGACGGTGCTCCCGAGGGTGATGGCCGACAGCTTTCCGTCTCCGGAGTTCCAGTGAACGATATGAGCGAGTGGACCGACGCGGACGTGCCGTCGATGGCCGGACGAACGGTGGTCGTCACCGGTGCGAACGGCGGGCTCGGCTACGAGGCGACCCGCGTGTTCGCCCGAGAGGGTGCGACCGTGATAATGGCCTGCCGGAGCGTCGACCGCGGCGAGCGGGCCGCAGCCGAGATCCGACGAGCCGAGGGGGGCGACGCGGTGCCCGAGGGCGTACTGGACGTGCGCGACTGCGACCTCGCGTCGCTCGCCTCCGTTCGATCGTTCGCCGAGGGCGTCGCCGCCGACTACGACGCGATCGACGTGCTCTGTAACAACGCGGGCGTGATGGCCATCCCGCGCTCGGAGACCGCGGACGGCTTCGAGACGCAACTCGGCGTTAACCACCTCGGCCACTTCGCGCTGACCGGGCGGCTCTTTCCGCTGCTTCGTGCCACCGGAGGCGAGGCGCGGGTCGTCACGCACTCCTCGGCCGCCCACGAACAGGGCGAGATGGACTTCACCGACCCCAACTGGGAGCGCTCCTACGGCAAGTGGCGAGCGTACGGCCGGAGCAAGCTCGCGAACCTGCTTTTCGCCTACGAGCTCCAGCGCCGGCTGGAGGCGACGGACGAGAACGGAATCAAAAGCGTCGCCTGTCATCCCGGATACGCCGACACCGGGCTACAGGAACGGATGGCCGACGAGAGCGACAATCCGCTGGTGAAGGTCGGTGCGAAGCTGGGGAACGCGCTGCTCGCACAGGACGCAAGGCGGGGCGCCTGGCCGATGCTGTACGCCGCCACGGCTGACGTCGACGGCGGCGACTACGTCGGTCCCGGCGGATTCATGAACATGCGCGGCTCGCCGACCGTCATGCGGTCGAACGAGGCGTCCTATGACCGCGAGGACGCCCGGCGGCTCTGGGCGTACTCCGTCGAGGCCACCGGCGTCTCCTTCCCGCTCGAGGAGGACGCTCACCCGTCCAGCTGATACTCCCGGTATTCGCTCTCACAGGGCGGTCCCTGCGTCCCCCGAAGCCGGCGGCCTTCGAGGTCGATCACGAAGCTGGCGTTCGTCCGGCCGTACTCGATCTCCGGCAGCGACTCGTCGACGTGTTTACAGACGCTCGCGGGCGCGGAGAAGTGGTCCCGAAGGCCATCCTGTATCACGTCGGGATCGATACCGCCGGCGTGAGCGACGAGGTGGTCACGGAGGCGACGGTCCCGGTAGAGCGTGCTCGGGCCGTCCAGCGCGGCGGGCGTCTCGACCGCGTCGCTCTCGAAGTGGTTCGAGTGCGTGAGGATCCCCTCCGTCGGATGGAGGTGACTCACCGTCTCGGGCGAGAGCTCGAGGTCGAGCGCGACCCCGTCGGCGTGGCCGAGCAGGACGTTCGCCGAACACGCCCGCGGGCTTCCCACGAGCGGGTCGAGCGCCTCGTCGAACCGCTCGGCGTCCATCATCTCGCGGAACCGGACGTGATAGGGCGTCCGGTAGGGGTGCTCGCCGTCGGCCGCGGAGACGAGCCCGTTCACCGCCATCCCGATCCCCGCCTCGTTGACGCCGATCTTGCCGCCGACGATCCCCGCCTCCGTCATCGTCAGGAAGTCCGGGTTTTCCTCCCGTTCGACGCGCATCAGGAGGAGGTCGTCGGCGATCGACGCGAGCCAGTCCCAGTTCTGCCCGACGTAGGTCCGGCCGTCAGCGGTCGCCGGCGGCGTCACCCCGAAGCTCGTACAGCCGTCCGCCGCCGGCGGGTCCTCGGCGCTGCCTTCGTCGTCACCCGCGCCGTCAGCCTCGACGCCCTCCTTCCACGCGGTGTAGATCACCTCCCAACGAACGTTGAGGACGGTCACGTCGAGGAGGGGAACGCCGCTTCCCTCCGCGATTCCCCGCATCTCTGCGGCGTAGGCGGGGGTCTCGTCCTCGATCAGGTCCAGAAAGGCGTCCGCCTGCTCGCGGACCGTCTCTCGCGGGACCCCCTCGTGTTCGAAGCGGTCGAGATAGGCGTCGACGTTCGCGGCGACGCCATCGGCGACCGCCTCCCCGTGGGCGACGCCTCGCTCCGTCGGGGGTCCGTCGAGCGTGATGATGTCAAACGGTGGCATGTGTCGAAGTTCCCGTGAAGATGGACGCGGACGGAGCAAGAACCTTGTCACCGACGATGGCCTCGCCGGCTCGAGCGAACCGCCGCGGAGTTCGTCGAAGGCGATCGCAAACGCTGACGCGGCGGAAGGAGTGGCCACGGGGAGACGGGAGAAGCGACCGCCTCGGTCGATCCCGGCCGTCCCGACCCTTATATGCAATGACGCGGCCAGTCCCACCGATGGATTCGAGCGCCCCGATCGGCCGCCGGTCACTTCTCGCCGCCGTCGGTGCGGTCGCGACGCTGGGCCTACACGGCGGCACGCGCTCCGGACGGGCGACGCCGGAGCCGGACGGATCGGGCGCAAGCATCGAGGGACGCTATCCGGCGACGGTCGACCGGATCGTCGACGGCGACCACGTCGTCTTGCTCGTCGAGGCTCGCGGCGAGGTCGTCGCACAGTACGACGTCGCACGGACGACGCTCCCGGCGGTTTGGGAGGGCGACCGGCTGCTCGTCACGGTGGAGGACGCCGCGCTCACCGCGGTCCGAACCGAGGGGGGGACGCGGCGACGGATCGATCGGGTACGGCCGACGGCGACGGCGTGGTGATCGTCCCACAGGTACAAACCCGCTCACCACGAGGGTGAAGAATATGCGACACGTGCTGCTTGCGCTCGCCGTCGTGGGGGTCGTCCTCACCGCCGGCTGTGCGGAGGCTCTCGACGAGGTCGACGCCGACATCAAGGCGGACGACGCGGCGACGGAAGCCGACGACGCGCCAACCGAAACCGACGACGCGCCCGACAACGACGACGGGGACGGCGTTGGCGTGGACGTCGACGGGGAGCTGGAGATACACCACGTCGACGTGGGACAGGCGGACGCCACGCTCGTGATCACGCCGGAAGGCGAGACGATCCTCGTCGACACCGGCGACTGGCGGCAGGACGGCACGGGCGTCATCGCGTACCTGGACGACCACGACGTCGACCGGATCGACCACCTCGTCGCGACGCACGGACACGCCGACCACATCGGCGGACACGCCGCGATCATCGAGCGTTACGAGACCGAGCTGGACGGGATCGGCGCTGCCTACGACTCCGGCGTCGCCCACACCTCCCAGACGTACGGCAACTACCTCGACGCGATCGAGGAACACGGCGTGGAGCTGTTCGAGGTCGAGGCGGACGACGAGCTGCCGCTCGCGGACGACGCGGTCACCGCGACCGTCCACAACCCGCCGCCCGGCGACTCCGGAAGCGGCCTCCACGAGAACAGCGTCACGCTCACGATCGAGTTCGGCGACGCCACCTATCTCACGACGGGCGACGCGGAGCGAGCCGCCGAGGAGCGCATGGTCGAACAGCGAGGCGACGTCCTCGAAGCCGACGTCTATCAGGCGGGCCACCACGGCTCCTCGACCTCGTCGACGTCGACGTTCATGGACGTCGTGGATCCGGAGATCGCGGTGATCTCGAGCGGCTTCGAGAGCCAGTACGGCCACCCGCACGACGAGGTGCTCGAGCGGTTCGCCGACCGCGGCATCGAGACCTACTGGACGGGCGTTCACGGCGACATCGTGGTGACCACCGACGGCGAGTCGGTCGACGTCGCCACGAGCGAGGAGGCATCCACTGATCCGGCGGCGCTGCTCGAGATGAAGCCGGAGGACGACGACGGGACGGACGCGATCGACGCCGATGCAGTTCCGGCCCCGTCGCTACACGCAGAGGCGCCACACGCGGAGGCGGAGGCGCCACACGCGGGGCCGCCGCACGTGGAGGTGACGCCATGAGCACGACTCGCACCTACGCAGCCGTCGTCGACCGCATCGTGGACGGAACGACGGCGGTCCTCCTGCTCGAACGCGACGAAACGACCGTCGAGCAGCTCGACGTCCCCGTCGAGTCGCTACCGGAACCGGGCCGTCACGAGGGCGCCGTCTTCGAGGTCGACGTGCGCCTCTCGGTCGACGAGTACAGACATCAACCCGACGCCGAGACGGAACGTCGGCGCGCGACACAGGAGCGGCTCGACCGGCTCTCGAAGCGGCTCGGCGACGAGGAGTGAGCTTCCGGGGGCCGGGAACAGCTCTAAACGAAAAGCAGCGCGAGTTCCCCGCCCCACCGTGGGCGGGGGTGAAGCGCGTCACTCCGGCGCGTGTTCCGTCTCTTCGATATACCGTTCAACCACTTCCTCCGACACCGCACCTGTCGTTCCCACGTAGTACCCAACCTTCCAGAATCCGCCACCCCAGAAATACGACTCTCGAATTTCGGGATGCCGCTCCAGCAAGTGCTTACCAGAGTACGACTTGAATTGGCGAGCGATGTCCGCCGGACTGTGCTTCGGGTCTGTTTGCACGAACAGGTGTACGTGGTCGTCCGCGATCTCCAACGCCAGAATTTTGTGTCCGAAGTGGTCAGCAGTCTCACCAAACAACTCTGGCACATCCTCCTCCACTACATCCAGAACCGGGTGTCGATACTTCGGGCACCAGACGAAGTGATACTTGCAGGAACTAACCGAATGTGCATGATTACGGTATTCTTTCATCCCTAATCCCCATATTTATGACATTCTGGGACGATTGTCAACGTATGGGTGAGGAAGCCACGAAGACGATTCAGACGCGCCTTCATGTAGCGTCTGGTGAGCGGTCGTGGCTTCACGACGCCCGCCTCGCATCACGCGAAATTTTCAACGAAACCATCCGCCTCACACAACAGGGGTACACGCGCACCGAGATACAGAAGGAGGTTGACCGCGACGACTTCTTGCGGAACGACAAGTGTGCGGTTGTCGGCAAAGCTCTCCAGACGTGGAACTCCTACCAGTCACTCAAAGAGTGGTGGGAGAATCAAGACGACCCTGATGGCGGCAAGCCGACGCCGCCGAGTACGGACAATAACGATGCGTACCCGCTCGTGATGGCGCATACGGAAGGCTATCGCCTCACCGTTGACGACGACACGAACCGCGTCCAGTTCCGCATCAGCGCGAAACCATACAAGAAGGTGAGAGGCCACCTTCGGGGTGAACCGGATGCGATGGATGAACTTCGAGACGCCCTCACGTCGGACGAGGTGGATGTTGGCCAGGCCGAACTCCTGTACCGCGATGGCGTGTACTACCTACACGTCACGGTCACACGCGAGTTCGACGTGCCCGAACCCGACACCGCCGATACTGTGATCGGCGTGGACATCAACGAGCGCAACGTCGCACTCACCGCCCTTGACCGCGAGACGATGCAGACGAAAGGTACACTCGTCCTCGATTACGGACGAGTCAAGCAGGAACGCCAACGCTACCACACTATCACCACTCGCTGTCAAGAACACGGCAAAACGAGCATCCACCACAGACTCGGTGACAAGGAGGAACGGTTCACCGAGTGGGTGTTGCATCGTCTTTCCCGCGCTGTCGTGGAGTTCGCAGAGCAGTTCTCGAATCCGGTTATCGTGTTCGAGGACATGAGCGGTATCCGCGACGAAATGCAGTACGGGACGTATATGAACCGTCGATTGCACAAACTGCCGTTCCACAAGTTCGAGACATTCGTCTCATACAAGGAGACGTGGCGAGAGATTCCGACGGACACGGTGGATGCCTACTACAACTCGCAGACGTGTTCGTGCTGTGGTGAGCGTGGGTATCGGCAGGGACGGCGGTTCCGCTGTACGAACGACGAGTGTGACGTGGTGCAAGACCACGCTGACCGCAATGCGTCAGTGAACATCGCGTGGCGTGAGAAGGCAAAACTCGATGGTAACGGATCGAATTACCGGACTCACAAAACCCAACCACAGGTTCGGTTGGTGCGTCTGTCCGGGTCGGGGCGCGTAAGCCGCCCAACCTCATCCCGCTCGCTTGCCGAGCAGGGAGTGCTAGCGCACGGCTGAGGGAACAACAAAAGCCTCGGGCCACCGCGTCCGAGGTTGTTTACTCGGGTTTGCGCGATGAAGCCGCCGTAAGCCATTGCTGTCTATCGAATGTTGTCCGGGTAGAACTCCATGCCGCCTCCCGGATTTGAACTACCGAAAGGCTCGCTGTCGCTCGCCTTTCG
>CAZIFX010000088.1:0-7689 GCA_964538415.1 uncultured Halobellus sp.
TCGGCGAGGTAGCGATCAGTGAACGCCCGCAGGGGATCGATCACGGCGGCCTCGTTCCCGTCGTGGAGGAGATAGCCGAGACAGCCGCTTGAAGGACGCTGGTACTGAAGGAGTGTGCCGGCGCCGTCATACCCGGTGACCTCGTGGACCTCGTAGATCGACGCCCAGCCGTTCATTCCCTCCGCGAGGTGGTCGACGTCGTAGCCGCGATCCGCGAGCGCGCCCGCGACGAACTCGCTTGCGCCCCCCTTCGCACACAGCACGGTGACGTGCTCGTCTCCGGGGATCGACGCAAGCACGTCGTCGTCGATCTCCTCGTCGAGGAACTCGAAGTACGGGACGTTGATCGAGGTGACGTTCTCCCCGTCGATCCGCCACTCGTCGTAATCGCTCGCCATCCGGGAATCGAGCAGGGTCACCTTCTCGCCGGCGTCGATACGAGCTTTGAGCCGCTCGGCCGTCACGGATTCGACGTCCGACTCGGGCGTCGGGAAGTCGAGATTTTCCGGGTTCATGTACAATACCGTACCGGACATACGGACATAAAGGTTCGGATAAAATTGCTATTTTTGCGCAATACTACTTGCGCCGAGAAACGCGAAACGTCGTTTATACCGTTTTACGACGGAGGCAGAATGAAACCTAGGCCGGTTATTGATGCTATATTTAAGCCATATTCCCGACCACTAGATTTATACCTACCAGTCTAATATTGTGTAGTAGCCACAACAAAGGCTGTCCGATCATGAGTACGCAAACCGCGGATACGACGCTGGACGTGAAAGGAGAGAACTGCCCGATGCCGGTCATCAAGACGAAGGGGGCGTTCGACGAACTCGCCGCGGGCGAGACGATGGAGGTCCTCTCGACCGACTCCGGGAGCATGAGCGACATCGCAGGCTGGGCCGAGTCGACGCAAGGCGCCGAGCTCGTCGATCAGGTCGAAGCCACCGACTCCGGGACGAACGTCTACAAACACTACGTTCGGAAGGTCGAGTAGATGAGCGCGGACGCTTCCCCGAACGACGAGTCGGATGGGGCCGCTCCCTCGGCGACGGAGTTCGCCGAGCTACAGGCGCGCGTCGAGGAGCTTGAGGCCGATCTCGCGTCGGTCGAGACCGATGACGGCCCCGACAAGATGGTCATCATCGCCACGAAGGGGACGCTGGACATGGCATATCCCCCGCTGATCCTCGCCAGCACGGCCGCCGCGTTCGGGTACGAAGTGACCGTGTTCCACACCTTTTGGGGACTCGAGATCATCCACGAGGAGAACTCGAAGAACCTGCAGTTGAGCTCCGTGGGCAACCCGAACATGCCCGTTCCGAACCTCATCGCCGCGCTTCCCGGCATGGACCACATGACGACGCGCATGATGCGCTCGAGGATCGCCGACAACGACGTCGCCTCGATCGAGGAGTTGATCGAGACCGCGATCGCGAGCGGCGTCGACCTGCAGGCCTGCCAGATGACCATCGACCTGCTCGACTACGACGAGGACGACTTCTACGACGGAGTCACCACGGGCGTCGGCGCGGCCTCCGCGTTTCAGGACATGGCCGATGCCGACGTCCAACTGCTCGTGTGAACGGCGTCGAGATCCGACCAACCGCTTCGTTCTCCCCCGTCCAGCGTCGTTCCGCTCCGCGACGGGCCGCCGATCACGCGAATACGAGGAGGAAGTCCACGGCTTTAGCCGTGGGAGGAATCCGACTCGCCGTTCTTCCGCCCCTTACCGCCGGCTGCTTCGTCCCCGTCGGTGGTCTCGTCCCCGCCGGCTGCTTCGTCCCCGTCGGTGGTCCCGTCCCCGCCGGCAGTTTCCTCGCGGACGCCGCCGTCGCCGGCATCGGTACGCTTCGCGTAGAGCGCGAGGACGACAGCCGTCACGAACCAGATCGGCGCGCCGACGCGGATCGCGAAGCCCGCGCGCGCACCCCACGTGTCGAGCGTCACGAGCGTCGAGAGCACCGCGACGACGGGTGCGCCGACGACGATCGTCACCACGAACGTGGTCTGCATCACCCACCCGTAGTCGACCCCCTCGACCTCGGTCCGCTCGACGGGTTGCACGGCTCGCCCTCCGCGGGCGAGCGTCAAATCGGTGCCGGTCCGCTCGCGTTGTCGCGGTCGACCCGCGGGAGTCACGCCAGCCGATCGTCGATCCCGGCGACTTTAACAGGACGCAGGGGTGACCCTCCGGCATGACCACGACGCGCGGACTGCGGGACCGCGAGGAGCCGTTCACGATGCTGACCGCTTACGACGCGCCGACCGCGGCAGTCGTCGACGAGGCCGGCATCGACGTCGTGCTCGTCGGCGACAGCATGGGCAACGCAACGCTCGGCTACGACTCGACGCTCCCGGTGACGATGGCCGACGTGAAGAGCCGGACCGCGGCGGTCGCCCGCGCGGTCGACGACGCGCTCGTCGTCGCCGACCTCCCCTTCCTCGCGTTCGGCGTCGACGAGGCCGAGTCGATCCACAACGCCGGCGAGCTGTTGAAGGAGGCCGACGCCGACGCGGTGAAGATCGAAAGCGGCCCCCACACCGTCGAGACGACCCGTCGGATGTCGGAGCTGGGGATCCCGGTGATGGCACACCTCGGGCTCACCCCCCAACACGTCAACCGGCTCGGCGGCTACACGCGACAGGGAACGGATCAGGAGGCCGCCGAGGAGATCCTCGAACTCGCCGTCGCCCACGAGGAGGCCGGCGCGTTCGCGCTCGTGTTGGAACACGTGCCCGCGAACCTCGCCGCGGCCGTCACCGACGCGCTGGGGATCCCGACGATCGGGATCGGCGCCGGTGGCGACTGCGACGGGCAGGTGCTCGTGATAAACGACGTCGTCGGTCTCGGCGACTGGTCGCCCCCGTTTGCCGAGCGGTTCGGCGACGTCCGCGGCGAGATGCGCCGCGCGGTCGACGCATACAAGGAGGCCGTCGAGGAGGGAACGTTCCCCGCGACGGAGCATCGACACGTCGAGGAGGATCTGGACGACCTGTACTAGCGATCTCCACCCGTCTCAGCGGCGTAAATGCGTGACGTCACGTCGCAGGCTGTAGCCACGGGGAACGCCGACGGCACCGAGACACTCCCCACATAGCACCTTCTCGTACGCCCGGTTCGTCTCCTTCTCCAGAAGCGAGACGTCAGCGAGCCCGAAGACGTCCCCACACCGATCACACTCGGCCGTGTCGCCATCGACGATCTTCATCTCGGTCGGTCACGCTTCGTCGGATCGGTATAAAAATCTCCACCCGGCGTTATCACTCCGGATAGCAGGGTCACGAAAAATCGGTGCGTGTTCAGCCCGTGCCACGTCGTGGTCGACGCGAACGGGGTCGACTCGAAGGGAGCCGCGGGGATCGAGTGGCTCCGGGGTTAGCCGAAGAGCTCGCCGAGGCCCTCGCCACCGGCGTCGTCGTCGTCCTCATCGTCCTCCGCTTCCTCGGCGGCCTCCTCCTCCTCGTCGCCGTCGTCGTCGGCATCGTCGCCGTCGTCCGCGGCGGCAGCGCCGCCGCCGGCCGCGGCGCCCGCGGCGGGCGCGGCTGCGGCCGTCTCGATGGCTTCCTCGATGTCGACGTCCTCCAGCGCGGCGACGAGCGCCTTGACGCGGGATTCCTCGACGTCGACGCCGGCGGCGTCGAGCACGGCCGTGACGTTGTCCTCGTTGATCTCTGCTCCGGTCTCGTTCAGGATGAGCGCAGCGTAAACGTATTCCATTGGTGTATCCTCGTTGTATTATCCGAACATCGCGCCGAGCCCCTCGCCGCCGGCGTCGTCGTCATCGTCGTCGTCGGCGGGTTCCTCGGCTTCGTCTTCAGTTGCCTGTTCGTCCTCGTCCTCGTCGCCATCGTCGGGCTCCGGAGCCGGGGCGGCTTCGACGCCCTGCAACTCCTCCGGGAGCGCCTCGTCGTCGTCGATCGCGGCGGCGAGCGCGCGCAGCTGGGCGTCGGCCTTCCCGATGAGGTCGGGCACGACGTCCGGGCTCTCGATCTCGGCGAACAGCCCGACCGACTTCGCCTCGCCGGACGCCTTCGCGAGAAGGGTACCGGCGGTGGCGGCCGTCGGGTAGGCGGCGTTGACCGAGAGGTTGCGCGCGGCGGCCGCGGCGGACTGGATGTCCGCGCGGTACTCGTCGACGTCGATCGCGAGCTCGTCCGGCTCGAAGAGGACGCCCTCCGAGTAGACGCCCTTCAAGTCGAGCCCGACCTCCTTCGGCTCGATGCCGAGCTCGGTCAGGACGTTCGCGAGGTCGTCGTCGACGACCTCTCCCTCCTCGAGGACCTTCGAGTCCTCGGTGACCTTGATCGACCCGTCCATGATGCGTGCGGACGCGCCGACGGTCTGCAGCTCGCCGACGAACGGACCCGGGTCGACGCCGGTGTCGCCCTCGGGGATGACGACGTCGTTGGGGGCGACCTCGCCGGCGTTGATCGGGGCCGGGGTCTTCGAGGCTTCGAGCTGTTTGTAGAGGCCGAACGGGTTGTCGTTCGTGCCGATGAGCGCGATCTGTCCGCTCACGTAGTCGACGAGCTCTTCGACGCCCTCGTCGACCTCCTCCAGCGCCCGGACGGTGAGCGTGTTGCGGCTCATCCGGACCTCGGCGGAGCCGTGCAGCTCGCGGCGCATGGCCTGCAGCTGGCGGCTCGGAATGCCGGCGACGCCGACGACCCCGACGGAGTTGAACGAGTCGATGAACTCGACGAGCTCGTCGACCTCCTCGCGTTTCCACTGCGGGATCGTCTCGGTCTTGCGGACGGAGCTCATACGGGCACCTCCTTTGCGGGACCCATCGTGGTCTTCACGTAGATCCCGTCGATGTTGAGCGGGCCCTTCTCGAGGTCGGCCTCGAGACGGCGGATGATGACGTCGATGTTGTCCGAGATCGCCTCCGCGGACATGTCGTCGGCACCGACGCGCGTGTGGAAGGTGCGGCGGTCGCGGGACCGCAGCTGCACCGTGTTCTTCATCCGATCAACTGTCTCGACGACGTCGTCGTCCGGCTGCAGTGGGGTAGGCATCTTCCCGCGCGGACCGAGGACGGTACCGAGGTACCGACCGATGTCCTGCATCAGGTTGGCTTCGGCGACGAAGAAGTCGGTCTCGTCGGCCAGGTCCTTTGCGCGGTCGTCGTCGTCTCCAAGATCCTCCAGATCGTCGCTGTCAAGCACTTGATCAGCAACGTCGGCGGCGCGGACGGCGGTTTCGCCCTCCGCGAAGACGACGATCTGTGTCTCCTGCCCCGTTCCAGCCGGCAGCACGACGGACTCGTCGACGCGATTCGACGGATCGTTGAGGTCGAGGTCTCGCAGGTTGATCGCGAGGTCCACCGTTTCACGGAAGTTCCGCTGGGGGGCCTCATCGAGCGCGAGCGCCACGGCCTCTTCTATTGTGTCTGCCATTTTTCACCTCCGTAGTACGCAGGTATTGCTCCTACGGGTCAGTGAAACAGGCGAAGCCTGTCTCACCGGAAAGTGGCACATGAGCCGTTTAAACCCGTCGAAGGGCGTTCGTGCGTGTGAGACGGAAACAGGGACGGGCGAGCACTGGGCCGAATCGATGGTCCGGCGACCCACCCGAATCGATGGCCCGGCGACCCACCCGAATCGATGGCCCGGGCGAGTGACGGATGGATACGACGTGCGTCGAACCTCCGTGTCGTCGCATAGGGGAACCCTTTTGCCGCCGCTTGCCGACCGACCAGATAATGACGCAGGGTGGTCCGGCGTGACGATGGAGGATCGCATCGAGGACCTCCGGGAACGGCGGGAACGGGCGGCCAAGGGCGGCGGGGAGGAGCGCATCGAGTCCCAACACGAGAAGGGGAAGATGACCGCACGCGAGCGGATCGACTACTTCCTCGACGACGGCACCTTCCACGAGTTCGACCGCTTCCGGACCCATCGAAACCACACGTTCGGGATGGAGGAGCGGCGGATCCCGGGCGACGGCGTGGTGACGGGGTACGGCGAGGTCGACGGGCGAAAGACGTTCGTCTTCGCGCACGACTTCACCGTCTTCGGCGGGTCGCTCGGCGAGGTGTTCGCCGAGAAGGTCTGTAAGGTGATGGACAAAGCGATGGACGTCGGCGCGCCCGTCGTCGGCCTCAACGACTCCGCGGGTGCCCGCATTCAGGAGGGCGTCGCCTCCCTCGGCGGCTTCGCGGAGATCTTCCGGCGCAACACCGAGGCCTCCGGCGTGATCCCGCAGATCTCGGCGATCATGGGGCCGTGTGCCGGTGGCGCCGTCTACTCGCCGGCCATCACGGACTTCACCTTCATGGTGAAAGAGACCTCCCACATGTTCATCACCGGCCCGGACGTCATCGAGACGGTGACGGGCGAGCAGGTGAGCTTCGAGGAGCTCGGCGGCGCAGTCACCCACTCGTCGACCTCCGGCGTCGCCCACTTCGCGGCCGAAAGCGAGGAGGACGCCCTCGACGACATCGCGCGGCTGCTCTCGTATCTGCCGGCGAACAACGTCGAGGATCCGCCGCGGGTCGAGCCGTGGGACGATCCCGAGCGTGAGGCGACCGAGCTGGAGGAGATCGTGCCGAACGCTCCGCGAAAGCCGTACGACATGCACGAGGTGATCGGCGGCGTCGTCGACGGGGGCTCCTTCTTCGAGGTCCACGAGAACTTCGCGAAGAACGTGATCGTCGGCTTCGCCCGACTCGACGGCCACTCGATCGGCGTGGTGGCGAACAACCCCCGCGTGAACGCTGGCACCCTCGACATCGAGGCGAGCCAGAAGGGCGCACGCTTCGTCCGTTTCTGTGACGCGTTCAACATCCCAATCCTCACCTTTGAGGACGTCCCCGGCTTCATGCCCGGCACGGATCAGGAGCACAACGGGATCATCCGCCACGGCGCGAAGCTGCTGTACGCCTTCTCGGAGGCGACCGTCCCGCTGCTCACCGTGATCACCCGAAAGGCGTACGGCGGCGCCTACTGCGTGATGTCCTCGAAACACATCGGCGGCGACGTCAACTACGCGTGGCCGACCGCGGAGATCGCCGTGATGGGGCCGAAGGGCGCCGTCAACGTGCTCTATCGCGAGGAGCTGGCCGCGGCCGACGATCCCGAGACGCGCCGGCAGGAGCTCATCGACGAGTACCGCGAGGAGTTCGCGAACCCCTACACCGCCGCCGATCGGGGCTTCGTCGACGACGTCATCGAGCCGGCCGAGACCCGCGCCCGGCTCGTCGACGACCTCCACATGCTGAAGGGGAAGCGGTCGGAGCAGCCGGCGAAGAAACACGGCAACATCCCGATCTGATGACGGACCGAACCGAGCGTCCCGACGCCCACGCCGAGTCGGAGCTCGCTGAGGGCCGCGTGGCGGCGACCTCCGTCGACGGGGGCGATGCCATCGGGGCTCCCCTCGACGGCCTCTCGATCCCGGACGACGCGGACGACGCGGAGGCGGCCGCCATCGCCGTCGCGGTCGCCGCCCATCTCCGCGACGGGGAGGCCGCGGCGGCTGCGGCGGCCGACGCCGACCCCTCGTGGGACGGGAAGCGCTGGTCGTTCGTGGGCCGCGTCGAGTCGCTCACGGATCGGCGCGTTCGGGTGCCCGAGGGCGCGCCGACGGACGCGTGGACCGCCGCGGGCAGAGCGGACCGGCTCTAGACGGACGGCCCCGGACGGCCAGATCTGGACGAACGGCTCGGGAAGCGGGGTCGG
>CAZIFX010000089.1:0-7518 GCA_964538415.1 uncultured Halobellus sp.
GAACGTGTCGTCTCGCTGTTCGACGAACTCCTGTCGCAAACTCCGTCCGCGGAGTGACAATTGGCAGGGTCGTCAGCCGGAACGGCCCCTATGACCTCCGCTAACAGCAGCCGTCGTCGTCGGCGCCGCAGACGCTCCCGTAGTCGACACCAGTCTCGTCGCCGATCGCTTCGTTACACTGCATCACCATAGTGGTGAACGCGAACTCCGAGGAGGACTCTTTCGCCGCCGCAAGCTCTTCGCCGAGCGACTCGGCGGCCGCGACGACCTCGTCGTCGGTGACTCCGTCCTCGCTGGCGTCCTGACCGGAAGCGCTCAACAGCACCCACCTCCGGTGGACCGCGCGAACTCCTCGCCGATTTCGTCGCTAATGGCGTCGTTCGTTCGCTTGAGCAGTTCTATCAGATCGGCCTGTGCGGCCTGCTGACGCTGGATCGTCTCGTTGTTCGACATTTCGGTCTGGAGCTGCTTCAGCTCGGCCATCACCGACTCGTCGAAACCGCCGCGTTGCATCTGCTGTTGCTTTCGCTGGTACTCGCGGAGCAGCGCCATCGCGTCGTCATCGTCCTGTAACGCCTCGTCGGCCGCGACGAACTGTTGATACGTCTCAGACTCGCTGAGCGCGTCGAGGAACTCGTGGAGCGCCGCCTCAACGTTGGCTTCTACGTCTTCCTCATTAGACATGCCCACGCTGTCCTCGGCCGCACCTTCCACGTCCTGTGCGTCGCTCACGAGGGCGTCACCTCCGGTGCGTCCGCTTCGACAACGTCTGCGAGTCCGGTAATCTCCTCACCGAAGGCGCTGAGTTCGTCGAGCCCGATCGGTTCGTCCTGCCGGAGCGGCGCCAACATCAACGGCGCGTCGAACCGGTCACGGATCTCGTCGAGATACTGCGCCTGCTGAGCGCGCCGATTTGCGAAGAAGGCGTTGTCGCCGTACTCCTCGGGGAGGAGGTAGTTGGCGACGACCAGCGAGGTCTCGATGCCGACCTGATCTTTGAGGTCGGCGGCGGCCCGGTAGGCTTCCATCATCGGGGTGTACTCGGGGTACATCACGAACGCGAACGTGCTCCGTTCGGGGTCTTTCATCGTCTCGATGACCTCGTCGTACTGGTCGCCTTTGGCGGGGGCAGCCCCCTTCGTCAGCGAGCCGAGGTCCATGAACCCCTTCCAGTCGGAGGGAAGTTCGAGCAAGCGAAGGGTGTGGCCTGTCGGCGCCGTGTCGAAGACGACCACGTCGTAGCCGTCCTCGTCGAAGTAGCTCACGAACTTTTCGAGCGCGGCCATCTCCTCGGCACAGGGCGATTCCAGTTCCTCTTCGACGTTCGCGATCGCGGCGTCGACGTCGATCTGCGTGTCCTCTTTGTCCTCGTACATCTCGGTGACGTGGTCGAGGACTTGCTCGCGGTACTCCGCAAGCGCTTTTTCTTGGTCGATCCGCGCCGCGTCGAGGTTCTCCTGGCCGACCGAGGTGGGTTCGTGGCCCACGGGCTCACCGAAGATGTCCTCTAAGTGCGCGGCCGGATCGGTCGTGACGACGAGCGTCTCGTGGCCCGCCTCGGCAAGTTTCGTCGCCGCCGTCGAGGCGATCGTACTCTTGCCGACGCCGCCTTTCCCGGTGAAGAAGAGGTACTGCGTCTCGTCACCCGGTGTGAGCTGATCGACGACCGCGTCACGGTCCGTCATCGATTCGAAGTCGACCGCGCCGTCAACATCGACATCAGTTGCGGTTCCGACGTCGACGGTTGCCTCCGTGCCGTCGTAGAGGACACCGCCCACGTCCGCGAGCAGGTCGAGGCCGGCAATCTCGCCCGGCTGGAGCGGGTACGTCGCCGTCGCGTCCGCGTCGAACTCCTCGCGGACGCGCTCTATGACGGCCTGTTCGTCCGCGCGCTTCCCCTTGAAGAAGGGATCCTCGCACACCGACTCTGGGAGGTAGCCGTTGAGGATCAACAGCTGCGACTCGATCCCGAGGTCGCCGAGGTCGCTCGCGCTGCGTTCGATCTCGTCGATCGAGGAGTCCTCCGGCTTGCCGACGAAGGCGAAGGAAGTGCGCTCGTCGTCCTGGAGCGTGTCGATCGCGCGCTCGTAATCCTGTTTTTTGTCCTCCATCGAGGCCGCCGGCCCGATACACGTCGAGCCGCCCTTCTCGAGTTCGGCGTTCCAGTCGGAGGGGAGCTCCATCAGCCGGATGGTGTGGCCCGTCGGTGCCGTGTCGAAGACGACGACGTCGTACTCGGGGCTGTCCATGAAGTCGACGAAGTTGTCGAACGCGGCGATCTCCTCGACGCAGGGGCTGTTGAGCTGCTCTTCGACGGTCTTGATAGCCTCGTCGTCGAGTAGCTCGCGCATCGGCTCGATCGTCTCCTGTCGGTACTCCTCCGCGGCCGTATCGGGGTCGATCTCGATCGTGGAGAGGTTGTCGACGCCGTCGATCCCGGTGACCTCGTGGCCGATTGTCTGCCCGAAGATGTCCGAGAGGTTCGGCGCGGGGTCGGTCGTCACGAGAAGCGTGTTGTAATCGTTGTCGGCGAGCCACGTCGCGGTCGCACAGCTCACGGTGCTCTTGCCGACGCCGCCCTTCCCGCTGAAGAAGACGAACTCGGTGTTGTCGCCGCTCGGTTCGACTACCTCACGCGCGCTCGTCGCCGTCGGCTCGGCCGACTGCTCTATCTGTGACATCTATTAGGCCTCCTGTGGGGTGGGGTTTCCGTCGATAGCGGCGGTCAGTTCGTCGTACGAGAGGTACTCCCCCTCGGCGACGATCTCGTCGTCGACGACCGTGATCGGGAGGATCGAGGGGCCGTTCTCCTGGACGCGGTCGTAGATCCGCTGCGTTTCGAGGAACTGGTCGATGTTGTGCTGCATGTTCGCCCGGCTGACCTCGAGGTCGTCGAACGCGTCCTCGAGCTGGTCGAGCGCCGCGCTGACCTCGACGAGTTCGTCGTCGGGATCGGGGCCGCAGACGCCGGTGGAGCAACACATCGCTTCTTCGTACAGAGTGAGTTCGGTCATCGTGTGGAGTTGGGTCGGCTGTGGTCGTCTGAACTATCGTTCGCAACGGGACGTGACGCCGACGTGTCCCCTTGCGACCGATTCAATTGAACAAATTCTCATACGATTATAAGCCCTTCGATCGGGTGAGGCCCCTCCACGTCGATCGGCTGTCTCCGCGTCGACCGCGTGATCGGGAGCCCGGCGGGCTCGAGAGCCGGCGTCACCCGATAAAGCCGTTCGTCGCCCACGATCCCGGTTCGTCGGCACACGTCGCCGTTCGGCACTGTGACGCCGGTGCGCTGACGGGGACGAACGCGCTCTCGACGTCGCCGTTTCGTATCTGACGCGTCGCCGTCGGCGAGATCCAGACGGCGTCACCGGTCTCGAGTTCGACGGACTCGTCGTCGATAACGACCGTGGCTTCTCCCTCCAAGAGCGCGTATATCTCCTCGTGGTCGTCCGCGGCGTGGTCGTGCGGTTTGTTCCGCCACCCCGGCTCACAGCGGGCGATCGACACGCCGACCTGCTGGCTATCGAGTGAGTCGGTGAGCGGTCGCATCGCGCCCGAAACGGGCTCGATATCGGTGTAGTTGACTCGCTTGTAGGACTCTGTCACGCCGAACACCCCGACCGCCGGGAGGCAGACTCGGGTACGACGGCGCTCTCGGTTACCGTTGGAGTCGCCAGCGATCGACGGGTATTCGCCGAAATGTCTTTGTCTCGCATGCGAGTGTATAGATGAACGATCGCTATATCGTTTTCGGTGGTCGCCGCCCACGTCGAGACGGCAGTCCATAACGCTTAATCTCACATCAGTTCAACCGTTCCGTATGTCATCGACCGATCGACTGCGACGGTACGTCACCGACGAGTGCGGTTCCTGTACCGACGAAGACCTGTCCGAGCGGCTGGCGGAGCTGGAAGCGTTAAACGAGGCCGCCGGCGGATCGAACGTGGAGAGCGACGTCGAACTGCTGTCGGCGCTCGGCAACGAGACGCGGTACAAAATCGTCCGTATGCTACACGCGGCCGAGGGTGAACTGTGCGTGTGTGAGCTCTCGCCGCTGTTAGACGTGAGCGACAGCGCGATCAGCCACGCCCTCTCGAAGCTCACCGACGCCGGTCTCGTCACCCGCCGGAAAGACGGAAAGTGGCGAATGTACCGCGCCACGCCGCGCGCGAACGCCGTCCTCGTCGCGCTCGACGGGTCGCGGTCTTTATAAACAGAGCCGCGCCGGCTCACCGCCCGGTGGAATCGCCGCTCCACGTCGCGGGGCTTCCGGAGGTGTGACGCAACTATCGACTGCGGAGCGTTCAGTACGGCCGCTAACTCGCAGGAGGGCAAGGCGAAATCTCACGACTTCAATCGTGGGTCACTAACAAGCGCACAGTTCGCCCTCTTTCCGAGCAGTCGATTGCCCCTCGACATACGAATCGATAGCTCTCTACCCGACCTGCGATATTCAAGTAGATTTTCAACCGTGACTGTAGCCTCAACCGATACAACAGACTGCGTAACCGATTCGAGAATGACGAGGTCTACGGAACTGAGACGACGCTGTATTTGAGTATGTCCGTGATTTTCGCCGCTGTATGCCGAATGACTGTTCTGTAGTACGGTTGTTTATTCTCATTTGCCACTGACACGTGAGGATACAATCGTTGCTGTCGCGCAGTTAGCCGATCGAAGTTCTCTTTAACGATTAAGATAATACTAAATTGTATGCCGCAGCAGATGACCGGCCGAGACACTCCAACGGACCGCGAAACTGAGATATCTGTCGACGGGACGCTGAGCGAAGAGAGCAGGCGCCAGCGCGACGGCGGGGACAACATCGGCGCGTTCGGAACGCGGACCGGCGAGTCGGATCTCGTCTTTTTTCAGGGTATCCTCCCGGAGATCAACGGAGACGTGAAGGGATCGGAGCCGATCGACAAACAAATTGAAATGTGCCTCGACCGGCTCGAACTGATGCTCGAAAACCGCAACACGTCTGTCGACAGCGTGATGAAAGTCGAGATTCAGCTCGCGGACGCGGACAGGGCGGAAGCGGTCGACCGGGCGTACGAGTCGCGGTTCGACGACGTCGCGTTCCCGCCGCGGACCGTCGTCGGCGTTTGTTCGTTGCCCGGCGGTGCGAACGTCCAACTCGACGTGATCGCGGCCGAGGAGTGACCGCGGTCGTCAGTTCGGTTCCGTAACAGATCCTGTTTCGTTTCTCCTCCGGCTATGCGGCAAGCCGACAGAACAGTTAATCCGGTCGCGGCGGAACTGGACGTTTATGGCCGACGCTTCCTCTGACCCGCTCGGCGGCACGGACTTGGACGCGCTGATCGACGACGCGACGACCGCCGCCGACGTGAAGGCGCTGTCGGCGTTCGGGTACGAGACGCGCTACCGGCTCGTCCGGCTCCTCGTCGAGGCGGACGGGCCGGTCAGATTCGACGCGATCACGCCGTACGTGTCGATAAGCGACAGCGCCGTCAGCCACGCGCTGACGCTCCTCTGTGACGCCGGGCTCGTCGAGAAGCAGAAGGACGGTCGCTCGCGGAGCTACTCGGCGACGGAGCGCGCGGAGGCGCTCGTCGACGCCCTCGATCACTCCCGATAGGGTGAACGCGGACAGAGCCCGTGATCACGCGTCAAAACTCCCCTCGGATCGTGCACTCGCCGCGTCGGCGCCAACGGATACTATTTACTGCCCGCTGAGCGAAGCGGTCGTATGAAGGTCATCGGCGTCGCCGGGCCGTCGGACTCCGGGAAGACGACCGTCGTCGAGCGTCTCGCTCGACGGCTTGACGAGCTCGGAACCGTCGCGACGGTGAAACACCTCACGCACGAGCCCGACGTCGACACGGAGGGGAAAGACACCGCCCGCCACCGCGCGAGCGGCGCGGTACACACCGTCGGCGTCACGGACGAGGGAGAGTGGTTCGCGACCGGCGAGGGCCGCGACCTCTACGACATCCTCACCGAGTTCGACCGTCGATACGAGTACGCGGTCGTGGAGGGGTCCAGCGGGAGCGGCCTGCCGAAGGTCGTCCTCGGCGGACGGGCGGCCGAGGGACCGGTCGTCGCGACCGCCCCGGAGGCCGACGCGCTCGACCTCGACGCGGTCGTCTCGTTCCTTCGAGACGCGCCGCCCTACGAGCCTGATACGAGTTCGGATCGCGACGAGCGGTGAGGACGGAGCTACCCCTTATAAGTCATCATCCCGACCGGGCCGTCACTCCTCCTCGACCAGATCGTCGATCCACGTCAACACCGCCACCGCCTGCGGGAACCCGAGCGTCGGGATCGACAGGAGCGCGACGTGCCTGAGCGCGTCCGGGTCGACCCCCTCATCCAAGGCCCGTCGAACGTGCGAGTGGACCGCGCCTTCGGAGCCGTTACCGGCGGCCAGAGCGAGTTTCACGAGTCGCTTCGTTTCGCCCTCAATCGGGCCGGCCTCGGAGCAGGCCTTGCCGAGTTCGGCGTAGCGGTCCCACACGTCGGGGTAGTCTTCGGCGAGTTCACCCGCTGTGGACGGCAGTTCGCCCGGGTCGCTTATCTGATCGGACATAGCTAAGCATCTGTTGGTATACTGATAAACGTCGACACGGAGTGTCACGCCGTGGGAACGCAATACCGCGGTCCGCAACAATTGCTTATTATTTTCCGTGTATGTTCTGTTATAAAATCCCTCATAATATGGGTGTTTTGGGATGGAATTATACGGTAGAGGGAACGCGATTGGCGCCTTATATGGATGACTGCTCAAGCGTTTTGTAGGGACGCAAAATGACTGCTACAATGCAACGGCCACCCGACAATCGGTGGCCCTGTCGCGGTGGCGCGGAGGCATCGCCCGGCGGAGACGAGCACGAGCGGAGGGTGAGACAGTGAGTCGTCTCGGAGGCGAATCCGCGCTACAACGCGTTCGCGACGCCGGTCCACGGGCCTACGCGTGGATCGGACTGGTCGCTCTCGGGTTGCTTATCGGGGTTTACGGTGCTCTGTTGACGCTCATCGAGGGCACGACGGTGCTCGGACTGAGTGATCAGGTACCGTGGGGGATTCTCATCTCCACGTACGTCTTCTTCGCGCTCTTGAGCACCGGCATCTGTATCGGGATCACGTCGCTGTCGAGCGTCTTCGGGATGACCACGTTTGAACCGCTCGTGAAACGAGGCGTGCTGTTGTCGCTGTTCACGCTCGCTGCGGGGGGGTTGGTCATCATGGCCGGGCTCGGACAGCCGTTCCGTGCGATCCCACAGATGTTGCTCTCGCCGAATCCGTCGGCCCCGATGTGGTGGATGATCGTTCTCTACTCCGTCTACGGCGGCGCGCTGGTCGCCGAGTTCTACCTACTCGATCAAGCGGAGCAACCGAGCCACCGCCTGACGCTTGGGGTCGGGGTCGTTGCGCTCGTCGCGCCGATCCTCGCCGGCGGGATGCTCGGTGCAATCTTCGGGACGGCCGAAGCCCGCCCCTACTACGGCGGGATCTTCGCGTCGGTGTACCTGCTCGTGACGGCGGTGT
>CAZIFX010000090.1:0-2730 GCA_964538415.1 uncultured Halobellus sp.
CTCGTCCTCCACGGACGATTCGGCCGCAATCGACGATTCCCGAGCGGCGAACCCCGTCCACGCGCTCCGCGGCGCGATCGCCTTCCTCACGCGGATTCCGGTTCCCGGCGGAACCGCACGTGACTGGCACGCGTTCTCCCGGTCACCGTGGACCTTCCCGGTCGTCGGCGCGGTCGTCGGCGGGATCGCGGGATTCGCCTTTCTCTTCCCGTCGTTCTGGACCGCGGCGGCCCTCTACCTCGTCGCGCTTTATGCGGTCGGCGGCGTCACTCACGCGGACGGGCTGGCGGACCTCGGCGACGCCGTCGCCGCCCACGATCCGGAGCGCCGACGTGCGGTGCTGAAGGACGCCGCACTCGGGGTTGGCGGCGCGCTCGCGCTCGGCGTTACCCTGCTCGTCACGACGTTGGGTGCGCTCGCGCTCGGCTCGGGATTCGTCGGGGGAGGCGGCGTGGGAGGCGGCGTCGGAACCGTCGCGTTCCGGATCGTGCTCGCCGCCGAGGTCGGTGCCAAGGCGGGGATGGCGCTGCTCGTCTGTCTGGGCTCGCCCGCACACGAGGGGCTGGGGTCGACGATGACGTCGGCGGCCGGCCCGGCGTCGCTGCTGCCCGTCGTCCTTCTCTCCGCCACCGTGCTGCTCGCGCCGCCGCCCGGCGCGTTTTCGGTGCTGCTCGCCGTCCTGCTTGCGGGACCGGTCGTCGCAACGTTCCTGCTCGTCCGCGTTCGACCCTGGCTCGGCGGCGTGAGCGGCGACGTCCTCGGGGCCGCCAACGAGCTGGGCCGCGCCGTCGCGCTGCACGTGGGGGTGGTGGCGTGGGCGCTGACGTGACAGAGGACGAGCCGGGCGAAAGCGACGAGGGGGACCGGGCGAATCGGACGGGTCGATCGGGATCGGGAACACGGCCGATCACGGAGGCGGTCCTCCTGTGTGGCGGGCGGGGAACTCGGCTCGGCGGCGACGTCGAGAAGCCCCTCGTCGAGGTGGACGGCGTCGCGACCGTCGACCGCGTTCTCGACGCGCTCGCCGACAGCCGCGTCGAGCGAGTCGTCGCCGTCTCCTCGCCGCATACGCAGGAAACGACGCGGCACCTGTGGGATCGGGCCTCGACCCCGACCGGTCGCTTCGGGATCGCCCTCGACGTCCGCGTCGGCGACGGCGACGGATACGTTGCGGACCTCGATCACGGTCTGAACGCGGTGGACGGCCCCGCCGTCACGGTCGTCGCCGACCTGCCGCTGCTTCGGAGTGCCGACGTCGATGCCGCGATCGAGGCGGCCGTCACGGGGGACGGACCCGTCTCGGGGGAGGGAACCGACCCGGCGGACGGAGCCGTCTCCTCGATCACGGTCTGCGTGCCGGCCGAAACGAAGCGCGAGTTGGGCGTGAGCGTCGATTCCGCGTTCGACCACGGGGCAACCACGTTGGCCCCGACGGGGGTGAACGTCGTCGCCGACGCCCGTGACCGGATCGTGGTCCGACGACGACGCTCGCTCGCGGTCAACGTAAACCGCCCGGGTGACCTCGACGTCGCACGCCGATTGGCCCGGCGTCGGTGACGCGTCACCCGACCCCGTTTTCGGTCCCCACGCGGCCGGGCGTGCAACAGCACTTTAGTAGCTCGGATGACTCGTCGGCAAACGTGATGGATCCGGATGCGCTGGATTCGGTTGAGCGCGTGCGGCACGGCGGCACGATCGATCCGCGCGTCGTCGACTTCAGCACGAACACGAATCCGGAGACGCCGTCGGGGATCACCCCCATCTACGACACGTGTCTCGCGGCGTCGCGGCACTATCCATCGGACGAGTACGGCGAGTTCCGCGCCGCGGCCGCCGAGTACGTCGACTGTGAGCCGAGACAGGTGATCCCGACCGCCGGCGTCGTGGCAGGGATGCGGCTCGCGTTCTCCGTCGTGCTCGATCCGGGCGACTCCGCGGTCGTCCCGGAGCCATCCGCCGGCGAGTACGACAGGGAGGTACGGCTTCAGGGCGCGAGGCCGGTCGGGGTCGCCCACGACGAGGTCCTCGATGTCGACCCCGAACCCCACGAGGTGGTCGTCGTCTGCACGCCGAACAATCCCACTGGCGAGGCCGTGGAGACGTCCGAGTTGTGGCCCTTCGCCGCGCGATGCCGCGAGGCAGGGACCACGCTGTTGGTCGACGAGACGTTTCTCGATTTCACGCGACGACCCTCCATCGCGGGCGAGCGGGGCGTCGTCGCGGTTCGGTCGCTCTCCAAGATGTTCGGACTCCCCGGACTTCGCGTGGGGTTCCTCGCGGCGTCCGGCAGGACCTGCACCCGGCTCGACGCCGCGCGGGTCTCATGGAGCGTCTCGATGCCCGCCGCCGACGTGGGATCCTACTGTCTCGGCCGGGACGAGTTCGTCGACCGAACGCGAAAGCGGGTCGAACGCGAGCGACCGCGGATGCGCGGCCGGCTCGCCGAGCGCTGGTCCGTCCACTCCTCCGAGGCGCCGTTCCTGCTGTTCGACGTCGGCGACGACGATCCGGACGAGGTCCTCGATGCGGCTCGCGAGCACGGATTCGCGCTCCGCGACGCTCGGACGTTCCCCCGCCTCGAGAACCACATCCGCGTCGCGGTCCGCCGTCCCGACGAGAACGACCGATTGCTCGATGCGCTCGGGGTGTGAGTCTCGGCGTCGCGACCGTCGTCCGGTGAATGCGGTCGTACTCCCGACCGCGCGTCCGGCCGGCCTTCCAACCGTCCGT
>CAZIFX010000090.1:2830-7512 GCA_964538415.1 uncultured Halobellus sp.
CGTCCGGCCGGCCTTCCAACCGTCCGTCCGGCCGGCCTTCCAACCGTTCGTTCGGCGGCCGTCGGTGAGACCGTTCCCGCGTTCGCCCGCGACGTTCCCCTTCGCGGGTGACCGTCGCACGGCATTCCCGGTTGACAGTACTTTAGTAGCGCCCCGACCTGTCACTGATCGAATGGACCGAGACGTGCTGGACGAACTCGAGCGGGTGTCACACGGCGGCACCGACGACCCACACGTGATCGACTTCAGCGCGAACACGAACCCGGAGACTCCGTCGGGGATCACCCTCATCTACGACGCCGCGCTCACGGCGTCCCGGCGATATCCGGCGGACGATTACGGCGAGTTCCGCGCCGCGGCCGCCGAGTACGTCGACTGTGAGCCGAGACAGGTGATCCCGACCGCCGGCGCCATGGCGGGACTGCGGCTCCTCTTTCGGGTCGCCCTCGACCGAGGGGATTCCGCCGTCGTTCCCGAACCGTCTTTCGGCGAGTACGCCAGGGAGGTGCGCCTTCAGGGCGCGAGGCCGGTCGGCGTCGCTCACGATGCGGTCCTCGACGTCGATCCCGAACCGCACGCGGTCGTCGTCGTCTGTACGCCGAACAACCCGACCGGCGAGACGGTCGAACCCTGCGACCTGCTCGCGTTCGCCGCCCGTTGCCGGGAGGCGGAGACGACGCTGCTGGTCGACGAGGCCTTTCTCGACTTCACGACTCGGCCCTCGATCGCCGCCGAACCCGGGGTCGTCGTCGTCCGGTCGCTCACCAAGATGTTCGGCCTCCCCGGGCTCCGTGCGGGCTTCCTCGTGGCGTCGGGCCGGCTTCGTGACCGCCTCGACGCCGCGCGCGTGACGTGGGCCGTCTCGACGCCCGCGACCGAGGTCGGGACCTACTGTCTCGGGCAGGAGGCGTTCGTCGAGCGAACCAGGGCGCGGATCGAGCGCGAACGACCGCGGATGGCCGATCGCCTCGGCGAGCGCTTCGAGGTCTACCCCTCCGAGGCGCCGTTCCTGCTGTTCGACGTCGGCGACGAGGATCCGGACGACGTCATCCGCGCGGCCCGCGAACGCGATGTCGTGTTGCGCGACGCACGGACCTTCGCCCGTCTCGACAACCACCTCCGCGTCGCGGTCCGTCGTCCCGACGAGAACGACCGGCTGCTCGACGCGCTCGACGTATGAACTTCGTCGTCGACGCCGCCGAGGGCGTCACCCGCCTCCGCCGTCCGGAAACGCGATTTCTCTCGACCGGATTCGACGGCGGAAGTCGCCGCGGCGACGCGGCGTACAATCTCACCGTCCCCGAGGGATGGGGAGACGACGGCCCGCGTGACCTGCGAACGTACGTCGACGAACGTCTCGCGGAGGCGGGGTTCTCGTCTCCGTGTGACGCGCCCGCGCTGCTCACCGGCGTCGACCAGGGTCACGCCCGAGCGGCTCGACTCGACGGCGTCGTGACCGTCGCGACCGTCGGCCTGTCGAATCCGGCGGCGCTCCCGGTCGATGCGGCGTCCGTGGATGCTGCGGAGTCGGCTGACGCCGCCGAGCACGCGACGGCGACCCCTGCCGCTTCCGACGAGGACCGATCGCCGGTCGGTACCGTCAACCTGCTCGTCGGGACGACCCGGTCGCTGTCGTCCGGCGCGCTCGCGAACCTCGTCGCGGTCGCCGCCGAGGCGAAGGCGACGACGCTGCTCGCGACGTCCGGCTTCCCGGGGACGACGAGCGACGCGATCGTCGTCGGTTCCGCGATCGACGGCGACCCGGCCGAGTTCTCCGGATCCGCAACCCCGGTCGGCGACGCGACGCGCGTGTGCGTCCGGGACGCCGTCCTCGCCTCGTTGCGGTCGCGGTACGCGGACGAGCCGATCCCGGCGTCGATCGAGGACGCAACTTACGGGGTCGTGACCGATCGACGGGCCGACGTGACGCCGATCGAGGGCACCTAACGACCTGTAGCCGACTCCCACGACCGATCGATGCGCCCCTCCGAGACCAGCTTCTCGACGTGCGCGACGACCGTCCGGCGTGCGAGGTCCTCGACGCCGGTCAGGTCCTTCGCATATGCCGCCTCGAGGATCGCATCGACGTCGCTTGCGCCGTCTTCGATCGCCTCGAGGATCCGCCGTTCGCGGTCCAGTCGATGTTCGATCAGCCGGGTGGAGGTCGCCTCCGGGTCCCAGATCGGCGGGCCGTGACCGGGCCATAGCCGGGCGGCGTTGCGGTCACGGAGCCGTTCGAGGCTCTCGAGATAGTCGGCGAGGTCGCCGTCCGGCGCCGCGACGGCGACGCTGCCGCTCGCGACCGCGAGGTCTCCGACGATGATCGATCCGGAATCGGCTTGGTGCTCGGCTTCGGTGCCGTTCGATGCCTCGAACGCGACCCCGTTCCCCTCGGAATCGACGACGAACGAGAGGCCGTCCGGTGCGTGCCCCGGGGTCTCCAGCACGCCGACCGCGTCCGACTCGAGGACGTCGCCGTCTGCGATCGTCGCGTCCGGCTCGATCCCCGTCGCTCCGCGGAATCGGTTCACGTGGTCCGCGTGCGCGTAGACCGTGGCGTCGGTCTCGGCGGCGTACGCGGCGACCGCTCCGACGTGGTCCGGGTGGGTGTGTGTGACGGCGATGGCGTCGAGACCAGCGGCGTCGAAGTCGCGACCGTCGGTCCCTCCGCCGAACGCGACGGCGTCGAGGTCGTCGGCTCTCGCGGCGGGATCGACGAGGATCCGGCGTCGATCGCGTCCTTCGGGAACGTCGATCACGTACGCGTTCGTGGTGCCGCCCGGAGTGCCCATCCCGACCGGCACGGGCACGCACTCCACACGCACTTCCGCCTGCCCGTCACCGTCGTCGCTCCGTGTCATCAGTCGCCGCTTCCGAGGGTGGATTCCGGCGGCGCACCCGGACCCGACCCGGGTCGCTCACGGCCGGGGATCGGGACCGTCACGTCGCCGGCGACGGCGTACGGCGAGAGGTCGGCGACGCCCGCGTCGACCGCCGCCACCGAGTCGTACGGCCGCCCGACGATCACGTCGCCCGCGGTACTCCGGTTGATCCCGGGGATCGCCGTCAGCTCGTCCATCGAGGCGGCGTTGACGTCGAGCGGGTACGGCACGCCCGTGACCGACCGGTAGCCGTGGTCGGTGATCGCGACGTCGATGGTCGAGCCGAGCGTTCGTTCGCCGGGAACCGCGACGAGCAGGGCGTAGGTTCCGAGCTGCCGGCCGAACGTCTTGCCGTCCCGGTGGTACTCCAGGTGTACGTCCGGGAGGATCGTTCCGGGGGGAACCACCCGGCGGAGCATCGGGTTGTCGATGGTCTCGCGTACCCGACGCTTGTACTCCTTGAAGAGGCGCTTGTGGTCCTCCGCGATCGTCGCGCCCGTCTTGGCCATCTCCGTCCCGGCGAAGGCCATCACCTGCCGGATGTTGATCCGCCGGAGCATGAGCCCCTCGTCGTAGACCGACTGGAGGAACCGCTCGTTGTGCTCGAACGTCTCCTCGCGCTCGCCGTCGAGCCCGTGGACGAGGTTGATCCCGGGGAGGAGCTTCGGAAGCCGCGGGGAGGCGTCGGGCCCGGTGGAGGGGCCGGTCACGCGACCGGTGCCGTCCGGCGTCGTCCCGGGATCGTCGCCGGGCCGCCAGCCTCCCTCCTCGTTGACGATTCGTACGGCCTCCAGACACTCCTCGGCGGAGACGAGCAGGTCGTTCCGCTCGCGGACGACGGGGTCCGCCGATTCGAGCCCGAACGCGGCGGTGTCGCCGGGCGTGTTGTGCTCGGCGATGATCCGGATCGCCTCCCGGGAGGCCTCCGGGTAGTCGACGATGGTGACCGGGTTCATGTTGTCGAGATGGAGCGTTCTGAGGTCGGGCGCGACCTCCCGGATGCCGCCGTAGAGCTCCCGAAGCGCGTCGGGATTCGGCGCCTCGCCGTCCCCGCCGAACGCGAGAATGTCGGCCTGCCGGCCGAGCCGGAAGTGTCTCACCCCCCGGTCCGAGAGGGCGTCGACCTCGTCGACGACCGACCGCGCCTCGCGGAAGGCCGGGTTCCCGTAGAGCGGCTCCGTACAGAACGAACAGCGGTATGCGCAGCCGCGGGAGGTCTCCATCTCACAGATCAGGTAGTCGGGATGGTTGGGGTGTTGTTCGACCACGAACGCGCCCGCGGCCGCCCACCGGTCGACCTCGGCGTTGTCGCGCATCCGGTCGCCGAACCCCTCCATCCCGTTCGCGACGAGGTCGTGAGCCGCGGCCTCGACGTCGCCCTTCGCGACGAAATCGTAGTCGAGGTCGTCGCGCTCGGTTTCGATGCCGCCCGCGTTCTCCTCGCCGACGCCGAATCGAACGGGGCCGCCGAGCAGCGTGACGCCGTCTGCGGTCCAGCCGAGGTCGCGGACCTCGTCGGGCTCCGCGGGCGTCCCCCCGACGTACTTGCCTGGGACCGTCATCCCGCCGACGTAGATCATGAGGTCGGCGTTCGCGACGTCCGCGCGCTTCGAGCGATCGTCTCGCAGCTCGTCGATGGTGTGGTAGACGATCCGGTCGGCCGGGACGCCCGCGTCGACGAGCGCGCCGGCCGTGTAGCGCGGGTACGTCGAGAGGTACGGCGGCACCCCGAAGTGGGCGGGCTCGTCGACGTAGCCGTCGACGATGGTCACCGTGAGATCGGCCGGATCGGTCATGCTG
>CAZIFX010000091.1:0-7399 GCA_964538415.1 uncultured Halobellus sp.
CGATTCACCGGAGCGACCCGGCGATTCACCGGAGCGACCCGGCGACTCGCGGGAGCTCGAACGCCACCCTAGACGTCGTCGTAGTCGACGGCGGGCCGATCGACGTCGACCCCCATCCCGTGGAGCGTTTCCGTCGCAGCCATCGCGGGCGCGGGCTCGGCCCGGTCGAGCGGGTCGGCCGTCGCCGACGCGAACCGGACGGTCCAGTCGTCGTCGAGGACGACCGTCGCGCGACGCGGGATCTCGGCGTGGCCCTCCCAGTCGTCCGCGAGCAGGTCATACGACTCCGCGATCCCGCCGTGAAAGTCGGAGACGAGCGGGAACGGGAGGTCATAGCGGTCGGCGTACGCGAATCCCGCGAACAGCGAGTCGGCCGTGAGCGCGACGACCGCGAGGTCCGCGTGGTCGGCCCAGCCGGCGTCGCGGATCGCGACGAACTCCGCGGTCGGCGCGGGAACGAACGTCGCGGGCGCAAACGAGAGGACGACCGCCCGGTGGCGTTCGACGAGGCGATAGAGCTCCAGCTCCACCCCCGTTCCCGCGGAGACGGCGGGCGCGATGAAGTCCGGCGCCTTGACGTCGCGGTCGATCATGGCCGAACCGACCGCGCGGCGCGGCTTAAATCCCGCGAGGGCGAGAGGCGTCGGATGGAACTTCGAGCCCCCGGTACCGACGAGCACCTACAAGAGACTTAAGCGGTGACGGCATACTCGCCCGTGATGAACTCGCTCGTGGCCGCCGCCCTCTCGCTCGTGGACACGTACGGGCTCGCCGTGCTCCTCGTCGTGTTCGTCCTCGAAGGGGCGCTCGTCGGCAAGCTGATCCCCACGCGGACGCTGTTCGTCGCGGTCGCGTTAGCCGCGGGATCGGACGCGTTCGCATTTCTCCCCGTCGCAGCCGTGGCCGTCGCCGGCGCGACGATCGGCCAGTGTCTGCTCTTCGTCTCGGTGCGGCGGTACGACGTGGACCCGACGACGATGAGCGTCGTCCCTGTCACCGAGGACCGGCTGGAGGGCGCGGACCGATGGTTCGACCGCTGGGGGCTGCCGGCGGTCGCGATGACGAACGCGCTCCCCGGAACCCGCGGCTGGCTCGCGCTGCCGACGGCGACCTCGTCGGTGTCGACCCCGCGGTTCGCCCTCGCCTCGCTCACCGGGACGGTGGCGTACGCCGGCGGCCTCGTCGCGGTCGTGATCCTGCTTGACGGCGCGGTCGCGGCCCTCACGTCCGGGTCGGTCGTGAGCGTGTAGCGTCCGGGTCGGTCGTGAGCGTGTAGCGTCCGGGTCGGTCGTGAGCGTGTAGCGTCCGGGTCGGTCGTGAGCATGTGGCGTCACGGACGGCGTGAACGACCCGATCGCGACGCCGCTTCACAACACGGTGCCGTGCTTCTTCTCCGGCAGCTCCTTTTCCACGTCGGCGTAGAACGCGAACCGCGCGGCGAGCTCGGCACGCAGCGTCGAGGGCGGGACGACCTCGTCGATGACGACCTCGCTCGCCATCCGATGGATGTCGATGTCCTCGCGGTACTCCTCGCGGAGCCGCGCTTCGGTCTCGGCACGCTCGTCCGGGTCGTCAATCGCGGCGAGCTTTCGGGCGTACACGGCGTTGATCGCCGCCTCCGGCCCCATGATGCCGATCTCGCCCGAGGGCAGTCCGATGACGCTCTCGGGGTCGTATGCGGGCCCGCCCATCGCGTAGATGCCCGCCCCGTACGCCTTCCGGACGACGACGGTCTGTTTCGGCACCGTCGCCGAGGACGTGGCGTAGATCATCTTCTTTCCCTTCTCCAGGATCGCGTCCTTTTCGACCTGCGACCCGGCCATGAACCCCGGCGTGTCACAGAGATAGAGCAGGGGGATCTCGTAGGCGTCGCAGGTCCAGATGAACTCCGCGGCCTTCTCGGCGGCGTCCGGGAAGATGGCGCCCGACCGCTCCGTGGGCTGGTTGGCGACGACGCCGACCGGTCGCCCGTCGATCCGACAGAACGCCGTGACGATCTCCGGACCGTACGATCGTTTCAACTCGAGGACGCTTTCCGCGTCGGCGACCCGGTCGAGGAGGTCACGGACGTCGTACGGGCGGTTCGGCGACTCGGGGATCAGCTCGTCGATCCCCGCCGGCGAGTACTTCGGCGGTTTCGCCTCGGTCTTCGGCGGCTTCTCGCCCGCCGCATCGGGGAGGTACCCGATCAGCTTGGCGACCAGCTCGCGGGCGTGCTCCTCGTCGCGCGCGATCAGGTCCGCCGAGCCGGAGTGTTCCGCGTGGACCCGGGGTCCGCCGAGATCCGCCATCTCGATCTCCTCGCCGGTGACCATTCTCACCATCCGCGGGGAGGCGATCGCCATCGCGGACATTCCCTCGACCATCACGGTGAAATCGGCAAACACCGGCGTGTACGCCGCCCCGGCGATGCAGGGGCCGTAGAGGACGCAGATCTGCGGCACGGCGCCGGAGAGCATCGAGTGGTTGTAGTAGTACTTCCCGATCCCCTCGCGGTTTGCGAAGAAGCCCGACTGCTGGTCGATCCGGCCGCCGGAGGAGTCCATCAGGTAGAGCACCGGTTTGCCCGTCTTCAGGGCGCGCCGTTGCATCCGGAGGAACTTCTCGACTCCCCTCGCGGCCATCGATCCCGCCTTCACGGTGAAGTCGTTCGCCATGAAGTGGACGTCCCGCCCCTCGAAGGTCGCGGCGCCCGTGAGCAGCCCGTCGGCGGGAAGTCGGTCGCTCTCGTCGTACCCCTCGCCGTCGGGCGCGTCCGGATGCCAGTCGTCGAAGGCGGCGAACTTTCCGTCCTCGAAGCGAACGCCAGCGGGGAGTCCGCGGGGGTCGCCGTCGGTTCCCTCTCCACCTTCCCCGTCCCGGCTTCGGCTCGGATCCCCGCGGGTGCCGTCCTCGCCGCCGAACCAGAGCTCGAGGCGATCCCGAACGAACAGCTTCCCCTGCTCGGGGAGGCGGTCACGGTACTTCTCCGGGCCGCCCCGAAGGATCTCCTCGATCTCGGCTCGGAGGTCACGCTCGCGGTCGGTGGGGCCGAGGCCGTCCTCGAGCGGGTACGCGGTCTCCGGCGGGTCCGCGCTCGCGGCCGGCTCGTCGGCCTCGCCGACGTGGACGTCGACGGCGGTTCCGAGGTGCTCGGCCAGCGACCGGGCGATCGCCTCCGCCTCCTCGAGCGTCGCCGCCGCGCCGACGTGAACTTTCATGCAGTGGACCTCTGCGGACTATCCTAAACCGTTTTCCATGCGGGATCGGTCGGCGGCGATCGTCGTCAACGACCGGTCGTCGTCGGGAGTTCGCACCCTCCTCGGTGATCGATAACCTTCCTCGGCGATCGATCACCGGCGGACGATCACCGGCGGACGACCGATGGGCGGGTTCGAACTCGCGTGCGGGGGGCGAGTGCCGACCCGGATCGGAGGGACAAGGGGCCATCTCACCGGTTCTCCAGCCGCCGCTCTCGGGTGCGGCGCGACCGGAGATCGCGCCGCACGCCGCTGGTGATCGATGAGATCGGGACGCCAACGATCGTCGCGCCCGCGAGCGCCACGAGGACGAGCGGTGACGGCAACAACGGGAGGATGCCGCCGACGGAGACGCCGCCGTCGATCAGCATCCGAACGGCCACCGGGTCGCTCGCGAGGACGACGAACGCGAGAAGCACGACGTAGGTCACGACGATCCCGAGAACCGTCCGTATCGGCCGACCGACGACGCGACGCACGTGGTACCGCGTCGATGCCGCGAGGACGTCGGGGTGGCGGATCGCTCGCCTGATCGTGCGGCGTCGACGCCGATCCCGTGATGACATTCAGGTTGGATCGTCACTCGTCAGTATAACCCTTACGCCCACCGTTTAAGTACCAGAGCGGTGGATCCGAACCATGACCGTCCTGCTCACCGGCGCACACGGTACCGTCGGCACCGCGGTGACCACGAACTCGGCGTACGACTACGTCCTGCTCGACCACGAGGAGCCGGCGGGGACGCTCGGCGACGGAACGCCACACCCGCATCGCGACCGTGAGACGGCCGTCCTCGACGTCGGCGAGCTTGACGTCGTCGAGATGCTCACGGCGGTGCTGGAGGACGAGGGCACCGAGGCGATCGTGCACCTCGCCGGGTCTCCGGCGGTGTCGTCGAGCTACGAGGCGGTCGAGCGGAACAACGTCCGCGGGACGCGGAACGTGCTGGAGGCCGCCGCGCGGGCGGACGTCGGGACGGTCGTCTTCGCCTCCTCGAACCACGCGGTCGGCATGTACGAGCGGGAGCACGCGCCCGCCCTCTACGACCCCGACTACGACCTGACGGTGGACCACGAGAGCCCGCTGCGGCCCGATTCGGATTACGGCGCCTCGAAGGTCGCCGGCGAGGCGTGGTGCCGCCGCTACGCCGAACTGGAGGGGATCGACTGTTACGCGCTTCGGATCGGATCGGTCCGGAACCCGACCCACGATCACCCGTTCGGCGACGCCGACCGGGCCGCGGCGCGCGGCGACTGCGAACGCGGCGATCCGGACTACGAGGAGCGGGTGGCGCGGATGCGGTGTACGTGGCTCTCGCGACGGGACTGTGCCGCGCTCGTCGACGCGTGTCTCGACGACGGGCTGGCGGGCGGTGGGAGCGACGACGGCACCGGGAAGTCGAACCCCGGGACGCTTGCCGGCGGCGCCTTCGAGGTCTTCTACGGGATCAGCGACAACCCGAACTCGTGGTTCGACATCGAACACGCCCGCGAGCGCGTCGGCTACGAGCCGGCGGACTCCGGGAACGCGATGGACGAGTCGCCGTGAGCGGCGATCGCTCCGCACGTCCGTCGCGGATTCGTGACGGGCTCACTCGTCGGCGATCTCGGGTTCGATGTACACCTTTTCGATCAGCGGTTCCCGTTCCCGCAGCGCCGCTTCGATCTCGGTGATGAGGTCGTCGATCGTTTCGGTATCCAGGTCGGGGTGAAACGCGACGTCGGCCGTGACGATCACGCTGTCGGGACCGAAGTAGACGGAGCGAAGCTCCGGGACGTCAACGACCCCGTCGTGGGACGCCACGATCCCTTCGAGCGGTTGCCGATGCCGTTCCGACAGTCCCTCGCCGATCAACAGCCGTTTGTTTTCGATCCCGAGCACGATGGCGAAGGCCATCAACAACAGCCCGATGAGCACCGCACCGATCGCGTCGAAGATCGGGTTGCCTGTGACCTGCGAGGCGAAGATGGCGACGAGCGCGATCGTCGCGCCGGCGGCGGCGACCGCGTTTTCCGTGAGGACGGCAAGAACGGGCGTGTCACTCGTCTTTGTAAACGCCTCTCGAAAGCTTCTCCACCCCCGAATCTCCGTCTCCTCGTCGAGGGCAACGCGGGCTTTCCAGTAGGAGATGCCGTCGAAGAGAATCGTGACGCTCAACACGAAGTACGCCAGGTACACCGCAGGGATGGTCCGTTCTCGAACCGTTATTTCACCCCCCGCGAGCGTGGCTCCGTGTCGAATCGACGTGATCCCATGCGTGAGACTTTCCCATCCGGCGATTCCAAAGAGCAACACCGAAACCAGAAAGGCATAAAAGAAGCTGGCCTTTCCGAAGCCGAACGGATGGAGATCGGTCGGCTCCTTTCGAGTATAAAACATTCCGACGAGAAGCAGAATCTGGTTGCCCGTGTCCGAGATCGAATGGTACGTCTCCGCCAACATCGACGGGCTCCCGGTGAGCAGAAAGGCCGCGAACTTCAACAGAGCGAGAGCGACGTTCGCCGCCATCGCAACGAGAATCACGATGAGTCGTTCGCTCTGGGCCATGATCCGTTGATATGCGTTACCTTCGTAAAATACTCCCGACATGTCCCAACTCCGTCAGCTTGATCCGCACCGTCCGCTTCGTCCGTTTCACCGACACGGTCGTGGGTCGGACATCGAGCGGGAACATCGAGCGGGAACATCGAGCGTGGACGTGTCACATGTGCAGGCGATCACGCCGACGGTCGACCAAACGTACGCCTCACGCCTCCCCAGCCTCGCAGTCGACGGGCCGCTGGCATCACTCAGCGGCCCGCCGACTGCTCCCTCGTGCGAGAAACGCGCGCGCCAGTAGAATGACGGTCGGGTGACGTCGAGAGGATGGTCGTTCGGGCGACGTCGAGAGTATAAAACGCCGGACGACGGCGTTCAATCCGCCGCGAGCGCGTCCTCGACCCGGTCGACGAGCGCCTCGTTGCCGACGTAGAGGGGGACGCGGTCGTGAAGCCCCTCGGGCTCGACGTCGAGGATCGACCCGGAGCCATCCGAGGAGGCGCCACCCATCCGCTCGATGACGTACGCGATGGGGTTCGCCTCGAAGGAGAGCCGGAGCTTCCCGTCCGGCGCGTCCCGAAGCGCGGGGTACGCGAAGATCCCGCCGTAGGTCACGATCTGATTGACGTCGCCGACCATGGACCCGCCGTAGCGCAGTTTCAGCTCGTCCTCGATCTCGTCCGCATACGCCCGGAACTCGTCGGTCCAGTCGGGCACGCGGCCGCCGAACCCGTAGACGGTCGGGTCCGACGGGAGCGTGAGGTCCTCGGCGACGACGGAGCGGGAGACTTCGTCCCCGTCCTCGCCGTCCGGGTCGCGCTCGATCACCTCCTCGCGGACGCCGTCGTCGTCGGCGACGACCATCGTCGTGATCGGTCCCAACAGCGTGTAGCCGGCGGCGACGAGGTCGCGGCCGGTCGCGGGCAGCGCGCCCTCGTAGACGCCGACCACCGTCCCCATCACGTTGTTCGACCGGAGGTTCGAGGAGCCGTCGAGCGGGTCGATCGCGACCGAGTAGCCCTCGCCGGCGTCGGTCGCCGCCTCCCGCTCCTCGCTGACGTACGCGCCGACGCCCTCGACGGCCGTGAGCGCGTCCGCGAGCAGCTCGTCGGCGTAGAGGTCGCCCGCCATAACCGTCTCACCCGAGGGGTTGTCATCACCCTCCCCCTCGACGCGGCGGCCGGGAAGGGCGGCGCGGATCTCCGGCGCCGTCGCCGCGACCGCGTCGAAGATCGCCTCGACAACGGGGTCGGCAGCCGCGCTTTCGTCGCCGGCGTCGTTCGCGTTGGGTGCCATCAGTCCGCACGCTCCGCGAGCGTGAGCGCCTCCTCGGCGGAGGCGCCCTCGAAGACGACCGCCTCCAGCGCGTCGAGGATCTCGATCGGGTTCTTCCGTTGCCAGACGTTGCGGCCGACCGCGAGCCCGTCGGCGCCGGCCTCCATCGCGGCCTCCACCGTCCGGAGGAAGGCGGCGTCGTCCGTCTTCGATCCGCCCGACATGACGACCTTCGAGCGACCCGCGACCTCGACGGCCTCGCCCATCGCCTCCATCGAGCCGGGGTACTTGACCTTCGTGACGTCCGCGCCGAGCTCCAGCCCGAGCCGCGTCGCGTACGCGATGGT
>CAZIFX010000092.1:0-7222 GCA_964538415.1 uncultured Halobellus sp.
CTCCGGCGAGACGTCGAACGTCGCCACCACGTCGCCGTCGACGTCCTCGGTGGCCGGGCGCACCTCCAGCTCGTAATCGTCAGCGGGGACCTCCACCGCACCGGCCGCACCGAAGGGTACGTCGGTAAACAGCGGCTCGCCGTCCACCGTCACGTCCACGTTCGGCGCATCCGGCGACGCGTGAACCAAACGCACCCGAGCCATCTCGCCCGGATCGGAGACGTCGTCCTCATAGACCTCGACGGCAAAGGGCCGGTGCTCCTCGGCCAGCTCGCCGACCGCCGCCGCGGTAAACGCTCCTTCGGGAACCGTCAGCGTCTCGTCGAAGACGACGGCGTCGGCATCACTCGCGGCCGTGATCATCACGTCGTACTCTCCGGCCGGGAGCTCGAGATAGTCGCTCGCGGCACGGAAGGGCACGTCCTCGAGCACCGCGTCGCCGTCGACGTAGACGTCCACGTTCGGCGCGTCCGGCGAGAGGTGTGCCACCCGAAGGTTCGCGTCCGGCTCCGGCTCGGTCTCCTCCGATTCCTCGGTCTCCTCCGGCTCCTCGGTGGGTTCCTCCGTCGGTTCGGGATCGTCGCCGCCGTCGTCGGCACAGCCCGCGAGGGTACCGACGATCGCAACGCCACCCGCCGTCTTGAGTACGTTCCGCCGTCTGTAGTTTGTCATCGACGGACGAACGATGGGTCCGACACAGTATGAAGGGTTTCCGAGGTTTTTCCGGAGTATCCCCGACCTGCGCCCGGGATCGGGCCCGGCTTCCCCCAAACTCTCTCCTAAATTCGCTCAGTACCGCTTCCCGGTGAGGGGCTCGAACGACGGTCACGATCGCACCGAAATCGATTATATCGCGGAGGATCGATCCGATGATGGGAACCGATCCGATGCAAGCACACGTGTACGGACGGCGCGGTTTTCTCCCGGTCCGGTGCCGGAGTCGCAAGGGGGGCGTCCGGCCGGCCACGGCGAGAGATCGTCTCGTGCGAACGGGGCCTTGAGATGAGCGGGTGGGACCGTCCATGAGCGGGTGGACGCCGACGACGTGTATGCGGTGTGCGGTCGGCTGTGGATTCCAGCAACGGGTGAGAACTGATCGAAATGGGCGTCACGCCGTCCGTGGCGACACGACGCATCCCGTCAACCGCGGTCTCGCCTGCCGGCGCGGGATCGACGAGACCGCAAGTCCCGTCGAAGATCGGCTGACGACTCCGCTGATACGGGAGGGCGGAGCGCTCGTCCCCACGGACTGGGAGACCGCGATCGGGGCCGTCGTCGACGCGTTCGAGGACGCCCTCGCCGGGACGCCGGACGGCGTCGCAGTCCTGGGAAGCGGCCAGCAGACGAACGAGGCGGCGTACGCGCTGGGCAAGCTCGCCCGTGGCGGCTTCGGAACCAGCTACTACGACGCCAACACCACCCTCTGTATGGCCTCGGCCGTCACCGCCTACTACGGGGCGTTCGGCAGCGACGCACCGCCGCCGACCTACGAGGACGTCCCGGAAGCCGAGACGCATCTCGTCTGGGGGGCGAATCCGGCAGCGGCACATCCGGTGATGTACCGCTGGATCGCCGACGGCGCGGATGGCTCCGACGGCGAGCTGATCGTCGTCGACCCCGTCGAAAGCGAGACCGTCGACGACGCGGATCTCCACGTTCGACTCGACCCCGGAACCGACCTCGCGTTCGCCCGGGCGGTGCTGGCACGGGTCGTCGCGAACGGCGGCGTGGATAGGGCGTTCGTCGCCGAGGCCACCGTCGGCTTCGAGGCCATGGTCGACGCGCTGCCGTCGGCTCGGGAGGCGGCCGAGACCGCGGGCGTCTCGATGGAGACCGTCGACCGCGTCGCCGACGCCCTGACGAAGCCGACGCTTCTGTACTGGGGGATGGGCGTCAACCAGAGCGTGCAGGGGACCGCGACGGCGCGGGCGCTCATCGACCTGTGTCTCGCGACGGGGAACCTCGGTCCGGGGACCGGTCCCTTCTCGCTGACCGGGCAGGCGAACTCGATGGGGACGCGCGTCTGCGCCTCGAAGGGAACCTGGCCCGGCCATCGCCCGTTCGACGACCCCGAGCATCGCGAGGTCGTCGCCGAGGCGTGGGGCGTTCCCCGGGAGCGCCTGCCGGACGATCCGGGGCCGGGACCGGTCGGCATCGTCGACGCCCTCGCGGACGGCCCGCCCGAGGCGTGCTGGACGGTGGCGACGAACCCGGTCGCGGGAATGCCCGACGCGAACCACGTCGCGGGCGTGCTCTCCGAGGCCTTCCTCGTCGCTCAGGACGCGTTCCGGACGGAGACCGTCGAGCTGGCGGACGTGGCGTTGCCGGCGGCGACGTGGGGTGAGTCGACGGGAACGGTCACGAACATGGAACGGCGGGTCTCACGGGTTCGCGCCGCGATGGGGCCCCCCGGGAAAAGCAGACGGGACCTAAACGCCATCGCCGCGATCGGCACGGCGATCGCTCCGGAACTCTTCGCGGAGTCGGCGCCCTCCCCGGATCCAACTCCCTCCCGGGAGCCGACGCCCTCCCCGGAGTCGGTCTTCGACGAACTGTGCGATCTGACGGCCGGAACGCCCGCGGACCTCTCCGGGCTCTCGTACGACCGGCTGGACGCCGAGTTGGCGGTTCGGTGGCCCGCGCCGTCGCCGACGGCGGAGGGTGGCTATCGCTACGTCGCCGGCGACGATTGGGAGTTTCCCACGCCGTCCGGCCGTGCGCGATTCTCGACTGGAACTCACGGCGGGCTCGCGGAGCCGGTCGACGACGAGTATCCATTGATCCTGACGACCGGGAGACGGCCCGACGCGTACAACACCGGCGTCCGAAGCCGCGGCGACGAGGCCGGAGACCCGCCGATCGCCCGGATCCACCCGGAGACGATCCGGACGCACGCGGAGGCCTTCGATCGCGCGACGACGGTCGTCGCCTCGCGCCGGGGTTCCGTGACGGTCGTAGTTGACCCGGACGACGGCGTCCCGGAGGGAACGGTGTGGCTGCCGATCCATCACTCGGCCGTGAACTCCCTCACGCTCCCGGTCGTCGACCCCGAGTCCCACGAACCGAACTTCAAACAGTGTGCGGTCGGGCTGTACGCCCCCGACCGTTCTCGCGCGGTGGGAACGCGCTCCTCCATTCTCGAGGAATCGGTTCCCACCGAACGATACGACGCGAATTGAACATGTTCGGACGAGACGGAAATCGAGTGCTGGTCCGCCGCGGACGTGATCCCGTCGGCGGCATGGAGGGTGAGTCACCGTGAGGCCGACGGACCTCCTCCACGGGAAGTATCGGAACCTGATCCTCGCGACGACGATGTTCAACCTCGGGTTCGTGGTCTGGTTCTCGTTCGCACCGTTCACGGGCGGGATCGCCGAGGAGTTCGGCCTCTCGGTTCCACAGCTCGGGATCGTCGCGAGCGCCGCCATCGTCGCGGTGCCGCTGGGCCGCATCGTCATCGGCCCGCTCACCGACCGATACGGCGCGGACGTGACGGGCGGGGCGACGCTGATCACGGTCGGAACGTTCTCGATCCTCAGCGCGTTCGCACAGACCTACGAGGTGTTCACCGCGTCCCGGATCGTCGCGTCGCTCGCCGGGATCACGTTCGTCATCGGGATCCAGCACGTCGCGGAGTGGTTCGAGAAGGAGAACCTGGGCACCGCGGAGGGGATCTTCGCCGGCATCGGCAACGCCGGGGCCGGGCTCGGCGCGTACTTCACGCTCCCGCGGATCTTCGGCGAGGAATACGTCGACCCCGTCTTCGGCCCGGCGTTCCTCGCAACCTCCTCGAACTGGCGCGCGGCGTTCTTCTATACGGGCCTGCTCGCGGTCCTGCTCGGGATCGTCTACTACGTCTTCGGCGGCGCCGCGAAGAGCCGAGCCAAACGGGAGGCAACGCGGGCCGGCGTGAGCTGGGAGCAGTGGACGTTCATCGCGACCCGCTACGGCGCGGTGGTGCTCTCGGTCGCGTACGTCATGACGTTCGGTCTCGAGCTCGCGATGAACGGCTGGCTCGGCACCTACTACCGCGAGGCGTTCGGCCAGGGCGACGTCGTGATCGCGGCGACCTTCGCGGCCACCTTCTCGATCGCCGCGGGACTGCTCCGGCCCATCGGGGGCTACGTCAGCGACCGGGTCGCGCGGAACGAGACGAACCTGGTTCCCAGCTTCGAGGGGAAATACCTCGGCCGGCTGCCGAGCTTCGAGGGCGAGTACCGCAACCAGTGGACGCTCGTCACGCTGGTGTTCGTCATGCTTTCGATGTTCGGCATGACCGCCGCCGGGCTGACCGGCAACATCTACCTCGCCGTCGTGGCCGGATTCCTCGTGGGGACGGGCTGTGCGTTCTCCGAGGGCGCGATCTTCGCGCAGGTGCCCGCGATGTTCCCCGACAACTCCGGGTCGGTCGCGGGGATCGTCGGCGGCGTGGGCACGGTCGGCGGGGTCGTCTATCCGCTGGTGTTCTCGGCTGCGTTCCTGCCAAACCTCCACGTCGGCTACGCGCTCGTCGGGGCGTCGATGATCCCGATCGTCGCGCTCACGGCGTGGGTGTTCCAGCCACGGATCGCCGAGCGTGCAAACGACGACGGCTGGCTGGTCTCGGGCGAGCGCGTCGTCGCCTCGGGTGACGACGACTGACCGGAGCCCGTTCGCGGATCGGGGTCAGGGCCGCGTCTCCGCGACCCGACGGATCGCGCCGGCGAGGACGTCGATGCCGAGGGTGAGGTCGTCCTCGACGACGTCGAAGGTGCTCGTGTGGTGGCCGCCGGGGTGGTCGGTGCCGACGCCGACGTAACAGGCGAGCCCACCGCCGTCCTGTACCGCCTGCATCAGGTAGGTCGCGTCCTCGGAGCCGCCCAGATCAGCCGTGTCGACGACGCTCGCCACGCCGTCGTGGTCGCGGGCAACGTCGCCGATGGCGTTCGCGAGCGCGTCGTCACTCGTCGCACTCGGCGCCTCGCCCTTCGTCTCGATGCTGACCGTACAGTCGTGCATCTCCGCCGAGGACCGAAGCACGCGGTCGGCGTGCCGTGACATGTACTCGGCCAGCTCCGTGGAGCCGCCGCGGACCTCGCCCTCCACGTACGACTCGTCGGGGATGATGTTGGTCGCGGTGCCGCCGCCGACGAGCCCGGCGTTCACCCTGGTCGGGCCGTCGGCGTGTCGCGGGATCGCGTAGAGGTTCTGCACCGCGGCGGCCATCGCCTGCACCGTGTTCCGGCCCTGCTCGGGACGGGCGCCCGCGTGTGCCGGCTCCCCCTCGAACTCGGCGAGGAAGTGCCGGACGGCCAGGAAGCCGTCGATGCCGCAGACGATCTCGCCGGACGGGTGGTCGAGGCCGATGTGGACCGCGTAGAGGTAGTCGACGTCGTCGAGGTGGCCCGACTCGGCCATCGGCTTCCCGCCGGAGACCTGCTCCTCGCTCGGCTGGAAGAACACCTTGAGCGTGCCCGAGAAGTCGGAGTCGAGCACCGCGTCGATGACGCCGAGTCCGATCGTCGCGTGGGCGTCATGACCGCAGGCGTGCATGTAGCCCTCGTTCTCCGAGCGGAACCCCTTCGCGGCGGGCGCGTGGTCGTCGACCTCGCTTTCGCGGATCGGCAGCGCGTCGATGTCGACTCGGAGGCCGATCACGGGGCCGTCACCGCACTCTGCGACGGCGACGCAGCCGGTGTTGCCGCCGTCGAGCACCTCGAGAACGTCGGGGTCGGCGCCGGCCTCACGGGCCCGCTGGAGCCACTCGTCGAGCGTGGCGTCATCGGGGACGTTCAGCCGCTCGTCAGCCGCGAGCGCGTCGGGACCGACGTGAAGCGCGGTCAGGTCGCGCTCGCGCAGTTCCTCGACGACGCGGGCGGTGGTGTAGAACTCACACCACGCGGGTTCGGGATGGCGGTGCAGGTCACGGCGGAACTCGCGATAGCGATCGGCGTCGAGAACGCTCATGTCGGGAGGTGGCGGCCGGGGTTCTTAAAAGGTCGAGTGGCGGGCCATCCCGCCGGTGACGGCCGGCCATCCGCAGACGCCCGGGGCGATCCGCATACGTCCGGGACGATCCGCAGACGCCCGGGACGATCCGCCTCAGTCCCGCCGGTGGCCGAGCGGCTTCTTGCGGTCGATCTCGACCGCGACGTGGATCGAGTCGGGAAACTCGCGTTCGAGAAGGCCTCGGGCGACGTCGTCGGCGCCGTGGATCTCCATCGACCGTTTATAAACGGTGTAGCTCCACGGCGGGAACTCGTCGCCCGCACGGAGGTTCTTATAAAGGGGGACGCGGACGGTTTCGGCGGGATCGGCGTGGGGTCCCTTACACTCCGCACCCTTCCGTTCGAGCGTCCGTTTCAGCTCCCCGACCGTCTCGGCGAGGACGTCGCGGTCACCCGACGCGAGCGAGAGTTTCGTGACGAAGGTCATGGTGGGGGTCATCCGTGGATGGTTTCCCGACGCGTAAAAACGCATCTACCGCCACGAGGACTGTGTCGCCGTCGCACGGAGGTCGCTCGGGTGGCGACGTCGGCGACCCCGGCTTCAACGGCGTCGGCGACGGCGACCCCGGCGTCAACGACCTCGCCCGACCGACGAAACGTATTAAATCCACGGATCGATCCGGCTTATAAACGCGCGTCGGAAGCACGTATCGAAAACCGAGACCGGCCGAGAGCCCCGGAAAACCGCGAGCAACCGCCGACTCCGACACCCTCTTTACGGGGGGTGGCTTACCTGACGCCAATGACGGTCGAAGCGACCAGCGCTGGAGCCATCCTCTTCCGCGACACCCGCGGCGAACGGGAGTACTTACTCCTGAAGAGCCGACCGGGGGACTGGGAGTTCCCCAAAGGCGGGGTCGAGGGGGACGAGGAGCTCCAGCAGACGGCGATCAGAGAAGTCGGTGAAGAGGCTGGAATCGAGGATTTCCGGCTCATCGACGGCTTCCGCGAGGAGTACGACTACGTGTTCGAGGCGGGCGGGAAGACCATCCACAAGACGGTCCACCTGGTCATCGCCCGCTCGTTCGAGGCGAGCGCGGAGCTCTCGAAGGAACACCGCGACCTGCAGTGGCGCGATTACGATCAGGCGATCAACACGATCACCCAAGACGGCCCCCGGGACATCCTCGAGGAGGCCCACGAGTACCTCGACGAGCTGAAGGACGAGGCCGACGGCGACTACGTCTAGCCGGCCGGACGCGGACGGAGACGCGCGACCACGGCGGCACGAGATC
>CAZIFX010000093.1:0-7194 GCA_964538415.1 uncultured Halobellus sp.
GGTTCGACACCACGAGCCTGCGGGGAGCCGACGGTGTCGGCGAGGGATCCGACACGACGAAAGCTACACCATTCTACAGTGCTACTATCACGCATGGTCGTGGATGATCGACCCGACGGACGCGGATTCGGGATGGGATTCGCGGTCGGGGTCGCGATGGGGATCGTTCATCGTCACGTCACGCGTGCGGACGTCGGGACGTTGCCGTCGGGACCGTACACGCGGCTCGTCGCCGTCTGTGCATGGACGCCGGTCGTCGTCGCCGTCGACCGGACGCTCGACGGCGTCGCGGCTCGGCTCGCGTTCCTCGCGGGCGTCGGGTGCGGGTCGGCGGTTCGTGAGGCACTCGAGTGAGTCGCCGAACGTTCGATCGAACCGGATCGGCGTCGACGGACCGGAAGAAACCACGCACCGCGTGCCGCGACGGGGAACGCTTTTAGCCTGCGGCGGCAGGGACGACCATGGCGCTTCCCGTGGACGAGGATCGGCTTCGAGAGGATCTCGAGACGAACGCGACGTTCGGCGCGATCGAGTACGACGACCCGGACGAACGCGGACGGACCAACCGAACCGGCACCGAGGCCAACCGTCGGGCGCGTGACCACCTCATCGACCGGATGGAGGCGGCCGACCTCGACGTGTCCGTGGACGCCGTCGGAAACGTCGCCGGCGTCTGGAGCCCGGAGTCGGCTGACCCGGACGCGGCACCGCTCGCGAGCGGGAGCCATCTCGACAGCGTCCCGGAGGGTGGGATCTTCGACGGTCCGCTCGGCGTCTACGCCGCGCTGGAGTCCGTGCGGGCGATGCAGGACGCCGGCGTCGCTCCGGACCGGCCGATCGTCGTCGTCAACTTCACCGAGGAGGAGGGCAGCACCTACGGCGACGGCATGCTCGGGTCGGCGGTCGCCACCGGCGAGACGACCGTCGAGGAGGCGCTCGCGCTGACCGACGCCGGCGGCGACACCCTCGGGGAGGCACTCTCGCGGATCGGCTATCGGGGTGAAGGGAGCCTCGACCCCGCCTCGTGGGACGGGTTCTATGAGCTACACGTCGAACAGGACACGACGCTGGAGTCGGCCGGCGCGGACGTCGGCGTCGTCACCACGATCACGGGAATCAGCCACTGTGCGGTGACGATCACGGGGGAGGCGAACCACGCGGGTGCGACCCCGATGGACGAACGAACCGACGCGCTCGCCGCCGCGAGCGAGTTCGTCTTGGACGTCGAGGACGCCGCAAACCGGATCGTCGACGCGGAAAGCGAGACCGCCGTCGGCACGGTTGGGTCGCTGACGGTCACGCCGAACGCGACGAACGTCGTGCCGGGACGCGTCGAGGCGGGCGTCGACGTCCGCGACGTCGTCCACGACTCGATGGACGCGATCGTCACGGCGGCCCGGGAGTCGCTCGACCGGCTGGAGGCGGAACGCGGCGTGGAGACGTCGCTCGACCGGCCGTTCGACGTCGCCCCCGAGCCGATGAGCGATCGGCTCCGCGCGGCGGCACACGAGACCGCCGCGGCGGCCGGGCGGGAGGCGATCGACCTCCACTCGGGCGCCGCCCACGACGCGATGCGTGTCGCGCGCGTGACCGACGCCTCCCTGCTCTTTGCGCCCTCTCGAGACGGCATCTCACACAATCCGCGCGAGTGGACGGACTGGGCGGACTGTGCGGCAGCGACGGAGGTGCTCGCCGGCGCGATCGCGCGTGTCGCCGGCGCGGGCGACGATTAGACGTCCGCCACGCGACAACGAGGACGCGACCCGGGAGGGAGTCGGGGTCGTCACGACGCCGGTCCCGTCCGCCGCCGTTCACGGGCGTACCCTCGGAGCGCACGGACTGATGCGAGCCCGAAGAGACCCGCGATCGCGAGCGAGAGCCACGCCACCCCGTAGCCGGACGCGTCGAGTGCGAGCCCGAAAACGACCGGCGAGACGACGGAGGGGATGAAGCCGACGAACGACTGCACGGAGAGCGCGGCGCCCACCTGTTCGTCGTCGACCGCCTCGGTCACGAGCGTCGAGGCGGGCGCGCTGTCGACGCTGAGCAGCGTGCCGTGGACGAGTAAAACCGCGACGATCGCCCACAACGGAAGCGACGTCAGGAGCGAAAACCCCGCGACGAGCAGCGTGCTTCCCGCCAGCCCGAGTCCGACCGTCGTCCCGCGACCGATCCGGTCCGAGGCGGCACCGCCGACGACGTTGCCGACCGCGCTCATCGCCGTGGCGACGCCGACGACGAGCCCGGCCAACGAGGCCGGCGAGTCGGCCGCGGCGACGGCGGGCACCGCGATCAGGAACGTCAACAGCCAGTTGCGAACGCCGAACAGCTCCCAGTTGTGCCAGGAGTACGCGCTCACCGCATGGAGGTACTCGCGGTTCCGAAACAACGAGAGGTCGATCCCGGAGGTAGTCTCGGTGCGGCCGGGAGCGTCCTCGAGCAGTCCGACGATCAACGGGGCGACGACCAGCCCCCCGAGGCTCGTGGCGATCACGGCGACCTCCCAGCCCGTCATCGTGGCGATCCGTGCCGTGAGCACGAACGACGCGCCGCTCGACAACGAGAAGGCGCCGACGTAGATCCCGATCGCCCGGCCGCGGTCGGTCGGCGGAAACCAGTCGCTTATGAATCGCATGCCCGGGACGTAGACGCCGGCCATGCACGCGCCCGCGAGAAACCGGAAGACGACGCCGGAGTAGAATCCGCCCGCGAGAAGTCCGAATCCCGCCCCGAAGATCGCGGTGCCGGCGGCCCCGCCAGTGACGACGTACCGTGGCGACGTCAGATCGGAGAGTCGTCCGAGCGGGAGGATCGCGAGGAGGTAGCCCGCCTGGAAGGCGCCGAAGACGATCCCCGCCTGCACGCCCGAGAGCCCCCAGTCGTCGGCGACCTGTGGCAGCACCGCCGAGTAGTTGTACCAAACCAGGACGGTGAGGAACAACGCGATCGGCACGACGACGAGCACTCGGGTCCGGTCCTTCACGGGTCGAGTAGACGGGTGGTCCGCGAAAAACCTCGGGAGTCGGCAGGAACGACGGGGACGGTCGTCGGTCTCGCCGACTGACCAGTAATCGTTTACGTTAGCGGGCGATCGGAGTGATATGAACGTCCCGATCCGGCTTCTCCACGTCGACGACGACGGGGACATGGCGGAGCTCACCGCCACGTATCTCCAACGGGAGAACGACGCGTTCGTCGTCGAGACGGAGACGGATCCGCACGCCGCGCTCGATCGGATCGATGACGACCTCGACGCGATCGTCTGTGATTACGACATGCCCGGCATGGATGGCCTCGAGTTCCTCCAGAAGGTCAGGGACGAACATCCCGATCTCCCGTTCGTGTTGTTCACCGGGCAGGGAAGCGAGGAGATCGCGAGCGAGGCGATCTCGTCCGGCGTCACCGACTACCTCCAGAAGGGGTACGGATCCGACGTCTACGCGGTGCTCGCGAATCGCATCGAGAACGCCGTCGAACGGCATCGGTCCAAGGTCGCGCTCGCGGAGAGCCAACAGCGGCTCTCGCTTTTCATCGAGCAGTCTCCGCTCGGCGTGATCGAGTGGAGCGACGAGTTCGAGATCCGTCGAATGAACGAGTCCGCCGAGCGGATCCTCGGGTACGCGGAGTCCGACCTGCATGGCGAGTCATGGCGACGGATCGTGCCGGAGACCGAGCATGAGCCGGTCGAGGAGCTCCTCTCGGGACTGCTGGAAGGGGAGCACGGGTACGACCACGTCCACGAGAACGTCCGTGCCGACGGCGCGCGGATCACGTGTGAGTGGCACAGCCGGGTGATCACCGACGACGACGGCGACGTCGTCACCGTCCTCTCCCAGTTTCAGGACGTCACCGAACGACGGGCCAACCGGGAGCGGCTGGAGGCGCTCGTCGACAACGTTCCCGGCGTCATCTATCGCGTCTCGGCGGAGGCCACGTGGCCCTTCGAGCTCATCCGCGGATCCTGTGAGGAGCTCACGGGATACACGGAGACGGAGCTGCTGGAGGACGTGCGATACGCCGAGGAGCTCGTTCATCCGGACGACCGGGAACGCGTCCGCACAACGGTTGAGGCGGAATTGAACGACGGCGGCGTGTTCGACATGATCTATCGGGTCGTCGAGAAGGACGGCGGGACGCGATGGGTCTGGGAGCGTGGGCAGGCCGTCGGGACTGCAGGAGCGACCGTCGAAGGTTCGGGCGGTATCGTCGAAGGAATGCTGATCGACGTCGACAACCTCAAACGAAGCGAACTGGAGTTGGATCGAACGAATCGGGTCCTGACGACGCTGCTCGAGAACCTCCCGTTCGGCGTCCTCGTCGAGAACGAGTCCCGGGAGGTACTGCTCGCGAACGAGCGCTTCACGCGGCTTTTCAACGTCGAGGCGCCGCCGGACGAACTCGTCGGCACGAACTGCATGCAGGCCGCCGACGATGCCAAAGCACAGTTCGCGGAGCCCGATGCCTTCATCGAGGCGACGAACGATCGGTTGTCGTCACGGGAGCCGGTCAGCGGCGAGGAGTTCGTCATGGCGGACGGCCGCATCCTCGAACGCGATTACGTGCCGTATCAGCTCGCGGACGGGGAGGCGAACCTCTGGATCTACCGGGACGTCAGCGACGACCGTGAACGACGGCGGCTCCTCACCGGCCTGTTCGAGGAGTCGCTCGACGGGATCGGGGTCAAGGAGATCATCACCGACGAGGACGGCGAGCCGGTCGACTACGTCTACAAGCGGGTCAACGAACGCTTCGAGGAGCTCACCGGATTGCGTGCGGACGACGTCGTCGGTAAACGCGCGACGGACGCGGTTCCCGGCATCGAGAAGACGCCCTTCATCGACGTCTTCGGCGAGGTCGGGCTCGGCGGTGAACCCCGAACCTTCGAGCAGTACTCCGAGCCGCTCGACAGGTATTACGAGATCTCGGCGTTCTCCCCGCGGCACGGCCGGTGTATCACCATCTTCTCGGACGTCACGGAGCGTAAAAAGCACGAACGGGAGCTCACCCGTCTCAACGAGTTCTTAAAAGAGACGGAGCGGTTGGGCGACCTCGGCGCGTGGGAGATCGACGACGAGGAAGAAGTCTACTGGACCCAAGGGACGCGACGGCTTCACGGGGTCGACGACGAGTACGAACCGACCATCGCGGACGCCATCGAGTTCTTCCATGCCGAGGACCGGGATCGGGTTCGCGAGGCCGTACATCAGGCTCTCGAATCGGGTGGCTCCTACGACGTGGAGGCGCGACTGATCACGGCCGAGGGAACCGAACGGTGGGTCAGAACCCGCGGCGAGCCGATCGGCGACGGATCGAGGATTCGCGGCTACATTCAGGACGTCACCGACCGCAAACGGTACGAGCAGCGACTTGAACGCCAGAACGACCGACTGGAGGAGTTCACGGGCGTCGTCTCCCACGATCTCCGAAATCCGCTCAGCGTCGCCTTGGGACGGACGGAACTGGCCTACGAGGAGGAGGGCAACGAGCACCTCGAGGCGGTGATGCGGTCGCTGGAGCGGATGGACGCCCTCATCGACGACCTGCTCGTCCTCTCACAACAGGGGGCGGTGATCGGCGAGCGCGATTGGGTCCCGCTGGCGTCGGTCGTCAACGACTGTTGGGAGAACGTTGACACCGCCGGCTCGACGCTGGTGGTCGACGCGGACGTGGAAGTCAACGCCGACGAGGGGCGACTCCGGCAGCTGTTGGAGAACCTCATGCGAAACGCGGTCCAACACGGCGCGAACGGTCGGCCGGCGGACGGCGACGTGCTCACCGTCCGGATCGGCGAACTCGACGACGGCTTCTACGTCGAGGACGACGGCGTGGGGATCCCGGAGGGGCAACACGAGCGCGTGTTCGAGACCGGTGTGACGACGACCGATCAGGGAACGGGTTTCGGGCTGAGCATCGCGAAGCGGATCGCGGAGGCACACGGGTGGCACATCGACGCCTCGACGGGAACACGCGGCGGGGCACGGTTCGAGCTGACTGGCGTGGAGCGTCGGCAGTGACGGTCGCAACGGTTTTCTCGTTCCCTGTCGATGCCCGAGCGTGAGACGTCGCTTCGGATTCGGGCTTCTCCTCGTCGGGGGGATCGCCGGGGCCAGCGGCAGCGTCGTGACGACGACGGGGGTCCTCACCGACTGGCCGAGACTTGGCGGGTATCCGGCGGACCTCGTCGTCGGACGAGCGCTGCTCGTCGTGGCGACCCTCCTCGTACTATACGGGCTGTATCTCCTCGTCTCGGAGGTGCTGATGCGGTCACCGAACCGACGCCGAGCACACAACGCGCGGAACCTCCTTCGGCTCGCGTTCGGATTCGTCGGGACCATCGCGACGCTCGCGGTGCTCACCGAAAACTGGCTCGGACTGCTCCTGTCGCTCGGCGTGATCGGCTTCGCGATCACCTTCGCGCTCCAGCAGCCGCTGTTGTCGCTCATCGCGTGGATCTACATCACGGTCAAACAGCCCTACGGCGTCGGCGATCGCGTCAAGATAGATGACCCAAAAGGGGACGTGATCGAAGTCGACTTCCTCGTAACGACGCTGTGGGAGATCAACGGGGACCTGGTCTCGACGAATCAGCCCTCGGGACGGGTGGTGACCGTTCCGAACAGCGTGGTGCTCTCGTCGAACGTCGTCAACTTCGGCGGGGGCGGCTCCCCGTACGTCTGGAACGAGGTCGGGATCCAGGTCGCCTACGAGACGGACCTCGAGTTCGCTCGCGCGGTCATGCGCGAGGAGGCGACCTCGCTCCTCGGAGCCGAGATGGGGGAGGGGATCGCGGCGTACCGGGAAGCGCTGGTGGAGACGCCCGTCGAACTCGAGGTGTACGACCATCCGACGGTGAACGTCACTCAGGGGGAGTCGTGGGTGGAGCTTCGGTGCGGTATCTAACCCATCCACGTCGCGGCCAGCGCGTCAAAAACGAGCTCTACGACCGCGTGCTCGAACGGTTCAACGACGCTCCCGATCGGGTCGCGTTCCCCGTGAGTCGGAATCGGTGATCGGTCGTCCCCGTCACACCAAACGGCCTCCGACGCGGTCGCCATTCTTCACGACACATATTTATAATGTCGGTGGCTTCACCGTTCGATGACGGCCACACCCCGGGAATCGTTAGCAACCCTCGATTTTGGAGCGACTGTGTCCTCGAGCGTGTGTTATTGGTCACTTTGGGGCCATCGATTG
>CAZIFX010000094.1:0-2515 GCA_964538415.1 uncultured Halobellus sp.
GTCGCTTCGGTTGAGGTGAGTCGCTTCGGTTGAGGTGAGTCGCTTCGGTCGAACCGTCGTTTCGATCGAGTCGGCAACCGATCTACTCTCCGCCGGCCTTCTACTCCCCGCCGATCCTCTACTCTTCGCCGACCTTCTACTCCCCGCCGATCCCATCGATCGTCGAACGAGTGCCAGGCCGAACGAGAGCGGGGTCGACGTTCGACGCCGATTTTCCCACCGGTGCGTTTATTGTATTACATTCTATATAATCCGTAATAATGGAGGCATCCGTGGGACAAGGGGGAGCCACGCTTCGCTTCGTCGGACCGGGTGAACGGCCGCTCCGTGACGGGTTAGCGCCGACGCGAGCAGTGTCGATACTGTTCGACGGCGACGTCGATTCGTGGCGGGGAGGATGGGACCGGACCGCCGGGGTGACGCCGGATCGTGAGGCAGTGGTCGCTGCGGGGGATCCGGTTCGAAGCGCTGCGGCAGACCGGCCGGCGGAGACGCTATTCGTACCGGAACGGAGCCTCGCGTACACGCTTTTAAACGACCCCGACGGCATCGAACCGGTGATCGCCACGTTCGAAGAGTACCTCGAGGGGGTGACGGACGCCGAACCGACCGTGTTCATCGATGACGTCACGGCGATGGACGTCGGATCCGCCGATCAGATGGCGTTCGTCGATGCGGTACGCCGAGCAACGGAACGAGTCGACGGCAGCGTGATCATCGGCTGTTCGCCCACCCGTGCGACCGGCGGGGCCGTCGATCGTCTCACGGGGCTGAGTGATACGGTTCGTCTCGCGGATCTAACGCTGATCGAAGGGGTTGAACGGCTGCGACGGGAGGATCCGACCACGTTTGGTTACGCGCGGCGATACTGGGCCGAGGCAGGGGAAGGACTCGAGGCGTGTGAGCGGAACTATCCGCAGTCGAAACAGGTGCACGCCTGTCTCGTGGATCCCGAGACGACGCCGCGGACGCTTGGAGCGACCCTAACGGGGCTCGTGCGGCTCGGTCTATTGGATACGTGGGGAAAGACGGTTGGACCGACCCGTTACGATCTCACCGCGTTCGATCCCGCTCGTCTGATGGCGGTCGGGGTCGCGTTTGCCGTCGCAACCGAACGGGTCCGGCTCGAGGAGCCGATCGGACGGAACGAGCTATGAGTCCGCCATCCGTGCGTCGTTGAATCGGTCGGCGAACTCGTGGTCCACGACGGTGCCGTCGGGCTCGAGGGTGACCGTCCCGACGGTGACGGTCTCGCCGGAGTCGTGTTCGGCGGCGATCGTCTCGAGAACTGTTCGTCGGTCGAGCCGCGCCCAAACCGTCTTCGCGACGAGCGACTGGAACGCGTCAGGATCGGTCCACCCGGAGTCGATCTCGGAGGGAACGTGGACGACGAGTCGGAGCTCCTCGTCGGTGAGTCGGATGCTGACGCCGAACGTGTCCGCACACATACGCTCGGCTTCGACGCCGTGGGTCAAAGCTGCATCGTCACGGCGTCTCCCGAAAGCGGTAAGCGGAGGGCCCGAAAACACGGAGTGTGACGACGGAACCGCGGGTCTCCCCGACTGCCGGCCTCATTACGGCCGTCGTCGCCGTGAGCGCCGGGGCGATTCTGGTTCGCTGGAGCGAGGCACCGAGTTCGGTTGCGGCCTTCTACCGTGTGTTGTTTACGACCCTTCCGCTGCTGCCGGTTGCCGTCTGGCGATACCGTGACCACTTCGGTCGGATAACCGGTCGGGATCTCGCGTTTGCGACGCTCGCCGGGATCGCGCTCGCGTTACACTTCGCGGCGTGGTTCGAGAGCCTCGAGTGGACGAGCGTGGCAGCGAGCGTCACGCTCGTCCAGGCACAGCCGGTGTTCGTCGCGCTCGGGGCGTGGCTGTTGCTCCGCGAGCGAGTCACACGTCGGATGGCCCTCGGGATCGCGATCGCCGTTTCGGGGATGGCCGCGATGTCGTTCGGCGACCTGCTCGGTGGGGTGTTGGTCGGTCCCCGGCCGCTCTACGGGAATGCCCTGGCGCTGTTCGGCGCGGTGATGGCCGCCGGGTACGTGCTTGCGGGCCGATCGTTACGCCAGCGTGTCGCACTCGTGCCGTACGTGGTCGTCGTGTACGGCGTCTGCACGGTCACGCTGCTCGCGCTCGTGACCGCCGAGGGACATGCGCTCGTCGACTACCCCGCACGGGAGTGGGCGATATTCGTCGGGCTGGCCGTGGGGCCCGGCCTGTTCGGACACACGGTGATCAACTGGGCGTTGGCACACCTCGAATCCAGCGTCGTCTCGGTCTCGTTGCTGGGCGAGCCGGTCGGAGCGACGATCCTCGCGCTGTTGTTGTTGAGCGAGGTGCCCACGGCGTACACGATCCTCGGCGGAGTGGTGGTCCTGGCGGGGATCTATCTCACCGCCACCGACGCCGAGGGTTGATCGGGACGCTGACGACCGATCGTCGTGAGGTGCTGACGACCGATCGTCGTGAGGTGCTGACGACCGATCGCCGTGAGGTGCTGACGACCGATC
>CAZIFX010000094.1:2615-7108 GCA_964538415.1 uncultured Halobellus sp.
CGTCGTCACCGTGGTCGTCGCCCTCGTCGTCACCGTGGTCGTCGCCCTCGTCGTCACCGTGGTCGTCGCCCTCGTCGTCGGCAACCGTCTCGTTCTTTTGGACCTCGTCTATCGAGGATTCGTCTATCGGGACGAGATGGAGGTGGCGACCGCCGGCGGCGACGGCGACGTACGGGACGTCGCCGGCCGCGTAACGATCACGGTCTCGGATCGGCATGCCGAGCAGGTCGTGGTAGAACGCGAGCGCCTCGTCGAGATCGGTGACGCGGAACGCGACGTGGTCCAGGTCGACGATGTCGGGAGACATATCGAACGGTGGGAACGCACGAGACATAAATCGATGCGTCGATCGGGACTCGACCCGCTCGTGACTCCGTGGGCGTGGATCAGGGCTCGAAGCGTTTGCGCGTGCGCCGATGTCGATCGCGGAACATGCCCTCGAATCCGACCGTTGCGAACGGCGTCGCGGCCGAACCCAGGGGACCGAGCGGAAGCCGGTAGTCGACGGTGTCGACCAGCAGTGTCTCGTCGCCGTCGGCATGGAACGCGTGCGTGTGCACCCATCGACGGAACGGTCCGCCGACCATGTCGTCGACGAAGTACGCCGACCCTTCGACTACCCCCTCGTCGGGCTCACGGTCGACGATGCGCGAGACCCAGCGCTGTCGCGGGCCGACGCCGAACGGCCGCATCGACATGTGGATCCGCGATCCCTTCCGGAGGACCTCGGGATCGGGCTCGCCGTCGGGGCCCTCGACGGCGTCGACTCGTAAATTCATCCACTCCGGGGTGAGCTCACGAAGGCCGTCGATCGTGGCGTGAAAGGCCCAGACGTCCTCGATGGGCGCCGGCACTCGCGTCTCCCGGCGGTAAGTCGCCATGAAACGTGTACGGCCGCGCCGTTCAAAAAGCCGTCCACGGCGGATCCGGGGTCGTTACCGATCCGTCGTGACCGACTGCAGGCATCGAAACCCGCATACGGACGGATACCCTCCAAACGACTGATGGAACGAGGAGCGATCGACGTCGCAGACTTGGACGGCCCGTTCGATATGCAGGCGACCGTCGAGAGCGGCCAGAGCTACCTGTGGAATCGGGCCGATGGAGGGACGTACGACGACCTCCATGCGCACGGCGGCGACGAGTGGTATGAGACGGTCGTCGATCCGATCCCCGGCGTCACGGACGAACGAGTCGTGCTCCGTGCCCGCCAGCGGGGCGGCGTCCACGACGGGACGCTCCAATGGGAGGCGTCGACGGACGCGGTCCCGCTGTTGACGCATCTCCTTCGGCTCGACGACGACCTCAACGCGATCCTTGACGCGACGCCCGACCTTCCGCTTTTAAACCGCGCGTACGACGCCTACGAGGGAATGCGGCTGACCCGCGATCCGGTCTTTCCCTGCCTGATCTCGTTCATCTGTTCGGCACAGATGCGCGTCGCGCGGATCCACGGCATGCAGCGGCGGCTCCGGGAGACCTACGGCGACGTTCTGGAGCTTGACGGCGATCGATACCACGCCTTTCCCAGTCCGACCCAGCTCGCGGCGCGGACCGAAGGGGAGCTACGGGACCTCTCGTTGGGCTATCGAGCGCCGTACGTTCGCCGAACGGCCGAGATGGTCGCGACCGGCGAGGCGGATCCACTGGAGGTGGCCGAACTGCCCTACGAGGAGGCGCGGGAGTCGCTCACGCAGTTCGTCGGCGTCGGCGACAAGGTCGCCGACTGCGTGTTGCTCTTCTCGCTCGGGTTCCTGCAGGCGGTGCCGCTCGACACGTGGATCCGGACGACGATAGAGACGTACCATCCCGACTGTGAGCGCGGGAACTACGCCGAGACGTCGCGAGCGATCCGGGAGCGGTTCGGCGGCGACTATGCGGGCTACGCCCAGACGTACGTTTTTTACCACCTCAGGGCCGGCGGGGAGTGACGTTCCGGGATGGTGGGCGACGCTCCGAGGCCCGCATCGTTGCCGACGTCCGTTTCACGCTCCGGCGGCCCGTCCGCGACTCGCTCACGATCGACCTCTCGGGCGAAGTTTCATACCCGATCGTGCGGTAGGTGATCCCACAATGCATTGTCGAGTCGTCGTAGAGGCCGCCGTCCCGGTGTACGACGTCGAAACCGCCGACGAGGCGGTGCGGATCGCCATCTCAAAAACGGGGGAGATGTTGAATCCCGACCTCAACTACGTCGAGATCGAGATGGGCAGCCGTCAGTCCCCCGGCGGCGAGCAGCTCCCGCCCGCGTTCATCGCCGCCGACGAGGCGCTCGTCGCCCTCGAACTCGAGATGGACGTGTACAACGTCGATCGGCGGGAGCACGCCAGCCGGATCGCCCGCAAGGAGATCGGACAACGACTCCGAAACATCCCGTTAAAAGTTCTCGACGTCACCGAGCTCGACGAGGGGGATGACGGCGAGACGGACGATGAGAACGGGTCGGAGACCGGGGATGAGGGTGCATCCGATACCGGGGCGGATTCGGACGTAGACGCGAAGTAGTCCGAGAGCGACGAGACCGGCGACCGGGCCTACTCGATAAGGGGATCGGATCCGGGCGCTCGATCCCCGCAGTGATGCCGGCATCCATGCTCGCGGTTTCTATACGATCGGGGTCGGCAGTCGGACGCTAAGCTGACGCGGTCGCTACTGGTTCGGTTACGAGTCGCGATAACGCGATCGGGACGTTAGTCGGCGGTCGGAGCAAGCGGTTCGGCTTCCGATTCCTCCATGGGTGCGGTGATGCCCTCGGTCAGCTTGAAGACGGCTGCCTTGTGATCCGTCTTCGATTTGTGGATCGATGTGGGCTTGACGCCGAGCTCCTCGTACGCGTCGAGGTCGAGGTCCTCGTCCCAAAACTCGCACTGTTTTCGTACTTCAGCGAGGAGTCCGTGAAGGTGAATGAGTTCCTGCTTCTTCATGAGCAACCGTTCTTTGCTACCGGAGGCATATATTACTATCTTGAGTCTCGTTAACATGCAACTGCGTCTATTCGCCGTTTGAGCGGGTCTACGGGGATTTTGACGTTAATAATCGGGATAGATGTGGCGGGGCGATCGACGCGGTGAGGACCGAAAGCCGACGGATCGACGCGTCGATCGCGGGACGAGGGGTGCCCCGCGGATCGATCACTGGAACTGTCTGACGGCCTCGAGATCGCGTTCGGTTCGCATGAACTCGGTCAGCCGACGCGTCGCGTGACACGACTGGCAGCTGAAGTTCGTGCGTAGATCCTGCAGATCCGCGGGGTTGTCCTGCCATTTTTTCCCACATTCGGGGCAGATCAGTCTGACGAACGCTTCGACCATGTCGATGAGTACACGCCGACGTCCTAAAAGAGTATGTGACCTTCTGACACCCATTCGGGCCACTCACGGATCGATCCGAGGGACGCACGAGCCTATCCGGTTAGGTTGTCGCTCGCCTCGAGCAGCTCCTTGTATCGGTTCCGAATGGTGACCTCGGAGATGTCCGCCACGGCCGACACCTGGCTCTGTGTCACCTTTCGGTTCGACAGCAACGCCGCGGCGTACACGGCGGACGCGGCGAGTCCGACGGGGGATTTCCCGCTGGTGATCCCCTTCGCTTTGGCCGTCGAGAGCAGCTCGCGTGCGAGCCGATCGACCTCCTCGGGTAGCTCCAGTCGCGAAACGAACCGCGAGACGTAGCTCTCGGGATCCGCCGGCTGAACCTCGAGTTTCAGCTCGCGGATCACGTACCGGTACGTTCGGGTGAGCTCCATCTTGTCCACCCGCGAGACACCGGTGAACTCGTCGAGGCTTCGCGGGTTCCCGGCCTGCCGGGCGGCCGCGTACAGCGCTGCCGTCGCGACGCCCTCGATGGAGCGGCCGGGGAGTAGATTCTCACTCAGCGCCCGCCGGTAGATCACGGATGCGGTCTCCCGAACCGTCTCCGGAAGGCCGAGGGCGCTGGCCATTCGGTCGATCTCGCCGAGCGCCTGCTTGAGGTTCCGCTCCTTCGAATTTCGGGTACGGAATCGCTCGTTCCACGTGCGCAGTCGCTGCATTTGCCGGCGCTGGCGCGTGGAAAGCGATTTCCCGTAGCCGTCGCGGTCCTGCCAGCCGATGTTCGTCGAGAGCCCCTTGTCGTGCATCATGTTCGTCGTGGGGGCCCCGACGCGACTCTTCGAGTCGCGTTCCGACGAATCGAACGCACGCCATTCGGGCCCACGGTCGATCCCGTCCGCCTCAACGACCAACCCGCAGTCGACACACACGGTCTCGCCGTGTTCGGTGTCGGTCGCGAGCCGTCCGCTGCATTCGGGGCAGGTCTTCACCGCCTCGGACGTTTTCTCCGTCGATTCCGCTTCACTCCGCCGTTCGGCGTCGTTCTCGTAGTTTCGGATGTGTGTCTCTGTCATGGGTGTCCTGTGAACGACGCCCCGACGAAATAATTCGGCGGCCGAGACGTCCGTTTCGATAACTATCAGTTAGTGTTTGAGGTATATATATCTTTTCAACAATCGATGG
>CAZIFX010000095.1:0-7107 GCA_964538415.1 uncultured Halobellus sp.
ACGTCGAGGCGACCGGAACGGACCTCGGCGGCGACGTGTCGACCGACGACCCGACCGTGACCCCTGCGAGCGACGTCGACCCCACGTCCGTCTCGGTGGGTGAGAAGGGCGTCCGCGGTCGCGTCGGCGACGACGACGTGCTCGTCGGCCACCGGTCACTTTTCAACGGCGACGACTGGGTAGTGCCGGAGGCCGCCGTCGCCGCCGCGGATCGCGCCGAAGCGGCCGGCAACGTGGCCACGTTCGTCGGCTGGGACGGCACGGTCAGGGGCGTGATCGTCGTCGGCGACGAACTGCGTGAGGGCTGGGAGCGGCTGGTGACGCGGCTTTCGGAGTCGGGCAAGCGGGTCGTCGTCCTCACGGGCGACTCCGTCGCCGCGGCGAGCCGATTCCGAGACCACCCCGCGATCGACGAGACGTTCGCGGAGGTGCCGCCCGAGGCGAAAGCCGAGACGGTTCGGCGGCTCGCCGCCGAGGGGCACGTCGCAATGGTCGGGGACGGCAGCAACGACGCGCCGGCGCTCGCGGCCGCGGATCTCGGCGTCTCCGTCGCGAGCGGGACCGATCTCGCGGCCGACGCCGCGGACGCCGTGATCCTCGAGGACCGGCTGGACGCGATCCCCGAGCTGTTCGTACTCACGCGCGGGACGAACCGCCGGATCAAGGCCAACCTCGGCTGGGCGTTCGTGTACAACGCGATCGCGATCCCGCTCGCGATCACCGGGCTGCTCAACCCGCTTTTCGCCGCGCTCGCGATGGCGTCGAGCAGCATCCTCGTCGTGACCAACTCCGCACGCCGGATCGGACACGATCCGTGAATCACGCGGCACACGAACCAGCACCATCCATGACCCGACGTCGCGGAAGCGATCCATGACCCGATACCACCGATGAATCGACGAACCGCGCTCACCACGATCGCCGGATCGGCGAGCGTCGTCCTCGGCGGCGGCGCGTACGTGCTTCATCGACGCGCCGGCGACGGAGGAGGGAAGCTCTCGCCGGTCACGATCGAGACCCTCGACGCCCCCGGCAGCGAGGCGGGCGATCGGACGATTCCGGTGCCCGATACGGTGACCGTCCTCGAGTTCTTCGCCACGTGGTGTGCAACCTGTGCGGGCTACATGGAGACGCTCCGGCGGGTGGACCGTGAGATCGACGTCGCGATGGTCTCCGTCACCAACGAGCCGATCGGCGTCTCCGTCGACCGCGAGGAGGTCGTCGACTGGTGGCGTGAGCACGACGGCGCGTGGACGGTCGGGCTCGACGATGAAATGACGCTGACCACCGAGCTCGACGCCACGTCGGTCCCGTACACCGTCGTGTTCGACCGGGAGGGGCGGGTCACGTACGCGAACGCGGGCACGACGAGCGCCGAGCGACTCGTCGAGGTCGTGACGGCCGCCGCGGACCCGTGATCGGCTGGACGTCCCGGAGCAGGTCCCCCGCGACCTCGGTCGTTCGACGCGTCCACCAGATCGGTTAGTGGCATCCGGGCCGTAGGCCGGAACGTGAGGGAATCGAAACGCGACCGGCGCGGCGTCTCCGCGTCCGGAGGCGACGATGGTAACCTGTGAGCCGGCGGGGGGAGCGCTTCACGCCTCCGAGCCGATCGGACTCGCCGTCTTCTTTCTCGTCGGGCTGTTCGGCGGCGCGCACTGTCTCGGGATGTGCGGGCCGCTCGTGTCGATGTATGCGGACCGAATGCGTCCCGACGAGGGACCGCGGCGGGACGACCTGACGATCCGGCAGGTCCGCCAACACGCCCTCTTCAACCTCGGTCGGACCGCGAGCTACGCGACCATCGGCGCGCTGTTCGGGTTCGCGGGCAGCCTCGTGTTCGTCACCGGCCGGACGGTGACGGCCGTCGCGGGCGACGTCCACGCGGTCACCGGGCTGCTCGTCGGCGCCGTCATCATCGCCGTCGGGGTTCGATACGCGCTCACGCTCGAGTTTCGTCACGTCCCGATCCCCGGGCTCGCGGCGGCCTCCGGGTTCGTAACCGGGCGGATCGTTCCGCGGGTCGACGCGTGGGTCGGCGACGGCCGGATCGTCGGGCTCGGTGCCGCCCACGGGCTGCTTCCCTGTCCGCTTCTGTACCCGGCGTTCCTCTACGCGTTCGTGCAGGGAAGCGCGGCCGGCGGAGCGGTGACCCTCGGCGTCCTCGGGCTCGGCACGATCCCGGCGATGTTTCTCACCGGAACGGTCCTTTCCTCGGTGAGTCGCGCGACCCGGCTTCGGCTACACCGCGTCCTCGGCGTCGCGTTCATCGTGCTCGGCTACGTGCCGCTCCAACACGGGCTGGCAATGCTCGGCGTTCCGCTCCCGCACCCGCCGATCCCGTACTACTCGCCGTTCTAGGCCAGAAAACGCCGTCGATGGGGGTGTCCGCGTCCGTCGCATCGAGTTCCACCCCGATCTCCGCTCCGTCGTTCGACGGGCGTTCGTCGAACGCACCAGACGCGTTTTATTCGCCGATCCCTTCCGGCCGGATATGAACCGACGGAGGCTGCTCGGCGGCGTGGGGACGGCGACGGCCACGTGGCTCGCGGGCTGTTCGGCGATCCTCGATGACGGTCCCGACGGCGTCGTCCTCGATCCGCAGCCCGATCAGGTCGCCGACAGCGAGGACCTCTCGTACCCGGCGTACGGCGAACCGTTCCCGTCCGTGGAGCTTCCGGACCCGCTCTCGGGGGAATCAATCGACGTTGCGGCGCTCGACCGGACCGCACTCGCCACCGCGATCTTCACCTTCTGTCCGGCCGAGTGCGGGATACTGCTCAACCAGCTCGTCGGCGTCCAGGGGATGCTCGACGGGGACGGGCTCACCGACGACGTCGCGTTTCTCCCGATCACCTTCGATCCGGAGCGTGACGACGCCGACGCGCTTCGGGAGAACGCCGAGACGATCGGCGTGGACCTCTCGCTGAGCAACTGGCGCTACCTGCGGCCCGAGACGCCGGCGGAAGCCGAGGAGGTCGTCGAGGGACAGCTCGGCATCGGCTTCGAGCGGACCACCGAGAGCGACCGCATCGAGGGATACGACTTCGCACACGCCGTGGTGACGTTCCTCGTCAACCCGGACGGCGTCGTCGAGCGCGCGTATCGCGGCGAGAACCTCGACCGGAACCGCGTGGTCGAGGACGTCACCGAGGTCGTCGACGGGTTCCGGTGACCTCGGCGTCAACCGCGTCACGATCCGGAGGCCGCGAGGTCCACGCCCGGGACGTCTCGGAGGCGACGTCCCGTGCCGGGTCGCCGACTCCGTCCCTTTTAATCCTCTCCGCTCCAACCACCGATGCATGACCGTCCGAGTCTCCCGGACGTTCGAGTTCGACGCCCCGCCCGAGCAGGTATGGGCGTTCATCTCGGACGCGGAGCAGCGTGCAGCGGCCATCAGCGTGGTGGAGACCTTCGAGGTCCACGAGGAGGGGCGCGCGACCTGGCACGTCGCGCTGCCGGTCCCGATGCTGCGTTCGACGATCTCCGTCGAGACGGAGGAGGTTGAACGCGACCCACCCCGCCGCGTGAAGTTCGTTGGAAAGTCCCGCGCGTTCCGCGTGACGGGCGAGCATACGATCACGGAGACGGACGACGGCGGTTGCCGGCTCGCGAACGAGTTCGTCGTCGACGGCCGGCTGCCGGGCGTCGAATCCTTCTTCAAGCGAAACTTCGACGACGAGCTCGACAACCTCGAGCGGGCGCTGCGGCGCTCGCTCGGCCCGGACGGTTAAAAGGCGACGAGGATGGCGGCGACCCCGCCGAGCACGCCCGCCGTTCGAGCCACGCCCGCCAGCCAGCGGCGCTCCGTCGGAAGCGACTCCGCGAGGCCGAAACAGGCGAACGCACCCCCGAGCACGGCCGGAAGCGTCGGGTCCGCCCCGCCACGTCCCGCGAGGTACGCAGCGTACGCGAAGAGTCCGGCGCCCAACACGAGCCAGAGCGCGCCGCTTTTCCACCCCTCGGGTTCCCTGAACAGCGTCGACGCTAGAACGTCACGCATGGTGCACCCTTACAGCCAGTGATGACAAAACGTTCCCGGTCGCCGACGTTCGGGCTCGATCCCCGCTGGACCGACGCTCACTCGAACTCCGGCTCGCGCTTCTCGAGAAACGCGGTCGTCCCCTCACGCTGGTCGTGGGTTCCGAACAGCCCGGACCAGGCTCGCTTCTCGTAGTCGAGACCGACCGTCCGTGTGCCGTCGGCGACCGCGTTGAGCACCTCCTTCGCTGCGCGCATCGCGAACGCCGGTTTCGCCGCCAGATCGTCGGCCAGCTCCCGAACGTGATCGGCCAACTCCTCGCGAGCCACGACCTCGCCGACGAGTCCGATCTCGTGTGCCTCCCGTGCGTCGATCCGCTCGCCGAGGAAGATCAGTCGGCGGGCGGTCTCGTCGCCGACGAGCCGCGGGAGCCGCTGGGTCCCGCCCCAACCGGGGATGATCCCGAGGTCGATCTCCGTCTGTCCGAGCACGGCGTCCGTCGCGGCCACCCGAAGGTCCGCAGCGAGCGCGAGCTCGCAGCCGCCGCCGAAGGCGTAGCCGTTGATCGCGGCGATGACCGGCGCCGGAAAGGTCTCGATCGCGTCGGCGACCCGGTGGCCGAGCTCGGCGTATGCCTGTGCTTCCGGGGTCGTCAGGTCGGTCATATACGAGATGTCCGCGCCCGCCATGAACGCGTCGTCGCCGGCGCCGGTGAGGACGAGCGCTCGCACGTCGGCCTCGGCGGCCTCGGTCAGCGCCTCCTCGATCGCTTCGAGGGTGTCGACGGTGAGCGCGTTGAGCTTCTCGGGACGATCGACCGTCACGGTTCCCACGTCGCCGTCGAGCTCGAGCGTGATCGTTTCCCACGTCATGCCCGTCGACTCGCCCGGCGGGACCAAAGTCGTTTCCCGACCCGCGACGGTCGAGTCTCAGGCCTCCTCACGGGCGTCGATCTCCGTGTAGATGACCCACGCGACGGCGTAGACGCCGACGAAAAGGAGATAGCCGACGACGAGCCCAACGAGCTGTCGGTCACCGAGCCCGCCCGGAAGCGTGGCGGAGAGCACGACGAGGGCGACGACGAAGACGACGAGCGAGAAGATTCCGGAGAGCGCGTAGACGCCGAAGTCGCTGGTGAGTCGGTCGCGCACGGATACCCGATACGCCGGAGCGAGTTATAAACTCTCGTCGTCTCCGGACGTCGATCGCGCGTAGGCTCCGTGTTTTCGAAGCCGCCCGGCTCGCTCCAACACGGCCGGCGTGCGACAGACGCCGGACTCGCCGGCCGCCTGCGCGACCGCGCAGTTGTTGCAGTTCTCACAGACGGCCCGGACGCCCGGATCGACGTGGCGTCCGAGCAGTCGGGCGGGAAGCTCCGGTTCGGCGTAGAACGGACGTCCCATCCCCACGAGATCGGCATCGACGCCGAGGGCGTCGTCCATCCCGGCGCGCTCGCGAAGGCCGCCCTCACAGCAGACCGGCACGTCGACGCGCTCGCGAACCCGCCGGCAGAGGTCACGGTTCCACCCCGGCTCGAAGTCGTACGTGAGCGACTCAACCCAGTTACCGACGGCGACCGCCGCCGCACGCGGAAGCGACCCGAACGCCTCGCGGTAGCCGTCGCGAAACCGTGGCTCCCGCCACGCCGCCGCGGGGAACTCCCCGCGGACGACGCTCATGTCCCAGAAGACGCTCGTCCGAACCGGAACCACCGCGTCGTAGCCGTGGTCGGCCAAGCGCTCACAGGCGCGAACCGCGTCCTCGTCGCCCAGGTGCGGGCCGATCCCCGGAAGCGTCGGTCGCTCGGAGGGGACCTTCGTCATGAGCGGCACGTCGCCCGCGCGATCGCGAACCTCCTCGGCGATCAGTTCGAGGAACGCGACGCCCGCGCCGACGTCGGGGTCGACCCCGAACCGGTCGCTCCGACGGTTGTAGAACGGCGAGAGAAACTGCTGGACGATCCCCATGTTCGCGCCGGCGACGTGGATCGCGTCGTACCCGGCCTCCACCGCGCGGGCCGCCGCCCGACCGAAGTCGGCCGCCAGCGCCTCGACCGCCGCGGTCGAGAGCACTCGCGGCGAGAGATCGAGGAAGCCGAGCCGATCGAGCAGGCGGAGGAGTCGCGGCGGCCGTGAGACCGCAAGCTGATCGAGATCCGGGTTCGCACGGCGGTAGCCGTCGTGCCAGACCTCCATCGATCTGAGCCCGCCGTGTTCGAGCTGGATCGCGACCCGCGAGCCGTGTGCGTGGATCGCGTCCGTGAGCCGCGAGAGGTCGGCGACGAACGCCGGGTCGTGTACCCGCGTCATCCCGGGCGCGGCACAGCCGCCCTCGCCGCGAACGATCGTGGCGCCCTGGTGGATGAGGCCGGCGCCGGACGCCGCGGCGGGTTCGAGGTCCGCTATCAACGCGTCGACCGCGTCGGGACCGTTGCCCGCACACTCGAGCAACGGGGCACGGTAGAGCCGATTCCGGAGCCGAAGTCCCCCGATCGTGACGGGGTCGTCGAGGGTCGTGCCGTCGGCCGAAGAGGACTGGCTCATCGGTCTCGAAAAGCCTCCTCGTTCACGCTCGCCCGACGCACGTGATCGGACTCACTCGTCTCGAAGACGTCCGATTCGTCGATCGGCGTGCCGGCCGGATCGTCCGCGCGGGCCGCCTCGACCAGCTCCCGAACGAGGGTCGGATCGAACGACTCCGCCTCGCGGGGGTCGATTCCCGCACGAAAGAGGGCGCTCCGCACCGTTCCCTCGTCCCTGAGGGATCGCCGGGTCGACCGTGAGCGGTCGACGGCTCCGAGCGTGCCCTCGAGCTCGCCCTCCTCGTCGACGCGGTCGATGATCGCGGCGCGGACGTCGCTCCGGACGCTCCCGGCCTCGCTCGCGAGAACGGAACAGGCGACGAACAGGTCGACGAGCTCGGACGTCTCGAGGGCCGCAAGGTCGCCGTCCTCGGCGGTCTCGGCCCGATCGCGGACCACGTCGACCGCACGAAAGACGGGAGCCGGGTCGATCGCGTGGTCGGCGGCGTCCGGGTTCGGCTCCGCTCCGTTCGAACCGTCGTCGGCGCAGTCGGTCGCTTCGTCGCCGCCGTCGGTCGCTTCGTCGACGCCGTCGGTCGCTTCG
>CAZIFX010000096.1:0-6812 GCA_964538415.1 uncultured Halobellus sp.
TGAAGGACGTCTCCGCGCTCGTGATCTACTTCGGGCTCGCGACGGTGCTGCTCGCCCATCTGTTATAAATCGACGGCTCGACGCGCCGTCGATCATTTATTTCGCTCCGCCACGAATCGCCCGCCATGGAGCACGCGTCCCATCACGGCCGGAGGACGGCGTATCGCCGGTTCGACCGCGGCGGGGACGGTCCCACCCTGTGTTTCGTCCACGGCAGCGGCGGCACGCAGGACGTCTGGACGGCACAGACGCGACTCGCCGACCGATTCCCGGTCGTCACGCTCGACCTCTCCGGACACGGCGATAGCGACGACGTCGACGCGGCGCCCGGTCCCGAGACGCTCGCGGCGTACGCGGACGACGTCGTCGCCGTCGCGAAGCGGACCGACGCGACCGTGCTCTGTGGTAGCTCGCTCGGCGGGGCCGTCGTGCTGTGGGTCGCGCTCGAACGCGGTCTCGCGCTCGACGGGCTGGTGCTCGCAGGCACCGGTGCGAGGCTGGCCGTGCTCCGTGACCTCCTCGATTGGCTCGCGAACGACTTCGAGCGCGCCGTCGGGTTCCTCCATGGCGAGGATCGACTCTTTCACGACGCTCCCGCGGAGCACGCCGAACGCTCCGCGGCGGCGATGCGCGAGTGCGGGCACACGGTGGTCGAGCGCGACTTCCGAACCTGCGATCGCTTCGACGTCCGTGATCAGCTGGGGGAGATCACGGTTCCGGCGCTGGCGGTCGTCGGCGAGCACGATCGGCTCACCCCGCCGCGGTACCACGATCTCCTCGCCGACGGGATCTCGCGCTGTGAGCGAGCCGTCATCGAGGACGCCGCCCACCTCGCGATGATCGAGGCGCCGGTCGCGTTCAACGCCGTGGTCGCCGACTTCCTCGATCGACTCGAGTGAGGCCGTGCGTCGGCCGGCGGCGTGACGGAAGCCGACCACCTTTTTGTCCGTTCGTGTGGAGCCCCGTTTATGAGCCGTGATGACGAGTTCGGCGACGGGCCGGGGTCGGGCGAGAACCCCGGCAGCGCCGACGCCGGCGGAGCGACAAACGGGGACCCGACGGCGGGAGGGCCGGAGCATCCGGACATCGACGACCTGCTGAACAAACTCGACGCGCTGGAGGCGACCGTCGACGACGATCACGAACGGCGGAAGGTCCGTCAGACGATCGCCATGGTCGAACGGATGCCGGGAAGCAAGGCGTTCACGAGCCGCATCAGCAAGTACACCGGCCGCGACATGGCGGAATCGTTCGTCGGCGCGGTCATCTTCTCGCTGCCGCTTTTAGTTGAGGACGGCGTCTTCGAGATCGCCGAGTGGTTCGTCGAGTTCTCTCCCGGGGGAATTCCCGTCTTCTTCATCGCGAACGCGCTGTTCGTGCTCGGGATGACCGCGGGGCTGCTGTATTACGCCGACTTCCGGCAGGTGCAGGTGACGAAACCGATCTTCGGGCTCATCCCTCGCCGATACGTCGGCGTGCTCGGCGTCTCGCTTCTCACGGCGTTTTTGATGCTGCTCATGTGGGGACGGCTCCACGAGGAGGATCCGACGGCGATCGAGCAGGTCGCCCGCGTGACGGTGATCTGGGCGGCCGCCGCCTTCGGCGCGGCCCTCGGCGACATCCTGCCCGGCGAATCCACGGGCCAAGACGTAAGCGAGATCTTCGAGTGAACGCACTTCGGGCACGACTTAACCGTCGGCGGACCGACCGCCGGACATGAGCCGAGACGACCGACCGCGAGACGGCCGACCGCGAGACGACCGACCGCAGGGCGGCCGTGGGGACCGTCGACGGGACGACGGGACATCGGAGGGAACCGTGGCGACGGCCGCGACCGGTCCCGACGACCCGAACATCGACGACCTGTTGGACGAACTCGACGCGCTGGAGGCGACCGTCGACGCCGATCACGAACGCGAAAAGGTCCGTCAGACCATCTCGCTGGTCGAGCGGATGCCGGGAAGCAGCGCGTTCACGAGCCGGATCAGCACCTATACCGGTCGTGACGTCGCGGAGGCGTTCGTCGGCGGGATACTCCTCTCGCTTCCGTTGTTGGTGGAGGACGGCGTCTTCGAGATCGCCGAGTGGTTCGTCGCCACGACGGTCGGACCGGTGCCGCTGTTTTTGACGCTCAACGTCGCGTTCGTGGTCGCCGTGACCGCGGGCGTCCTTTACTACGCCGACTTCCGCGACGTTCGCGTCCACAACCCCTTCTTCGGCGTGATTCCTCGCCGGCTCGTCGCCGTCCTCCTCATCTCGCTCGTCGTCGCCTTCTCGACGATGTTCCTGTGGGGGCGTCTCCACGAGGGAAGCCCCACGACCTCGGAGGCGTTCGGTCGAGTCACCGTGATCTGGGCGGCCGCCGCCTTCGGGGCGTCGCTCGGAGACATCCTCCCCGGCGAGTCCGAGGGTCGGGGGCTCGGCGAACGGCTCGGCGGCCTCGGCGACTCGTTCCGGGACGACTGAGACGCCCCCGAGATCGGTCGTGCGGCGGCGTGTCGTGGTGGTCACGAAACGGACGCTCTTATACGCCTCGGCGGGCTACCCGGACGCATGATATTCGAGGGCCTCCCGACGACTCCCCGATCCGGGGAACTGGTCGATAAGGCCTTTTCGCGGGCCGCACGCGCGGGTCACGCCAAGAGCGGCCACGAGGCCCAGGAGTCGATGCTGCGGACCGCGGGCAACGTCCTCTCGGACAACTTAGAGAACGTCGTCGTCTCCTGGCCGGACTTCGGCTTCGACGTCGACCCCTTCTACTACGAGCTGGCCGACGCCATCGTCGACGTCGACGAGCTCCGGCAGGCGCTCTCCCGGGTGATGTGGACGGCCCGACGGATCGAGGACCTCCGCGACGAGTACACCACGAAGCTCCGTGGCGCCGATCTCGACGCTGCGAAGAAACACCGCAAGCAGGCGTTCGCGCGCATGGCCGACATGATGGACGACATCGAGGACGACCTCCTGATGATCGGCGAGGCACGGAACGCGCTCCGTGACCTGCCCGACATCCGACCGGACGAGCCCGCGATCGTCGTCGCCGGCTACCCGAACGTCGGCAAGTCCTCGTTCGTCAACGCGGTCACCCGCGCGTCCAACGAGATCGCGGAGTATCCGTTCACGACGAAGGGCGTGCAGGTCGGCCACTTCGAGCGGGATCACGTTCGCTACCAGATCGTCGACACGCCGGGGCTGCTCGACCGGCCGGCGGACGAGCGCAACGACATCGAAAGCCAGGCCGTGAGCGCGCTCACTCACCTCGCGGACGTCGTGCTCTTCGTGCTCGATCCCTCCGGCGACTGCGGCTATCCCCTCGACGCCCAACTGGAGCTTCGTCGGGAGGTGCGCACGCTGTTCGACGAGTCCATTCCCGTGCTCACCGTCGCGAACAAACACGACCGGTTCGACGCGGTGCAGGCCGAGCCGGTCGACGCGACGATGAGCGTCACCGCGGGCGAGAACGTCGACCGCGTCCTCGAGATGGCGATCGACGCCATCGACTTCGAGCCGGACCTGCCGACTCGCGACCGGTCCGAGGGCTGACGAAGCGGTCGCCGCTCAGCCGGTGCGCTCGACGGTCACCAGCCGCACCTCGACGGTGACCGGCCTCTCGACCACCGCTTCGATGCGTGTATCGAGCGCCGTGGCGACGCTCTCGATCCCCGTCCCGGGCGGCGCGCCGACCGTGATGACCACGTGTTCGGTCGTCCGCGGTGGAAGGGTTCCCGCCCGCTCGACGTCGAGTTCGAGTAGCTCCATCTCGTCGTCGATGGCGGCGAGTTCGTCACCGACGGCGCTTCTGATCTCGCCTTCCGTCGTCGTCGCGACGTAGGTATCGTAGGTGACGCCGCCGAGGAAGACGGACAGCAGCGCGATGGCGGCGACGAGCACGGCCGCCCGCTTGATCAGCGCCGACCGTGCCTCGTCCTCGCGGAACCATCGTTTCGGGCGGTAGCCCTCGTACCAGAGCATGACCAGCGCCGCGAGGTTGATCGAGAGGACGTTCACCAGGACGAGCACGCCCGCGCCGAGCGCGAGCCGCGGGATGGTAAAGGCGATGCCGATGCCGACGGCGGCCGCGGGCGGGATGAGCGCGACCGCGATCATGACGCCGACGAGCGCGGCGGAGACGCCGGTCATGAGCGAGACGATGCCCGCGACTCCCGCGCCGAGCGCGACCGCGAGTACGAGCACGTTCGGCGCGAGCCGCTCGGAGACCTCCGCGAGCGTCAACGGATCGAGGCCCGGCGGCACGAGATTTGCCGCGCGTAACAACGCCGCGAACGCGGCCGCGGAGCCGATCGCGAGGACGACTCCGAGCGCTTGGAGGCGGACTCCACGCTTAAAAAGGCCGTCGTCGTCGACGACGGTACCGACCGCGGCCGACATCGCCGGCCCGATGAGCGGGGCGATCACCATGGAGCCGACGACCGTCGCCGGCGAGTCGAGCAGCAGTCCGGCGGTGGCGATCACCGCCGACAGCACCGTCATCAACACGTACGTCTCGATGCCGGAGACCAGTCCGTTCGCTTTCGTCCGGAGCTCCTGCGTCGAGATCCGGTCCTCCCCGCGTTCGGATTCCTCCGCGTACTCCGCCTCGAGCGCATCGAACCGGCGGGAGATGACGGTCTCGGCGGCGACGATGACGGTGTAGGTCCGCTCGTCGATGCCCGCCTCGCGGAGCCGGTCGAGCACGGGTTCGACGGCGGCCGTCGGGAGCGGAAACGTCGCGACCGCCGTGTACTCGCGGCCGCTCGTTTCGTCGGTGATGACGTAGTCGATCCCCTCCTCGTCCAGCGCGCGGACGACCGCGGCCCGCTTCCCGGCGGGGATCATGACCTGTACGAGTCGCACGACTGCCGGTCGACCGCACGCCGCTTATAACTCCGGGATCGGCTGGCCGTCGCGTCGGCGGAAACGGAACTTTAAAGCGCGAATCCCGCCCAAGACACGACAAGAATGCATACGCCCCTGCTCATCGACGCGTTCCTGCTCGATTACCATCTGGGACACGTCCTGCTTTTGGCGTTCGTCGCATCCCTGCTTGGCGCCGCGCCGCTGAAATCCCAGAAAGTGATCGCCTTGGTCGTCATGGGCTTCGGCGCGATCTTCCTCATGGCTCCGTTCACGACGATGCCGGCGACGTACATCCTCTTCGGCATCGGCCTCGCGGTCGTCGGCCCGCTGCTCTGGACCACCGCCGACTCGTGATCTGACCGCCGCTCCGCGACCCGGCCGCCAGTTCCGATCCGGCCGTGAGCTCCGATCCGCTCGCGCATTTCGACCCGGATCCCGCTCCTTTTTGCGTTCCGCCGTCCACCGACCTGCATGATCACGGTACGGGCACCGGCGACGAGCGCGAACCTCGGGAGCGGTTTCGACGTCTTCGGCGCCGCGCTCTCCCGCCCGGCCGACGTCGTCACGGTCGAGAAGGCAGCGCGAACGACCATCGAGGTGACCGGCGTCGGCGCCCAGTACATCCCGGAGGATCCGAAGAAGAACACGGTCGGCGCGGTGGTCGAGGAGCTCGACGCCCCCGCACACATCCACATCGACAAGGGCGTGCGTCCCGCCTCCGGGCTCGGCTCCTCGGCCGCCAGCGCCGCGGGCGCCGCGGTCGCGCTCAACCGCCTGTACGACCGCGGGCTCTCGCGTACGGAGCTCGTCCCCATCGCGGCCGAGGGCGAGGCGGTCGTCTCCGGCGTCGCCCACTCGGACAACGTCGCGCCGTCGCTTCTGGGCGGGTTCACGATCACGGGCCGGGACGGCACCCGCGCGGTGAGCGCCGACGTCCCGCTCGTCGTCTGTCTGCCCGACGTCGCGGTGTCGACGCGCGACGCCCGTCGGGTCGTCCCCGAGTCGGCCTCGATGGAGGCGCTCGTCGAGACCGTCGGCAACGCCGCCACGCTGACCGTCGGCATGTGCCGGTCCGATCCCGAACTCGTCGGCGCGGGAATGGACGACCCCGTCGTCACGCCCGAGCGCGCCCGGCTCATCACCGGCTACGACGAGGTCCGCGAGCGGGCCTTCGCGGCCGGTGCGACCGGCGTCACGGTCAGCGGCGCGGGACCGGCGGTCGTCGCCGCCTGTCACGACGACGACCGCCGGGAGATCGCCGCCGCGATGCTGGAGGGGTTCTCGGACGCCGGCATCGATGCCCGCGCGTACCAGACCCGGATCGGCCGGGGGGCGACGGTTTTAAACGAGGAGTGATCGACGCCGCGCGCTTCGGCCGCCGCGATCACCGACGAAACAGCTCGAGCCCGGGCCGCCCGTCGTTCCACCAGACCCGGACGCCGACGACGAACAGCACGGCCTCGATCCACAGGGTGGTGATCTCGACGCCGCCCGCCGTCGCGAGCGTCTTCGTCCCCGTATACTGCGGCATCCGCGTGATGGGGAACAACAGAAACCCGAGTTCGTCGACGTCGCCGGCGAGCACGTGCCAGGGCACGTCGGCCGCGATGTGTGAGAGGTACCCGATCGCGAAGGCGACGCCCAACTCGGGCCGTCCGCGACGGCGGGCGATCGCGCCGACGGCGACGACGACGGGGATCGCCACGAGCAGCGAGTGGGCGATCGTTCGCCCGACCGGCATGACGCCCACGAGCCGGAGCGGTTGGTCCACCAAGTCGGGTAACACCGCCGCGAAGACGGCGACGACCGTCGGCTCCCCGCCGGGACGTTCGCCGTGCCGACCCCGCGTGTATGCGGCATAACAGAGGTAGCCGACGACGGGATGGACGATCGGGTGCATTCGCGTGGGGTTCGGATGCTGGGTCGGTGTGAGGTTCGGATGCTGGGTCGGTGTG
>CAZIFX010000097.1:0-6802 GCA_964538415.1 uncultured Halobellus sp.
GCGTGTCGCCGACGATCCCGTGACCATGGGATACGATCACGCCTCCTCCGACGACGTGGAGCCGCGCGCGCCGGGAATGTTCTTCCTCCGTGACGCGCTTGACTGTACGGAACTCGGCGTCACCGTTCTCGAGGCCGACGGCGACTGGAATGGCCTCGAACACGACCACGCCGAGGACGGTCAGGAGGAGGTCTACCTCCTGTTGGAGGGCGAGTCGACGCTGGTCGTCGACGGCGACGCGGTCGCGCTCGGTCCGGGCGACGCGATTCGAGTCGATCCCGAAAGCACCCGCGCGCTCTCGTTCGACGCCGACGACTCGCTGATGGTGATCGCCGGCGCACCCTGAACGATCGTCGGCCTGCCCCGAACGACGCGCTGGCGTCCTCGAACGACGCGCTGGCGTCCCACCCGCGATGCCGTCGTTGGCGGCCGGGTGGCGGAGTCGCACTGTTTAAGCCTCGGTCGCCCCGACCGATCCGCATGGACGTCGTCGGCGATCTTTTAACACGCGACCGACGGAGCCGGGATCCGGCGCTCGTGACCGCCACGGGCAGCGAGCGTTCGTACCACGACCTGATCACGAACGGATACAAGTCGGCGAACGTGCTTCGGTACCTCGGCGCACGCGAGGGGTCGACGGTCGCGATCGATCCGATCCCGGGGTTTCACACGGTCCTCGCGTTCCTCGGCGCGGCACGGCTCGGCACGCGGGTTCGATTCGACCCGGATCGCGGGCTCGATGCCGGCGATCGGGTCGTCATGGTCCCCGTGGCCGACGAGGGGACGACCGCCCCAAGGCCGGGAACGAAGCTCATCACCTACGGCGGGTCGCCAGAGCGGCCGGAGACGACCCACTGGGAACAGGAGCTTTGGAGCGAGAACCCCGGCACGCCACCCGCGAACGTTGACCCGAGCGATCCGCTGCTCGTCCACGACCGGGACGACCCCGAACGCCGAGCGGAAGCCACCCACTCCCACGCCGCGGTGCTGGCCACGGCGCGCCGGATCGTCGCGGAGCACGACCTGGCCGCCGACTCCCGGGTGGTCATCCGGACATCGCTGGGGGATCCGGGAACGGTCGCCGCGGGACTCGTCGCGCCACTGTCCGTCGGGGGAACCGTCGTGCTGTCTCGGCGCGACGTGAACGGCGGGGACGCGACCGATCGCGAGGGAGTCGACCGGGAGCCACGCGGCGACCTCGCGATCGTCGAGGATCCGGATGCCGGCGATCCGGCACGCGTTCCGGAACCCCAACGGATAGGCCCCCCGGCCGTCTCCGAGTGAGACGATGGGATTTCGTCGCGCGCTCGGCGACCGGATCTACTACGGCTGGGTGATCGCGTTCGCGTGTTTGCTGGCGTCGATGGCGGTTTTCGGGACGACGTACGCGTTCGGGGTCTTCTATGACGCGTTCATCGACGAGTTCGCCGCGAGCCGTGCCGCGCTCGCCGCGACCTTCGGTCTCCAGACCGCCCTGATCTACGTCGGGAGCGTGGCGGCAGGCCGTGCAGTCGACCGATTCGGTGCTCGTTCCGTCGCGGCCGGCTCCGGGGCCGTGTTGACCGTCGGGCTGGTCTGGACCGCGCTTTCGCGCTCGTTTCTCGAGCTGCTCGTCGCGTTCGGCGTCGTCGCCGCCCTCGGGATGGCCGGACTTTACGTCGTCGGCTACGCCACCGTCCCGCACTGGTTTCGACGACGACGCGGAACCGCCGCCGGTATCGCCTCCGCCGGACTCGGCGTCGGGCTCGTCGTCGTCCCGCCGGGAGCGGACCACCTGATCGGCACCGTCGGCTGGCGCGAGGCGATGCTCGCGGTCGCGGGAGCCGCCGCCGTGCTCTCGGCGTTCGTCGCGCTTTTGTTTGCCGACGACCCGTCCGACGTCGGCGCCGATCGATCCGTGGAATTCGGTGACGACGCGACCGGTCCCCGCTTCGACCGCGGGAGCGAGGACGCGACCGGTCCCGTCGAACGATCGGAGGGTGGAGACGGCGACGGGCCCACCCTCCGTCAGATCGCCTTTTCAGTCCCGTTCGCGGTCGTCTTCGTCGGCTGGGTGCTCGTCTTCGCGCCGATGTTCGCTGTGATGAGCCACGTCGTCGTCCACGCGTCGGATGCGGGGATCGGCCGGTCGGTGGGCGTCCTCACGATCACGGCCATCGGGGTGACGACGACCGTCTGCCGGCTCGGGATCGGCGCCTTCGCCGACAGGGTCGGCCGCACCTGGACGTTCGTCGGCTGTGCCGCGGTGATGGGCACGGCGGTGGTCGGCATCGCGGGAGCACCCAGTGCGACGGCGTTGCTCGCGGTTGCGGTGGTCTTCGGCATCGGCTACGGCGGCTGCGGCGGCCTCCTCGGACCCCAGGTGGCTGATCTGTTCGGCGACGAGCACCTCAACACGCTGTTTGGCGTGTTGTCGCTCTCGTTCGCGGTGAGCGGGCTCCTGTCGCCGCCGGCCGCCGGCTACCTCTTCGAGTTGACCGGCGGATACACCGTGGCGTTCGTCGGACTCGGCGCGCTCGGCGTCGCCGGAGCCGGCTGCGTCGCCGTCGCGGGGCGGCTCGCCGGCTCGATCTGAGTCGTTCCGCCGGTCAGCCCCGCCCCTCAGGAGGGGTTTTTTAACTCTTCCAGCGCCCCGGGATTCTCCATCGAGGAAAGGTCTCCAGGGTCCTCGTCCCTATAGACGGCCTCGATGGCACGGCGAATGATCTTCCCCGACTGCGTCTTCGGAAAGGCGTCGACGAAGAGCAGCTCCCGGGGACGGAACGGCTTCCCGTGCTCCTCGCCGACGAGCGCGCGAAGCTCCTCGCGCAGCTCCTCGGAGGGTTCGACGTCGGGTTCGAGAACGACGTATGCGACGACGGCGGTTCCCGTGGTGTCGTCGGGTGCGCCGACTGCGGCCGCTTGGTTGACGGCGTCGTGTTCGATCAGCACGCCCTCGATCTCGGCGGGGCCGACCTTCCGGCCGGCGACGTTCAACGCGTCGTCGGCGCGTCCGTGCAGGAACCAGAAGCCGTCCTCGTCCTTCTGGGCGAAGTCGCCGTGATCCCATAGATCCCCGAACCGCGACCAGTACTCCGCGAGGTAGCGCTCGTCGCCCGACCACAGGCTCTTGGTCATTGAGGGACAGGAGTCGCGCGCGACCAGGAAGCCGCGCTCGTTGGCCTCGCGGACCGAGTTGCCCTCGGCGTCCACGACGTCGATGGCCATGCCGAGCCCCGGGCCACCCAGGGTGCAGGGTTTCAGCGGCTGGGTCGGCATCGGCATGAGGAAACAGCCGCAGATCTCGGTGCCGCCCGAAATGTTGATGATCGGGGCCTCGCCGCGACCGATCTCCTCGTGGAACCACAGCCACGACTCGGGATCCCACGGCTCGCCGGTCGACCCGAGCAGCCGCAGACTGGAGAGGTCGTGGCCCTCGACCCACTCGTCGCCGTGTTTGCGAAGCGCCCGGATCGCCGTCGGAGAGATGCCGAAGACCGTGAGCTTGTGGCGGTCGATCATCTCCCAGAATCGGTCCGGCTCGGGGTGGTCGGGCGCACCCTCGTACATGAAGACGGTGTTGCCGAAGGTGTGGTTGCCGATGAGCGTCCACGGCCCCATCATCCAGCCGATGTCGGAGACCCAGAAGAACCGGTCGTGGGGTTTCGCATCGAAGCCGAAGTGGATCTCCTTTGCACACTGCATCTGGGCGCCGGCGTGGGTGTGGACGATCCCCTTCGGCGTTCCCGTCGTTCCCGACGAGTACAGCAGCATGGACTCCTGGTCCGACGGGAGCCGCTTCGTCTCGTACGTCGTCGACCGTGATCCCACCGCCGCGGCGTAGGTCGCGTCCCGTTCGTCGTTCCACGGGATCGCCTCGTCTGGGTCGGGGTCGGACGCCGGCGTCGCGGCGAGCCTGTCGTAGACGACGACCCGTTCGACGTGTCCCGCCTCCGCGATGGCGGCGTCGGCGTTCGCCTTGAGTCGAACCTCGTCGCCGCGACGGTGGAAGCCGTCACCGGTGAACAGCACGTTCGGCTCGGCGTCGGAGATGCGGGTCGCGATCGCGTCCGTCCCGAATCCGGAGAAGACTGGGACGGCGATGGCCCCGACCTTCAGACAGCCGTAGAGGATGGCGACGACCTCCGGCACCATCGGCATGTAGAGCCCGACGGTGTCGCCCGTCTCGATCCCGGCCGACTCGAGGTAGTTCGCCACGCGGTTGCTCTCGCGATGTAGCTCGTGGTACGTGATCGTCCGAACGTCGCCGGGTTCTCCCTCCCAGATCAGCGCGACCCGGTTCCGGTTCGGCGAGTCGACCGCCGCATGCCGGTCGACGACGTTGTGTGCGACGTTGATCTCGCCACCCGGGTACCAGTCGGAGAACTGCGGCCCCTCGGCGTCGTCGCGGGCGACGTCGTAATCGGCGTAGAACTCGATCCCGAGGTGATCGACGATCTCGTCCCAGAACCAGTCGACGCCCTGGTCGGGCTCCCCCTCAACCCGCTCGGTCGTCCGGGTTATCAGCTCCTCGTAGCTCCCGATGCCGTGTTCGCGCATGAACGCCGCGACGTTCGTCGACTCGACGAACCCGGGATCCGGTTCGTACACGATCTCGTCGAGTAGCTCGTGATCGTCCATCTCGTCTCCCGATTTCCGTGCGGAGGGTAAGTAACTTTCCTGAACGACGACGCCGGGGCGTCGGCCGTCGGTGTCGTCGGTCTAGGGATCGTCAGTCGTCCGCGTCGTCACGTTCCGGATCGTCGTACGTCGTCTCCGAGACGATGTCGACGCAGGCGACCTCGTCGTTCGGATCGAGGTCCATCACGATGACGCCCATGGTGTTGCGGCCCACCGTGGAGATCTCCTCGACGCGCGTCCGCATGATCTGGCCGTCGCCGCTCATCGCGAGCAGATGATCGCCGTAGGTAACCGCCTCCACGGCGACGACCGAGCCGTTTCGGCCGCCAGTCTTGATGTCGATCAACCCCTTCCCGTTCCGGGACTGACGCCGATACTCGTCGAGGTTCGAGCGTTTCCCGTAGCCGTTCTCGGTGACGGTCAATACCCAGTTGTGGTGGTCCGCGTCGATGGCGGCGACGCCCGCGACCGCGTCGCCCTCGCGTAGGTCGATGCCGTAGACGCCCCTGGCGGTCCGTCCCATGGCTCGGACCTCAGACTCGTCGAACCGGATCGCCATCCCGTCGCGGGTTCCGATGACGACGTCGGTCGTCCCGTCCGTCACCTCCACGTCGACGAGTTCGTCGCCGTCGCCCAGCGTCAGCGCCCGAATGCCGGTCGATCGAATGTTCTCGAACTCCGTGACTGCGGTTCGCTTGATGTACCCCTGCCGGGTGACCATCGTCAGGAACATCTCGTCGTCCAGATCGTCGACGGGGACCACGGCCTCGATCTCCTCGGCGTCGTCCAGATCCAACAGGTTCACCGCCGATTTCCCGCGTGCCGTGCGGGACATCTCGGGGATCTCGTAGGTCTTCAGCTGGTAGATCTGGCCGTGATTCGTGAAGACGAGCAGGTAGTCGTGGGAGTTCGCCCGGAACACCGAGGAGACCCGGTCGCCGTCCTTGAGGTCCGTCCCGATGATCCCCTTCCCGCCGCGGTTCTGCGCGCGGAAGACGTCGAGAGGCATCCGCTTGATGTAGTCGTCCTCGCTCATCACGACGACGCACTCCTCCTCCGGGATGAGGTCCTCGTGGGTGACCGTCCCCGTGTCCTCGATGAAGCTCGTCCGGCGCTCGTCGCCATACTCCTCTTTGATCTCCTCCAGTTCCGTTTTGATCACCGCGTCGAGCTCATCGACGTCGCCGAGGATCGTCTCCAGCCGTTCGATCCGATCGATCACGTCCGCGTACTCGGATTCGATCTCCTCGGTCTCCATCGACGTCAGCGAGCCGAGTTGCATCCGGACGATGTGTTCCGCCTGTGCCTCCGAGAAGTCGAACGCGGTCTCGAGCGCCGCCCGCGCGGCGTCGCGATCCTCGGAGCCGCGGATCGTCTCGACGACGTCGTCGACGTTGTCGAGCGCCTTCAGCCGTCCCTCGAGGATGTGCGCGCGGTCCTCCCGCTCCGCGAGCTCGTGTTCCGAGCGCCGGCGGACGACCTCCCGACGGTGCTCGACGTAGTGTTCGAGCGTCTCCTTGAGGTCCAGCACCTGCGGTGAGCCGTCGACCAACGCGAGGTTGATCACGCCGAACGTTCGTTCGAGGTGGCTCTCAAGCAGCTGGTTTTTCACGACCTCCGCCATCGCGTCCCGCTTCAGCTCGACGACGATCCGGATGCCGTCGCGGTCGGACTCGTCACGGAGGTCACGAATGCCCTCGATCGCTCCCTCGTTGACGTCCTCGGCGATCCGCTCGACGAGCCGCGCCTTGTTCTGCTGGAAGGGCAACTCGGTGATCACGATCCGGTCCTCCTCCTCGACGACCTCGAACTCCGCGCGGACGCGAACTCGACCGCGACCGGTCTTGTACGCCTTGTGAACCGCGTTGCGGCCGACGATGTTCGCGCCGGTGGGGAAGTCGGGCCCCTTGACGTGTTCCATCAGGTCCGCGACCTCACAGTCCGGGTTCTCGATCAGCTCGACCGTCGCGTCGATCACCTCGCCGAGGTTGTGCGGCGGGACGTTCGTGCTCATGCCCACGGCGATCCCCGACGAGCCGTTCACCAGCAGGTTCGGGAACGCCGCGGGCAACACCTCCGGCTCCTCCAGCCGGTCGTCGTAGTTGCTCTGGAAGTCGACCGTGTCGCGCTCGATGTCGGCCATGAGCTCCTCGGCGATGGGCGCCATCCGCGCCTCCGTGTA
>CAZIFX010000098.1:0-6722 GCA_964538415.1 uncultured Halobellus sp.
CTACGCGGTGTTGGTCACCGCGGCCGACAACGCAGGCAACGAGGCCACCGCCGAGGCGAGCGCCCACATCACGCGGGCGTTCACGCTCGGTGACGGAGCGGTCACGTTCGACCGCCACGGCAGCAGCGTCGAGTTCCACCTCGCCGAGGACGCCGACTCGGTGATCGCCGAACAGGAGCTGTTCGGATCGTTCACCGCCTACGGGGGCCACCACGACACGGGTGGCGCGCTCGGCGTCGGATTCCTCACCGCCGACCTCGACCCGTTCATCGACCACCAGCTCGAGGCTGGCAGCGTCGAGTCGGCGACCGTTTCCATCGGCGTCGACGAGACGGCTCTCGGCGACGCGTCGATGGACGAGGTGATCATCCATCACTACGAGCCCGTGACCGGGAACTGGATGCCCACCGAGACGACACACGGCAGCGTCGGTGGTGTCCCAATGGTCTCCGCGGAGGTGACCCACTTCTCCACGTACGGCGCGTTCCTCATCGACGACGAGCCGCCGACCGTGACCCGGGTGACGCCCGAAGACGGTGCGACCGTGGCCGCCGAGGACGACACGGTGACGGTCACGTTCGCCTACGAGGACGACCGTACCGGCGTCGACGTCGGCTCGGTGAGGATGGCGATCGACGGCACGGACGTCACGGCGGCGGACGGAACGACGATCACCTCCGGAACCGCCGAACACGCGTTCGCCGCCGTGCCCGGCGAGACCCACGAGGCGACGCTGACCGTCGCCGACCACGTCGGCAACGAACGGACGCAGACGGTGACCTTCGACGTCGCCACCGATCACGACGCGGACGCCGACGCGACGCCGGATGAGGAGCACGGGACTGCACCGTCCGGCGGAGTCGGGATGGTCGTGATTGCGCTTTTGATCACGCTCGTGATCGCGGTCCTCCTCGGCGTGGTCGCGTATCGGCGTCGCGAACGATAGGCCGGGCCCGACGCCCACCCACGGCGACAACCGCGTACTCTCACCGCGCATCGCGACGCTCCACCGACATCGATCGCCTCCGCTCTCCCCGTGCACGTTCGTGTGGGTTACCCGTACACACGAACCACCACCTGCCGATCGATCGTCGCATCCGGCGTCCGGAGGTGCACGTCAACCGCGACGGCGACGATCGTCGGCTCGCCCCCCCGTTCCTGGACGACGACGCCGTCATGAGTCGTCGGCCCCGGAAACTCCGCGGCGACCCCGTCGCGCCATCGCCCGTCCGCAACCCACGCGTCCGCGACCGTCGGCGCGTACCCGATCCGTGCCGCCGTCCCGTCCTCGATCCGCGCGGTCTCGATCCGTTCGACGTCGCTCTCGAGCGTCGACTTGAAGGCCGCAGCAGCGACATTCGGATCCTCGATCGGGGCGTTCACGCCGGTCGCCCCGTTCTCCATCCCTCCCGCCGTCGTTCGGGCGTCGACGTCGGCGGCCGCGTCGTGAACCGCGCGCTCGAGTGCTCGATCGATCTCGGCCGCCGGCTCCGGGCCGGTCGGCTCCGCGGCGACGTCGCCCGCATACCCGAGCTGCAGGTACGCGAGCACGAGCGGGAACAACGCGATGGCGAGCGCCGCCGCCGCGACGAGCACGAGCTGTCCACGGTCGCGTTCGACGGGACGTCCGTCGCTCGGCGGCGCTGAGAACACGCGTCTCACACGTACCACACCTCCACGGTGAGCTTCCCGTTCGGCGTGGCGACGGTCGAACCGCCGGTCGTCACGTCCGGGGGCGGCTCGACGCCGACGACCCCCCACGGCGTGCGGACGCGATACAGGAGGTTATCGGGGAGGAGGTCGTCGATCCGCCGGTCGAACGCGTCCCGTTCGCGCTCGAACGTCTCCCGATCGTCGATGCTCGCGACGTGTGTCCCGTCGTCCGCCGCGGGTTCCTCGTGTGCCAGCAGGATCGCGGCATCCGCGGCGTAGGTGTCGAGCTGCGCCTCCGCCGTTCCGGGCTCGGGAAGCGCGAGCCCGAACGTCGCCGCGACGGTTAACACGAAGACCACGCCGACCGCGGCCTCGACGAGCGACAGCGACAGCTGGCCCCGGTCGTCGACCGGATCACGGGCCTCACGCATCGACGGTCACCTCCACGACGACGCGTTCGGTTCGCTCGATCGACGCGGTCGCGTGGACCGTCCCTCGATCGCCGGTCGCGGAGACGACCGGATCGCGGCTCGAGTGAACGCCGACGCGAACCGGATCGACGGTCCCGCGCGGCGCGTGGGCGACCACCCGGTCGTCGACGCGGATCGACTCGACGTCGCCCTGGGCGACGAGGGCGACCTCGGCGGTTCGTCCCGGCAGTTCGAGGCCATCCGCCGATCCGGCACCGACCGTCCCCTTCCAGGTCTTCTCGGTCGCGAGAAGCGCGAGCCGACGTATCGTCGTTCCTCCCTCGGGATCGCCCCGCTCGTACACGACCGCGTCGTCGACGCGGATCCGGACGTCAACGTCGGGTGGCGCCGGGACGTCCGGCGTCACGTCCATCGACGTCGCGTCCGTCCCCGTCGCGTCCGTCGCCGAGACGTTCGGGAGCGTCGCGGCGTCGAGGACGTTTGCCCGCCGGGTGTGATCGACGTCCGCCGCGACGAACCGGTCAGCCGTCGAGACCGCCGCAGCGCGCTCCTCGACGTCACGCTCCGCGCCGAGGTGTGCACCCTCGGCCATCGCCACGGTCATGCCGGTCACCGCGGTCAGAATGACGAGCGCGACGGCAACGACCGGAAGATTGGCCTGCCCGCGCCCCTCCCGATCGATCCGACGCCGCTCGGGGCCGACGTCCACACCCGCGTTCGCTCGCCGGGTCATCGTCTTCCCCCCTGTCGCTCGGCCGTCAGGGTGACCACGATCCCACCGTCCGGATCCGAAGAGACGACGATCCAGCCGCCGCCGCCGGCGATCTCGCCCCGTACGTCGACGACGCGTTCGGGAAGCGAGAGGGCTCGCGACCCCTCGACCGCCGGATGCGGGTGTCGGAGCTCGATCCGGGTCCCGTCGCTCGTATCGTCCATTTCTCCCGAACCCCCCGAACCCTCCGAACTCCCCGTACCGTTCGCGTCACCTGCATCGCCTCCGGCGGCGACGACCCGATACGGCTCCGACCGGATCGTCGTCGGCAGCTCGACGCGACGTTCGACCGCGACCGACTCGCCCGCGGGCGGGACCGTCCGCTCGATCTCGTGGCCCGCTGCGGCGAGCGTTCGGTCGCCGACCTCGGCGGACGTCACCGAGCGATAATCCGGAACGATGCCGGCGTACAGGCCGGTCGTCACGACGCCGATGAAGAGCACGACGACGGCCGCCTCCAACGACTTGGCGACCATCGGGCTGGTTGCCCGATCCCCCGGACTCGTTGCCCGGTCGGTCCGGGGACGGCGTCGATCAGCCATCCCGCCCCTCCGTCTCGACCCGGTGGACGACGACGTGACCCTGCCGATCCTCCTCGAAGGTGGCGACGACGCTTCCGTGCTCATCCCCGTCGAATCGACCGGTGTACACGGTCGCGCCCGCGTCCTCGAACGCCCGCACCCACGGGTCGGCGTGCGGCGTCTCCACGGTGACCGTCCACTCGCCGGCGTCTCCCTCGACGACGCGATCGTGTGTGACGTCACTGACGAGCGTTCGCGTGACCGGCCCCGACCCGTCGACGGCGACGTCCTCGGCCGCGAGATCGACCACGCCCATCGTCACGACCTCGGCGGAGGCGGAGACCGGCGGGGCGCTCTCGACGGACCGGCTACCGGCGTGGTCACGGATCACCGCCCCGCCGACGGCGATCACGCCGTATTCGCCGCGCTCGTACACGATCGCGTCGGTCTCGCGGCTCACGACGAGATCGTCGTCGCGGAAGACGCGCACGGTTCGGGCCTCCGTTCGGAGCGACCCTTCGGTATACGTCACCCGTCCGGTGCCGGTACCGGTCGATGCCACCGGCTCGATCGCGCCGTCGAGGTCGCTTGCGACCCGGTCGACGTCGCCGACCGCCGCGTTGCTGTCGACGACCGTGCCCACCGTCGCCGTGAGCGCGCCGAGGCTCACCATCGTCAGGCCGATCAGCAGGGCGACGCCGATCACGTTCGACTGGGCACGCAGCCTCTTCGCGCCCGTGGTCGAACACCCCTCACCGGAGCGCCAGACGTCCTTCGTGCGGACCTCGTCCATGCCCGGGGCGCTCACAGCAATCCACCCCCGGCGAAGATCGCATAACAGAGCGCAACCAGCATCCCGGAGTGCAGCAGGGCCTCGTACGGGCCGCGGGACGCCACGCCGGCGAACCAGCCGGACGCGAGCATCGTCGCCTGCGTCACGACGTAAAAGCGGAAGCGCTCCCGCTCCGGCTGCACCGCGCTCGGATCGAGCGCGAACCCCGACGTGCCCGAGAGCTCCGAGAGCTGAGCGAAGCCGTCGATGACCTGCGTGTTGACCGCGACGACGATGCCGACGACGAGCAGCGCCGTGGTCCACCCGACGACCGCGTAGACGAGCATCGCCGACCGAAGTGCCCGCTTCTCGTGGTAGAGGCGGCCGATCTCCGTTTGAAGCGTTTCGAAGACGGCGTCCGCGTCGCTTCCGGCGTTCAGCGCGCCGGTCACCAGCCCGACCGTCTGGCAGGCGAGCGGCGTGCCCACGCGGTCGACGAACCGATCGAGGGCGGCCGTACGGAGATCGACTTCCCGGCTCGCATCGTCGTTCCCGACGGCATCGACCGCCGCCGGGCCGATTCCGGTCCGCGAGGCTCGCCGGGAGCCCGCGGTCGTCAACGAGAGGTTGAACGCGAGGTCCGCGACGTCCTCGTTCAACGCGCCGAGATCGACCTCGGTCGCGACCGAGTCGACGGCATCCGGAAACGGTCGACCGAGCGAGACGTGTCCGGAGACGGCGTGAACGAAGTCCTTCAGCTCGCGATCCTTCGCGTCGTCGATCCGCGCGCGCCTGACGGCGACGCCCCCCACGGGAAGCGCGAAGGCGACGTAGACGGCGAGCACGACGTTGACCGGATGAACGGCGGCGGACGCCGCAGCCCCGCCCACGGCGAGCGCCGGAAGAACCGCCACGACGGCCGCGCTCGCGGGGTTCGTGGCCGCCGAGCGGACGGTCGTCACGGGTGATCCGGGACGGTCGTAGGTGACCCGCTGGCCGGTCGGTCGAAGCGTCTCAACCGTCACGGCGCCGGCGACTCCGACGGCGAGAACGAAGGCGGCAGCTCCGTAGACGACCACCGTTCTCGTCTCGACCGGGCCGAACGGCGTCTCGATCAGCCGGGAGAGCCCCGGCGCGAGGACGCTCATCACCGTCAACACGATCACGAGCAGGGCGGGCAGGACGAGAACGACGATGAACAGCTCGGCGAGCAGTTCGAGGTATCCTTCCGCCCGCTTCCGAACCCGATCCTGCCGATGTCGCAGCATTCGGCTCTCCATGCGAAGGTAGCTCGTCAGGGCGTCCTCACCCTGGTTCGCGTGCTCACGAAACTTCAACAGAAACGGCGCCAGCAGGTCACGCGACGGGGTCTCCCGCGCCACTCGTCGAAGTCCCGCATCGAGGCTTCCCGTGAGCCGCGTCGTGTTGATCACCTTGCGAAGCGAGACGCCGGTTTCGCCGTACGCGTCGCTCGCCGCGGTCTTTGCGACCATCGTTCGAGCATCGTCCGTGCCCGAGGCGAGCGCATTTAAGTACCGGACCGCGCCGGGAAGCGTTCGTTCGATGTCGCTCCGTCGGGCGGTCGCAAGCCAGCGGAGGTAGAGCCCGCTCACCCGAACGGTCAGGCGTTTGGCGGCGACTCCCGTGATCCCCGCGACGCCAGCGGCGACCCACAGGATCGGCAGATCGGCGACGACGTTCACGAGGCGCCACGACGACGATTTCCCAACGACGTCGAGAGCCACGGCGAGCGTCGGTGCGGCCGCCGTGAACAGCGACAGCGTCACGAGGAGCGTGACGAGACAGACGAGCCACGACGCCGCGTACGTTCGCGCCAGATGGACTTCGAAGCTGGTCCGAAGGTCCGTCCCGCGGTAGCGTTTCCGGTCGATCGCGTGTCGCCGTTCGTCGGCATGGCCGGCGAACAGCGCGTACAGCCCCCGGTCGAGCAACGAGAGGTCGCCGTTCGCTCCCCGCTTTGCGATCGTCGCCTCACCCACGGTCGACCCCTCCGTTCATCGTCCGTGCGGCACGCTCGACGGTTGCCGCCTCGTCGGTTCGGAGGTCCGCGAGGAACTCGAAGAGCTCGTCGAAGTCGTCGACGCCGTCGCGAACGAGGTACTTCACGTATCGATGCTTGCGGGCGAACTCGGTTCCGACCGCGTCCACGTCGCGGTCGGTTCGGTCGGCCAACCGCGTGAACGCGTGTAGGTCCCTGCCGTCGGGCGCTCCCATCGTGTCCGTCACGTGGGTCGACGACCCGTCGTCGAGGGCGCCCGCGAGCCGGAAGGCACCGTCCGCATCCCGCCACGCGACGGTGTTGTAGTGAACCGTCGAGTCGCCTTTCTCGACGACGCCGGCGCCCCCGTGTCTCGGGTTGCCGGTGGGGCTGCGTTTCGCCTCCGGCGTGAGCGCGTCGTACTCGGCCGCCGACAGGACCTCGACGGCCTGCGTGACGTACCGATCGCCGCCGACGTGGTGGGGAAAGACGACCAGATCGATCTCGCGTAGCAGGTAGGGCGGAAGCCCCTGCTCGATCACGCGGTTGACGAGCGTCTCGACGTCCTCCGCGT
>CAZIFX010000099.1:0-6715 GCA_964538415.1 uncultured Halobellus sp.
CCACGGGACCGAACGAGGTGTGGTCGAGCGGCCGAGCCACGCGGCAGGTTACTTAAGCGAGCCGCACGAATCGTCACGAGAATGATGGGTGAGTCGCGATGAGCGACCTCGGAGAGTTCGAGGAGGCGCTCGATGAAGCCGCACGCGAAAGCGACATCAGCCGCGAGGAGGCGCTCAAACGGGCGATCGTCGCGCTTGCCGAGGCAAACGACGTCGACGTTCCCGGGACCGGGGAGATATCCGAACTCGAGTCCCGACTGGACGCGGTCGAGGACACGGCGGGATCGCCGGTCGAGGACGGCGGGCCGGACGGGTCGGAGGCCCTGCGGGAGGACGTCGACGACCTGCGTGATGACGTCGAGGCGCTGCGTGGGGACCTCGACGAGAAGATACGCGACCTCAGGAGCCGCGTCGTCCGGATCTACCGGGAGACGGAAGATAAGGCGCCGGCCGAGCACGACCATCCGGAGCTCACCTCGGCGGTCGAGGACCTGCGGACGACCGTCGAGGACCTCCGAGCGGCGACGGCCGATTCAAGCGCGGAAGCCGCCGACGTGAACGGGCTGAACGCGACGGTCGAGGAACTGGACGCGACGGTGGGTGAACTGGGCGCGACGGTCGACGAGCTGGACGCGACGGCGGGCGACATGGCCGACCGGCTCGCGGACCTCGAAGCGAACTCTGAGGCGTTCGCCGACCGGCTCGAATCGGTGGAGTCGGCCGTCGAGGACCGGGAGGAGGAAAGCGACGTCTCCGAGAAGCTCTCGCGGGTCGCGAGCGCCGTCGTGGGCGTCCAGCGGCGTCTCCGCGGGGTCGAACGGCGGACCGCGGACGCCGAGACGATCGCCAGGCTGACGGCGACCGCGAACCGGAAGGGGATCCGAAAGGCGACCTGCGAGCACTGCGGGGAGCCGGTCAGGATCTCGCTGCTCTCGAAGCCGCGCTGTCCACACTGCGACCGCGAGTTCTCCCGACTGGAGGCGAAATCCGGCTTCTTCGGGACGTCGCGGCTGGTCGTCGGCGATCCCCCCGCCTTGGAGGGGCAGGTGGCAGATGCCGACTCCGGCTCGGACGCGCCGACCGATGGGACGACCGCCGACGGGAGCGGCAAACGATGAGGGACGACGACACCCCCGACCGGGACCCGTTCGACGCGTTGGAGGACGACGAGGACCCCTCCGACGCCTTCGAGCGGATGGAGGTGGACGAGTTGAGCGAGGAGGACGTCTGGGACGCCCTCGACGGCGAAGAGGGACTGGGCGACGTCGCGTCGGCCGCGACGCCGGACGGGATCGACCACGTCGTGAACAAGCGGGAGTACTGCCAGCGCTGTCCACACTTCTCGGAGCCGCCGGAGACCGCATGCACCCACGGGGACGGCGAGATACTCGAGGTGCTCGAGAGAAACGAGTTTCGCGTCCGGAACTGTCCGATGGTCGAAGACGAGGGGCCGCGGTTCGATCGGAGCTGAGGCGGTCGACGTACGGTCAGACCTCCTAAAAGGGAGCATCACCTAGACGGTCGCATGCAGTTCTGTGACGACTGTGGCACGATGATGGTCTCGCAGGGCGGCGAGATGGTCTGTCGAAACGAGGAGTGCGGCGCGACGACGGAGCGCGACGAGGAGCTCGCCGCCCGGTTCGAATCGACGGCGGAACAGACCGGCACGGAGGTGATCGAGACGGAGGAGGGCGCGAACTTCGAGGGCAAGCCGACCGCCACTGACGTCGTCTGTGAGCGCTGCGGCCACGACGAGGCGTGGTACACGATCAAACAGACCGGCGCCGCCGACGAGCCGCCGACCCGCTTTTTCAAGTGCAAGGAGTGCGGGAGGCGGTGGCGCGGCTACAACTGATTCGACCCGCGAACGCCGGCGCTCCGGACGGCTCCCGCAGGGATCGGATGACCCCCCGCCGGATATCGATCAAGAGACGTGGACGGCGTGAGTGACGGGGTCGATCGCTTATAACTACCGTCAACGGGTGAGTTCTCGGTGCATCGCTCATGCGATGGCGCGCGCGAGAGACGCGCGCGAGGGAGGCACGACGAGCGGCGAGCGAGCGGTTTCCGCTCGCTCGCCGCTCGGCTGCCGAGGCTGGGGGGGCGTGAGGCTGCGGTGCCGTGTGGATCGAGCACGTCAAGTGAAGTGACGAGTGCGCGGTGTGAAGCGGCGAGTGGATCGAGCGGGAGGGGCGGGGACCTCAAAGCCCCGTGTTTGGATCGCGCCGCGCTCCGCCACGGTGGTTCGGATGCACGACGGCGGCCGCCCCAAACCGCGACTGCTACCGACGACCGCACCCTTTTAATCGACGGCGGCGGAGGGATCCGACATGGAGGTCGGCATCGTCGCACGGAAGGACAACCCGCGGGCGGCGTCGCTCGCGAGCGACGTCCACGACGCGGTCGCCGACCGTGGCGTCTCCGTCTGGATCGACGAGGTCACCGCCGAGTCGCTCGGCGCCGGCCCGGGACGACCGGTCTCGGAGCTCGACAACTGCGACCTCGCCGTGGCGGTCGGCGGCGACGGCACGTTTCTCTTCGCCGCGCGGAACGCCGACGGCACGCCGGTCCTCGGGATCAACCTCGGGGAGGTCGGTTTTCTGAACGCCGTGCCGCCGGACGAGGGCGAGGCCGCGGTGCTCGCGGAGGTCGACCGCTTCCACGACGGCGGCATGACCGTCCGGGAGACGCCGCGGCTCACCGCGACCGTCGACGACTGGCGCTCGGTCCCTGCGGCCAACGAGATCATTATCACCGGGCACCGGCGGGGTCCCGGCGGCGGGATCGACTACGAGCTTCGGGTGGACGGCTCGCTCTACTCCGGCGGGCACGCCGACGGCGTCCTCGTAGCGACCCCGAGCGGCTCGACGGCGTACAACCTCTCCGAGCGGGGGCCGCTCGTCCATCCCGCGGTCGAGGGCCTGATCGTCAACGAGATGTGCGCCTCGGAGGGAATGCCGCCGCTCGCCGTCGGGCTCGACGCGGACGTCACGGTCACGGTCACCGACCCCGCGGGCGCCGTCGTCGTCAGCGACGGGCGAAATCCGCACGAGCTCGACGGACCGGTGACGGTTCGGATCCGCCGGAGCGAGCCGCCGATGCGGATCGCCGGCCCGGCCGCGGACTTCTTCGAGGCACTCGGCAAGCTCTCGTGAACGGCACTTCGACGGCGGTCGTCGCCATCGTAAGCCGGCAGCTTCTTTCCTCGACCGAATCCATCGGCTGTCAATGGAACGCCCCCAAGGGCTGGAGCCGTTCGTCGATCAATCACGGACCGAACACGTCCTGACGGTCGCGGGCGGCGTCCTCGCGTGCGTCCTCGGCTACGTCGGGACGGCCGCCCTTCTCTTCGGGCTCGGCACCCTCGACCACGGTTCCGCGCCCGGTCCACGTCGAGCTGCGACCGTCGTCGCCTCCCTCGTCTGTTGGGGATACTACACGGCCGCGTTCGTTCGCGGGAAGGGCGGTCCCGTCGCTGACGCGCTCGTCTACCCGACGGCGACGATGGCCGTCGTCCCAGTCGCCGTGCGCTGGCTCGTCTTCGGGCCGGACTGGGTCGGCCTTCGTGAACGGTTCGGGTTCGTGATCGTCCGCCCGGAGATACTCGTCGACGTCGTGACCTACCTCCTGCCCGGCGTGATCCTCTGTGCCACCCTGTTGACGCTGTGGGCGAGCCGACTCGACGAGGAGGAACTCTCCGCGTGGCAGCGACGGCATCTCTCGGCCGAGTTCCGCACCGCCTTCGTCGATGAAAAGCGGGACGAGTGATCTCGGGTTGGGTTCGTTCTACGCGGACATGCCGCATCTATCGGGATCGGCACCGACGAGCTTAGGCGATCCGAGCCCCGACGGCTCGGCGTGATCGTCGTCGCCACGCGGAACTTCGAGCTGTATCACGAGGCCGTTCGGGAGCTTCGTGAGCGGGGGCTCCGGTTCACGACGATGGAGCCGCGGGCGACCGAGCCGGGCGGGGCGGGCCTCCCGGACGGGACGACGACCGTGATCGCGACCGTCGACGACCGGGTCGACCTCGGCTCCCGCGGCGACGTGACGCTCGTCGTCGCCGATCCCGCGAACCCCCGAGCGGCGGTCGAGGAGGCGCTAGCCGCCCTGCGTGGCGGCGAAGGACGAACGGTCGTCGGGATCGACCCCGGACCGCATCCCGGGATCGCGGTGCTCGTTGACGACCTCGTGGTTGCCGGGTTTCAGGTTCCGCTCGCCGATGTCGCGAAGGTGGTGGCCTCGGAGGTCGAGGGCGCGCCGGATCCGCTCGTTCGTGTCGGCGACGGGGACCGATTGAAAGGCGCCCGGATCATTGCCGACCTCGACGACGACCTTCCCGTCGAACTCGTCGACGAGACCGGCACGACCCCGTATCTCGGCGAGGGCTCGCGAGGCGCGAGCGACCTCCTCGCCGCCGCCAACGTCGCCCGGATCGAAGGCGAGCGGATCGACGATCGCGAGATCGATCCCACCGACGGGGAGATCCAGCGGATCAAAGACGAATCCCGCCGGCGCTCGGACGGCGAGCGCTCCATCGACGAGGCGCTCGCCCGTCGCGTCGCTGCCGGCGAGTTGACCGTCACGGAGGCGGTGACGGCCCATCGAAAGGGGACAACGGACGCTCGCGACGGGGGCGACGGGAGCGACGGCGACGGATGAGACGTTGGGGGCGGCGACGGCGACGATCGGGTGACGTCATGCGTCCTGCGGGTTGGCTGCCCTGTGGTCACGGTCACCGGAGCAACACGACCGCGAGGAGGACGCAGGCGCCGCCACCGACGGTCGCCACGGTCACCGGCTCGGCGAAGAGCGCCGCGCCGAGGATCACCGTCACCACCGGCTCTGCCGTGCTGACGATCCCCGCTCTGCTCGCGCCGATTCGCTCGACACCGGCGAAGAAGGCCAACACGGGGACGGCCGTCGCGATCGTCGCAACGCCGATGAGGACCCCCCACGCGTCGAACGTGGTTGGCACCACGACCCCGCCGGTGAGCATCGAGATGGCGACAAAGGTCGCGCCGCCGGCGGGCAACACGTACGCCGTCAACACGAGCGGGTCCACGGTCTCCAGCACCGCCCGCGACGTGACGATGTAGGCGGCGTACGCGCCGGCCGCGCCGAGGACGATGACCACACCGGTCGGTGAGGCGCCCGCCGGATCCGCGCCGATGACGAGCGCGATGCCGCCGAGCGCCGACACGAGCGCGACCGCCGTCCGGCGCGTGATCCGCTCGTCGAGCGTCGCCGCGGCAAGGACGACGACGAGGGCGGGGTAAGTGTACAACACGATCCCCACCATTCCGGCCGTCATGAACTCCAGCCCGACGAAGTAGAGCCCGCTCATCGTGGCGTATCCGAGCGCGCCGAGCGCGAGCGCGATGGCGAGGGTTCGTCCGCGAAGCGGCCGGAAGCGTCCGCTGAACGCGAGCACCGCCCAGACGATGACAGCGGAGACCAGGAAGCGGTAGGTCAACACCGTCGGGATCGAGAGTCCGACCCGCTGGGCGTAGATGCCGAAGATCCCGAGCGTGCCGAACCCGACGGCCGAGACGAACACGAGCGCGATCCCGAGTCGATCCGTGGTCCGCCCCTCGCCGACGGACGCGGTCGATGCCTCGCTGGCGCTCACGGGCCGATCACCGCCTTCGCTCACGGGCCGATCGCCGCCTCCGCCCGCCGCATCACGTCTCGGATCGGGAGGTCGGTCTCGGCGGCGACCGTCGCGGCGTCGTCGTACTCCGCGCTCACGTCGTAGACGTCGCCGTCGGCGGTCGACGCGACCTTCACGGCGATCTCGTGGGTCTCCCCGTCGATCTCGATGGTCGCGGTCTCGAAGGAGCGCTCGGCGATCCACCGGTGAGTCGCACCGGACTGTCGGACGCCGAGCGTTCCGGTCTCCCGGGCGAGCCGCTCGGCGACGCCCGCCGCGTCCGCGGGCTTGCAGATCACCGTCACCAGATGGCCCGGTCGGGACTTCTTCATCGTCGTCGGCACGATCGTGACGTCGCGCGCGCCGACCCGGGAGAGCGTCTCCTGCAGCCCGCCGAGAACCTCCGGGGAGGCGTCGTCGAGGTTCGTCTCGAGGACGGCGACGTCGTCGTGAGTCAGCCCTCCTTCTTCGCGGCCGCCGTCGCCGACGAGCGCGCGCAGAACGTTCGGATGCTCGGGGAGCGTCGCGTCACCCGCCCCGTACCCGGCTCCCGTCGCGTCGATCGTGGGGAGCTGGTCGACGCCCTCGGCGACGGCGCCGAGGATCGCCGCGCCGGTCGGCGTGAGCAGCTCGCGGTCGACTGGCCCCCCGACCAGCGTGAGGTCGGTTCGTTCGGCGATCTCGACGACTGCGGGGGCCGGCACCGGATAGATCCCGTGGCTCATCTCGACCTCGCCGCCGCCGACCGCGAGCGGCATCGTCACGACGCGATCGACGTCGAGATCGTCGAGCAGCAGCGCGGCGCCGACGACGTCGGCGATCGCGTCGTCAGCGCCGACCTCGTGAAAGTGCGTCTCCGAGAGGTCCGTGCCGTGGACCGACGCCTCCGCGCGGCCGAGCAGTTCGAACGCGTCGAGCGCGACTGCCTCGACCCCCGGATCGAGATCCATGGACTCGACGAGTGCGACGACCTCCGGGTAGCTTCGGTGGACGCCCGCACCCTCGGCGTGGGCGTCGTGTTCGTGATCGCCGTGGCTGTGGTCGTGATCGTCGTGGGAATGG
>CAZIFX010000100.1:0-6488 GCA_964538415.1 uncultured Halobellus sp.
ACCCGGGGACGAACCGCCTTCGACGTACCGCCCCGCCGTCACGGACTCCTTTTAATTCAACGTCCGTCTCCAAGCGCCCGTCAACGTGTGTCAATGACACACATAAATTTATTACTCCTCCTCTGGAGGGCCAATCCGAATGAGCCCTCCGACGAACGACGGGCGCGTCGTACTGCCCGCCACCCGCGAGGAGGCGTGGGTCGCCCACGCCGCCCTGCTGGACGCGGGCGAGGCCGCGGCCGACGCCGGCGACGACGCGCCGCCACAGCTACGTCCGGTTCGCGGGATCGAACGCGGACGGCCGCTCCACCCCGACGAGGTCGTACTTCTGCGGGATGCGCTCGTCGACTACCTGGGCGACGCACCCGTCCGTGATCGCGCGCCCGGCCGCGCAGTCCTGAGACGCGCCGACGACTCGATCGATGATCCGTCCGACGCTCCGCCGCGGGAACGGACGTGATTCGATCGGTCAACCGCCCTCGGTCGACCGTCCTCGATTGACCGCCCTCGGTCGACCGACTGCGGCGTGAAGTGCCGATCGAGGACCCCGACCCTTTAAGCCATTCTCGCGGTAGATACGCACATGGACCTGTCCTCCGCCATCACCGCGGTCGTCGCGACCCTCCGGCGGCGTCCCGGCGACCTGCTGCCCTTCTACCTGCTCGGTACCGCCATTCCGATCATCGCTCGGACGGCGGGGCTCGTCTCGCTCGTGGCGGTTTACGCTCATCTCGAACTCTCCGGACGGCTCGCCGAGGCGCGGGCCGCGATGGAGGGGGTCGACCTGACGCCGCCCGACGTCGGCGATCCGGGCGGATTCGAGGGCGGCGAACCCGATCCCGACGCCTTCGACGAGGCCGCCTTCGAGGCGTGGCTCGAGGGACTGCTCCCCGTGATCGAGCCGCTACTCTCACCCGTCGCGATCTTCCTCGTCGTCGCCGGCGTGGTGATCGCCGTCGCCCTCGCGATCGGCTCGTACGCCGCGGTCTCCGCCGGCCAGATGCACGCCGTGTTCGCGCGGCTCCGCTCGGAGCGGGGGCTCACGGCCGGGATCGCTGGCGTGCGACGCCACTGGCCCACCTTCCTCGGGATCTATCTCGCGGAGTTCGCGCTGTGGGTCGGCGTGATCCTTCTCGGCTCGCTCGCCGTCGGGGTCGCGTTCGCCGTCAACCCGTTCCTGGGGGCCGTCGTCGCGCTCGGTGCCTTCCTCCTCGGGCTCCTCGTCCTGCTCGCGGTTCGGATCGTCTTCGCGTTCGCGCCGGCGGCCGTCGTGGTTGACGACACGGGCGTTGCCGGCTCGCTCACCGGCTCCGGCGGCTTCATCCGGTCGAATCCGGCCGACGCGGCAGCCTACCTCGTGGTCGCCGTCGGCGTCCTCGTCGGCGCCTCCTCGGCGGCCTCCGCGCTCGCGTTCGTCGGCGGGGGTGCCGCCGTCGCGTTGGCCGGGGCGATAGTCGTCGCGCCCGCGCTCGACCTGCTGAAGACGGTCCTCTACGGCGACCATCGCGACGCCGTCGATCCGGTCGAGACCCCGGAGGCACGCCTCCGTGACCAGTTCACCGGCGGCATCCGTCGCGGCTGGGGAGACATGCTCGCGTTCGTTCGCGTCACGCCCGGCCCCCACGCCGTGACGGTGGTCGTCGCGGTCGGTTTCGGCGCGCTCGGGTGGATCGCCGCGGAGCCTTTCGTCGACACGTTCCCGACCTCCATCGAGGCGCGCCTGGAGGGACACCTCCCGCCCGCGGCGACGCTCGAGTTCTTCGGCAACAACTGGACCGTCGCCATCTCCACGGCGCTCGCGGGCGTCGCGCTCGTGATCCCCGCGCTCTCGTCGGTCGCGTTCAACGGCATCGTCCTCGGCGCGGTCGCGGCCCTGGAGGAGAACCTGCTGGTGCTCGTCGCGTTCGTGATCCCGCACGGGATCTTCGAGATCCCCGCGCTGATCGTCTCCGGGGCGCTCGGCATCCACCTGGGACTGGTCGCGTGGCGGACGTTCCGCGCTCGGACCGATCGGGAGGCCTTCGCCGACGCGCTGGAGAACGCCTTCTGGGTGCTGATCGGCGTCGGCGTCCTGATCGCGATCGCCGCCGTCATCGAGGGGTTCATCAGCCCGTACTACTGGCAGCTCCTCTTATAGCCGGCGGCGACTCCGTCGCGGCTTCCGCCGTCGATCGAACGGGCTATTACGCGCCGATGCCCTATCCCGTCCCGTGCAGAACGTTACGGACCGGATCCGGAACCCGTTCGGGATGGAGCCCGACTGCGACCGGTACGTCCCGGGGTACGGCGACGCGAACGCCGACTTCCACGTGATCGGCGACCATCCGGGAATCCACGGCGGGATCGACTCCGGCGTCCCGTTCACGGGGGAGCCGTGGTCCGACGCCTTTCTTGACGCGCTCGCGGCGGCCGGACTGGTGAAACGGAACGCGAAAGCGACCGAACACCCGGATCGCGACGACGTGATGGCCGGGGACGCGACGTCCGTTCTCCCGCTCGACGTGCGGAAGACCTTCCTCTCGTATCTCCACATGTGCGTCCCGGACGGCGAGCCCACCGCGGACTCCTACGACGACATGGAGCCGTTTTTCGACGCGGAGGTGCGGGCCATCGCCGCGCACGTCCTCATGCCGGTGGGCGCTCGGGCGACGGGCCACGTTCTGCGGACGTACACGGCCCGTGCCTGGAAGACGGAGGTCGACATGGAGGCGCTCCACGCGGAGGAGCTGCTCGGCGCCGGCTGGCTCGTCCTCCCGATCAAGGACCCGGCCGAATGGGTCGAGGGCGACGCCGACCGGCTCGTGGACGCGCTCGACGCGCTGCAGGCGACCGACTTCCGCCGCGAGAGCGACCTCGGCCGGTTCATCGCCGGAAGCGATCCCTATTTCGTCAGATAGCGTTGGCCCGCCGAGGGATTGATATATTCGGGCGGCGACGACCACGGCATGCTTTGGCATGCGATCGACGACCTCGGGGACGCGTTAACGGCAACTAGGCGGTTGCTGTTTCCGTTCACGCTGCGCCGGTGGCTCGTGCTCGGGCTGATCGTCTTTTTCATCACCGGCGTGTCGGGGCTCAATCCCGGCGTGTCCGTCTCGATTCCGGACTTCAGCGTCGTCATCGACGACCCGGGGCAGCCGACCGTTCCGGGCTGGGAGGATCCGGCCTTCGACGATCCGTGGGCGGATCCGATCTTTGACGACCAGTGGGAGCCGGAGGCGTGGACCGCGACGACGGCGGCCGGAACGGGCGGGGTCACGGCGTTCGCGCTCCTCTTTTTGCTCTTCGGGCTGATGGTCGCGCTCGGGATCGCCGTCGCGTACGTCGCCTCGGTGATGGAGTTCGTCCTCGTCGAGGTCGCTCGTACCCGCGACGTTCGGGTCCGTGGCTTCTTCGGCCGCCACACGCGAACCGGCGTGTCGCTGTTTCTCTTCCGAGTTGCCGTCCTGCTCGTCGTGCTCGCACCGCTCGTCGTGGTCGCCGTCCTCACCGCGCTAACCGGCGGTATCTTCTTGTTGTTGCTCGTCATTCTGTCGCCGTTACTCGTGGTCCTCGCCGCCGGCCTCTGGCTGTTGGGGCTGTTCACCGACGAGTTCGTGGTCCCGGTGATGGTCGCCGAGGACGCGGGCGTGATCGAAGGATGGCGAGCGTTCTGGCCGCACCTTCGGGCGGAGGCGAAGCAGTACGGGATGTTCGCGGTGGTGCGTGCGCTGCTCGGGATCGCCGGCGGCACGCTCGCGGGGCTCGGTTTCGCCGTCGTCGCGGTCGTCGTCGCCATCCCGCTTTTGATCGTCGGCGTCATCGGGCTGATCGTGCTCACGGGGGTGATCGGAAGCGACCTGCTCGCGATCCTGTGGGTGGTCGGCCTGTTCGCCGTCTTCGCCGTCGGCGTGGTCGTCGTCGGAACCGTCGCGATCCAGGTGCCGATCCGCACGTACCTCCGCTATTACAGCCTGTTCGTCCTCGGCTCCATCACGCCGTCGTACGACCTCGTCGACGAGATGCGGGCCGAGATCGAGCGGGCGGAGGCGACGAACGCGGACTCGACCGACGGGGAGCCGACCGGTACGGATACCGATGTGGCCGAGGAGGACTTGGCCGATGTGGACGCGGGCGACGATGGTCCGACCGGTGCGGGCGACGATGGTCCGACCGGCGCGGGCGACGATGGTCCGACCGGCGCGGGCGAGGACGATCCGAGGCGCTGATCGCCCCTGTTGCGTCCGTCGGCTTCGGCGACGGACCTCAATTTGGACGAACGTTCGAATCCCGAACCGATATTGAAACGAGCTAAGAACAAATCTCCGAGCCGGGCGTCATATTTGACGCGAAGGTCCGTATTTTATATGGCCCGACGATACCATGATCGCAGACGTCCGCTCGCGCGGGCGTCAGCCGCAGGACTGGTACTCCACGGAGCGGCTTGGTCAAAACGGCCCCCACGGGCCGTTCTCGACGATCACTCCTCGAGTAGCGACGCTACGTAGCGTCCCACGTGGTCGTCCATCCGCCTTTTAAACCCGTTTTGTCGCGCGAGCCGGTCGATCTCGCGGGCGACGTACGTCCCGTACTGGACGGCCTTCTTGTCGGCGGCCGCAACCCCTTCGGGGACGTACTCGGCGGCGGCCCGCCGGAGCGCGATCTTGCGCGCTCCGGGCGTCGCGAGCAGCTCGTCGGGGAGCCGAAGCGCGGCGGCGACGAGTCGGTCGCCGAGCAGCGGCGCGACGGGCTCGACGCCGGCCGCACGGAGCGCGAGGACGTCCCGCTCCAGTTGATCCGGAAGGGTGTCCACGGTCTCGTCGCGCGCGCCACGGACCGTGTCGGCCTCGACGCGATGATCCGTGGCCGGCTCGACGACCTTGCTGTAGCCGCCGAACAGCTCGTCCGCGCCCTGACCGACCGCGAGCCGGCCGAACCCGTCCGCGGCGACTGCCTCCGCGGTGAGATACAACGGGACCGCGATGTTCAGATCCATCGCGTTTCGACGACCCGTCACGGCGGCGATCTCGGGGATGGCTCGCCGCAGGTCGTCGTGGGTGATCTCGACGACGCGAAGGTCGCGACCCATCGCAGCGGCCGCCTCGCGCGCGGCGGTGACGTCGTGACAGCCCTCGAAGCCGGCGACGTAACAGGGCGCGTCGGGCAACGCCGCGGCGACGACCCCCGAGTCGACCCCTCCCGAGAAGGCGACGGCGACATCATCCCCGAACTCGGACGGAAGGTCGGCCACCACGCCACGAAGCGCGTCGTCGACGGCGGCCTGTGCCCTTGCCGGCTCCGACGGCTCCGGGGTCGGCAACGACCACCGCGTCTCCGCACCCGCCTCGGTCAGAACGGTTCCGGCCGGTATCGAGGTCGGATCGGCCAGGACGGCGGGATCGAAGCTCCACTCGGGAAGTTCGTTCCGCGACTCGTCGTCGAGCCCGCCGTCGACGAAGATCGGCTCTCTCCCGAGCACGTCCCTGACGAGGGCCGGTCCGCCGTCGACGTCGCCGGCGGACAGGCGGCCGGCGAATCCCCGCGTTCCCGGAAGCGGGTCGCGATCGGCCATCGCGCGGCGAACGAGGGCGGGATTCGCGCCGCGGAGGTCGTCCCGGGAGTCGCGTGCGTCGTCAGGATCGCCTCGGGGGTCGCCGCTGTCGGTCGGCTCCGTCATCGGAGGCCATCGAGCGCGCGGAACGCCCGCCGCTTCGCGCCGCCGGCGAACTGGCGGACGGAGACGGTCCACGGGGTTCGCTTGCCGACGACGCTCGTTCGTCCCTCGGCGATCGCCGAGAGGATCGCCTCGGCGGAGCGGTCGTCCGCCCCGACCTCAGTGACGGCCTGTCCGACCATCTCGGAGATGTGCGCGTCACTGCCGGCGGTCATCGGCAGGCCGTTGCGCACCGCGAACTTCTCGGCCTGCCGGTTCGACCGGCCGGTGAACAGCCGGGAGTTGTACACCTCGATGGCGTCGGCGCTCGCGAGCTGCTCGTCGGTGACGTGGGCGGCGACGCCGTGGCGCGTCTTTTGGAACGGGTGGGGGACCACGGCGATCCCGCCCTGCTCGCGGATGGCCGCCAGCGTCTCGTCGAAGCCGAGCCCGCTGGGGACGATCTCCTCGATGCCGAACGCCAGCACGTGGCCGGCCGCACACGTCACCTCCATCCCGACGATGCCGACGAGCCCGTAGTCGGACGCCATCTCCGCGGCCTCGATGCTGGCGTCGATCTCGTCGTGGTCCGTGACCGCGAGCGCGTCCAGCCCGACCGCCGACGCCTGCTCTAAGAGGAGGCCGACCGGATCGCGGCCGTCGTGGGAGAGTTCGGAGTGCGTATGCAGCTCGACCGAGAGCACGACCGAACGTTCGGGTGACGGCTTAAAAAGCGCCCCGATACGGGCGGGGCGTTCGGCTCCCCGAATCCGCGTTCGCCTCCCCGAGTCCCTTTAGCTCATTACAGGCGGTAAGCCCCCTTCCTCAAGGAGCAACGCAGGCCGAAGGCCGAGTA
>CAZIFX010000101.1:0-6429 GCA_964538415.1 uncultured Halobellus sp.
CTCGTTCGGCTCAGTAGTCGACGGCGACTCGTTCGGCTCAGTAGTCGACGGCGACGAACGTGACGAACGCGACGAGCCCGGCGATGGCGGCCACGCCGAGGAACGCCTCGTCGAAGAACCCGCGGTCCGCGATCGCGCCGAAGGCGACGGGACTGAGCGCGCCGAGCGCGATGTAGATCGTCCGCAGTGCACCGAGGTTCGTCCCGCGCGTCCCGTCCGGCAGCCGACCCGTGAGGTCGGCGATCATGATGGTCTCGAAGCCGAGCAGGGTCCCAGCGAGGATCGTCACGAGCACGAGCGGTGCGAGCCCGTCGACGAACGGCAACGCGACGAGGGCGACGCTCGCCGTGGCCGCGATGGCGATCACCGGCACCCTGACGCCGATCCCGTCGTACGCCCGCCCGGCGATCGGCTTCATCAGGATGCCGAGCGCGAAGAAGAAGCCGAACAGAAGCGCCGCGGTCCCCGACGCGAGCCCCTTCTCGTCGATGAGGTAGGTCGGGTAGAAGCCGATGAACGCCTGGATGACGACTCCCCACAGGACGAGGAGGGCGGTTCCGCGACGAACGACCGGTCGCGCCAGCGTCGTCCGGATCCCGCCGAGGTCGATCGAGCCGCGAAGCGACGGTCGCTCGCCGCTCCGTGCGGGCAGCGTCGTCCCGAGCGCGACGGCGGCGACGAGGAAAAGCGGCACGGCGAACCCGAAGCCGAACTGCCAGGCGACCGTGCCGGCGACGAAGCCAGCCGCGGGCGGCATGAGCGCGTTGCCGACGTCGCCGGCAGCCATCGTCACCCCAGTCGCCGTCCCGAGCTGATCGGGATAGATCCGCTCGAGGACGGTGAAGCGTGAGACGCCGTACAGCGCCGTCCCGAGTCCGAAGAGCGCGGTCGCGGCGAACAACACGATCGCCGAGTTCGCAAGGACCACGAGCGTGAGCATCGCCGCGGCGACCGCGGAGCTGACGACCAACACGAGGCGTTCGCCGGCCCGATCCGCAAGAATTCCGCCGGGTAGCTGTCCGAACGCGTACGCCAACCAGAGGACGGTCAAAAGGAGGCCGGCGGCCGTGAGCGTGAGTCCGTAGGCCTCACGGAGGAACGGCAACAGCGTCGGATAGATCATGCGGACGCTGATCGAGAGAAACCAGCCGAACGCGACGGCCAACAGCATCCACCCGCGACCGTCGCCGCGGAGGCCGTCGAGCGTCGATCGGACCATCGAGACGGGACGCACGGTCGGTTGGCTCACCTGACGCAGGATTCGGTGTCGACGACTTGACTCTTGGCGTCGCGGTCGGTGCCGCCGGCGGATCGGCCCATCGCTCCGTCGGTTCGGCTCATCGCTCCGTCGGTTCGGCCCATCGCTCCGTCGGTTCGGCCCATCGCTCCGTCGGTTCGGCTCATCGCTCCGTCGGCCGATCCGTCACGACCCGCTCGTCGCCGACGAGCCCGGCTCCCGCGGTGTGGGTGTGACAGACGGCGGCGTCGTAGCCCGCGTCCGTCAGCCCGGTGCCGAGCGCGAAGACGGTGCGGCCGAGCATCGCCATCGCCGCGGACCCGTCGACCGCTTCGACGTCGTCGATCGCCTCCCGGACTGGGGCCACGAGCAGGCCGGCGTCCGCGGCGAACGCCCTCGAGGCGTCCATCAGCGTCGCAGGGCGGGTATCCCGGCGCAGTCGCGTTAGCGCCCGTTCGCCGGCGGCCGAGAGCGCGTCCGTGTCGCCCGAGAGGATCGCCTCCGTCGAGAGCTCGCCGAAGGTCACGTACTCCACGCGCGGCGCCGCCGGGATTCCGTCGAGTTCGCCGTGGCCGGGGGCGCCGGGTCGCACGCGGATCGGGATCCCGCCGCGCGCCTGTGCGACGACGTCGCCGAGTCCCGTCCCCCGCTCGACTTCGGCCACGTGAGCGATCCGGACGAGTTCGTTCTCCGAGCGTCCGAGATCGAACGCGGCGTTGGCGGCGAGGGCCGTCCCGAGCGCGGCCGCCCCGGAGACGCCGAAGCCGGCCCCGATCGGGAGGTCGCTCGCGATCGAGACCCGCGCCGTGGCGGCCGCGACGTCCAGCGACCGCAGGACGTCGTCGACCGCCCCGATCGTCGCCGTCTCGCCGTCGATGAGGACCGGCGGAACTCCGTGCTTCCCCGCTTTCTCCGAGTCGCGTCGGCCGTCCGACTCGGCCGGGTCGATCGCGTCGCCCGGTTCGTCCACGTCCCGCCGGACGACCGTCGTCTCGACGCCGTCGGTCAGCGTGAGGCCGGCTCCGCACGAGCCCGCAGCCGCCGGATCGTCCGCCGGGTGGGCGCTGAAGAAGGCCGTCACGTGGCCGGGGACGAACGCGGTCGCCCGCTCCGTGGTCATGTCCGGGCGGACGGGCAGGACGCGATTAACGGTTACCATCGTAACCGAGCCGTCCGCCTCGTCGCGAACGGTTTAGTCACGGTGGCCGCAAGGGACCGTATCGATCACCACATGAACGACGTTCGGCTCGGCGTCGACGTCGGGGGCACGTTCACGGACGTGGTCCTGCTCGTCGACGGCGACCTCTCCACGGCAAAGGTACCGACCACTGACGACCAGCACGTCGGCGTCCTCCGGGGCATCGAGAAGGTCCGGACGGCCGCCGGCGTCGAGCCCGACGACGTCGACGCCTTCGCGCACGCCACGACCGTCTCGGTGAACGCGCTGCTCGAACGCGACGGCGCCCGCACCGCGCTCGTCACCACCGAGGGGTTCCGGGACGTCCTCGAGATCGGTCGGCAGGCGCGGCCGGACCTGTACGACCTCGACGCGGAGAAGCCGGCGCCGCTCGTGCCGCGACGGCGACGCTTCGCGGTCGACGAGCGGGCCACGCCGGACGGGGTCGAGCGCGCGGTCGACGAATCGGCGGTCCGCGGCCTCGCCGGGACGATCGCCGGGACGGACGCCGAGAGCGTCGCCGTCTGCCTGCTGCACGCGTACGCGGAGCCGGAAAACGAGGCCCGAGTCGCCGGGATCCTCCGGGAGGAACTCGACGTGCCGGTGTCGGCCTCCCACGAGGTGCTTGCGGAGTTTCGCGAGTTCGAGCGGACCGCGACGACCGTCGCGGAGGCGTACGTGACGCCGGCGATCGACGGCTACCTCGGCCGGCTGTCGGCCGCCGCCCGCGAGGAGGGGCTGCCCGACCCGCGGATCATGGGCTCGAACGGGGGTGTCGCCGACGTCGATGCCGTCCGCGACCACGCGGTGACGACCGTCCTCTCGGGACCCGCTGCGGGGGTGATCGGGGCGGCGGCGTCGATCGGGGACCCGGACGCCGCCGAACGTTCCGATCCGTCGGCGACCACGGCCGACGGCGAACGCTCCGACTCGACGGCCGCGGGCGCCGTCACCTTCGACATGGGGGGCACCTCGAGCGACGTGAGCCTCGTTCGCGACGGCGACGCGGAACGGACGGCTGACGCCGAGATCGACGGGATCCCGATCCGGACGCCGATGGTCGACGTCGAGACGGTCGGGGCGGGCGGCGGCTCGATCGCGTGGACCGATGCCGGAGGCGCGCTCCGTGTCGGGCCGGAGTCGTCGGGCGCGGAGCCCGGCCCGGCCTGCTACGGGAAAGGCGGGATGCGTCCGACCGTGACCGACGCGAACGTCGTGTTGGGATACATCGGTCCCGACGCGCGGCTCGGCGGCGAGCTATCGCTGAACGCCGAGGCCGCACGCGACGCCTTGGACCGGCTGGCGGACGAGACGGGACTCGCGGACGCGACCGCGGCCGCTCTCGGCGTTCACCGCGTCGCGAACGCGACGATGACCCGGGCGATCCGCTCGGTAACCGTCGAACGCGGCCACGATCCGCGCCGGTTCGACCTCGTCGCCTTCGGCGGCGCGGGGCCGATGCATGCGGCGTCGATCGCCGACCGGCTCGGCGTCTCGCGGGTGGTCGTTCCCGGCCCCGCCGGCGTGCTCTCCGCGTACGGCCTGCTGGCGGCCGACGAGACGCACGACGCGGTGCGGACCGTTCGGCTCACCGTGGCGGCGGGCGGGAACGAACGTGACGACGTCGCCACACGAGCTGACCGTAACGACGTCGCCGCGCGAGGAAGATCCGTCTACGAGGAGCTTCGTGAGCGCGTGCTCGCGGACGTCTCGGAGCCGAACGCCGCCCGGATCGAGCGGGCGGCCGACTGCCGATACGCCGGACAGAGCTTCGAGTTGACCGTCCCGGTCGACGGGTTCGATCCCGAGACGGTCGCCGAGCGCTTCCGCGAGATCCACGAGCAGGCGTACGGCTACCGACTCGAGGAGACCATCGAAGCGGTGAATCTCCGGGTCACCGCGACCGTCGAAACCGACCCCCCGACCGTGACCCACGAGGGGCCGGGCGACGCGCGGACCGGCAGCCGGACTGCGACGTTCTCGGACGCCGAGGCGGTCGAAACCGCCGTGTACGACCGCGATCGGCTCGCAGCCGGCGACGCCGTCGACGCCCCCGCGATCCTCGAGGGTACGGAGAGCACGACCGTCGTTCCTCCCTCGTGGAGCGGACGTGTCAGGCGTGACGGGGCGGTCGTTCTCGACGGAGGTGCCCGATGAGCGGCGGCGTCGATCCGGTGACTCTGGAGGTGTTGCGGAACCAGCTCGAGGGGGTCGCCGAGGAGATGGGGCAGGTGTTGATCCGCGGGGCGTACTCGCCGAACATCAAGGAGCGGCGGGACTGCTCGACCGCGCTGTTCGACGCCGACGGCCGAATGATCGCGCAGGCCGAACACATCCCGGTCCATCTCGGTGCCATGCCGCAGGCCGTCGACGCGGTGCTCGACTGCGAGCCCGAACCCGGCGACGTCTTCGTTCTCAACGACCCGTTCGCGGGCGGCACCCACCTCCCGGACGTGACGTTGGTCTCGCCGCTGTCGGTCGACGGCGAAATGCTCGGATTCGCCGTCTCCCGCGCACACCACGCCGATGTCGGCGGCATGACTCCGGGAAGCATGCCCGCCGGCGCTCGCGAGATCCAGCAGGAGGGCCTCCGGATCCCGCCGACCCGGCTGGTCGCGAGTGGCGAGCGCGACGAGGCGCTCTTCGACCTGCTGTTGGCGAACGTCCGAAACCCGGCGGAGCGCCGCGCGGACCTCCGGGCACAGGTCGCGGCCAACGAGCGTGCCGGCGCCCGGCTCCGGGATCTGGTCGACGAGCACGGCCGCGACCGTCTCGAACGCGCGTTCGAGGCCGTGATCGACTACTCACGCTCCCGGATGGTCGAGGCGATCGGAACGCTTCCGGACGGGACCTATGAGGCCACGGACGTCCTCGAGGGCGACGGGGTGACCGACGATGACGTTCCGATCGCGGCCGGCGTGCGGATCGACGACGAGCGCGTCACGGTCGACTTCCGCGGGACCGCGGACCAAGTCGCCGGCAACCTCAACGCGCCGCTGGCGGTGGCGACGAGCGCCGTCTACTTCGTCGTGCGCTGCGTGACCGACCCGGCGATCCCGCCGAACCACGGCTGTTACGAGCCGGTTACGGTACACGCCCCCGAAGGATCCCTCCTGAACCCGCGCCCGCCCGCGGCGGTCGTCGGCGGCAACGTCGAGACGAGCCAGCGCGTGACCGACGTGGTGCTCGCGGCGTTCGCGGAGGCCGTCCCCGATCGGGTGCCTGCGGCGAGCCAGGGAACGATGAACAACCTCATCATCGGCACGCGTGGCGCCGACGGCGGAACCGATCCGGATGCCGACGGCGAAAACGGGTCCGGCGGCTCGTTCACCTACTACGAGACGATCGCCGGCGGGTTCGGCGGGCGGCCGACGAAGGACGGCATGGACGGTGTGCAGGTCGGTATGACGAACACGCTCAACACGCCCGTCGAGTCGCTGGAGACGGCCTATCCGCTCCGCGTCGAGCGCTACGGCCTCCGCCCCGACAGCGGCGGGCGCGGGCGCCACCGTGGCGGGCTCGGCGTCGAACGCGCCGTTCGCGTCGAGCGGGCGGCGACCGTCTCGCTTCTGACCGAACGCCGACGACACGCTCCGGCCGGCCTCGACGGCGGCGAACCGGGCGCGACCGGTGAGAACCTGATCGACGGTGAGCCCGTCGGCGCGAAGACGACCGTCGACGTCCCCGCGGGGACGACGATCACGGTTCGAACGCCCGGCGGCGGCGGACACGGTGACCCCGACGAACGCGACCCCGATGCCATGGCTCGCGACCGCGTGGACGGAAAGACGACGGAGTGAGGCGTGACCCGGTCGGAGTGAGGTGTGACCCGGTCGGAGTGAGGCGTGACCCGGTCAGTCCGCCGACTCGAACGCGAGCTCCAAGCAGGCGCAGGCGTCGGTCTCCGGGTCGAAGCAGTCCGGACACTCGGGCTTCCGGTCGATGATCGTGTCGAGCCGTTCGGCGACCGTGCCGTCGATGACGGCCTCCAGCTCGCGAGCCTCCGCGCGGAACT